>JBDLTZ010000290.1:0-25533 GCA_039805565.1 Chloroflexota bacterium | reverse complement strand
GCTCACGCCAGGCGGCGAGCTGGTATCGTGCCCAGAAGCCACAACCAAAGATAGCGATGCGGATATCTTCCATAGCGACGCCCCCTCCGCGTTATTCTCTGAAGAGAAGGTATGATGTCATACTACGTTTTTGACGGGTTTCTGTCAAGAGATAGATCCTAAGAGTTCAATTCACGTCATAACAGTTGGGAAAAGGAGCTCTGCGATAGAACTTGTGCCTACTTGCTTGACATGCTTCCATTAAATGATACGATGTTATACAACAGGTGAGTGCTCCTCTAAATAAAGCCACAGAAGTGGTTCGGGAAGGGAGAGCCAGGGAGGGCCAAGCCCTCCCTGAAACCCACCCACCAAACCGATTGGTTTGTGTGGAACTATTTTGGGAAGCGTGAGTGGGAGAGGGTTCGTAGAACCGATGGAACAGCTTCAGCGAGTTGCGCGTAGCGAGCGGCTCTCAGATCAAGTCGCGGCCCAATTGCAGCGGCTGGTAGTTGACAACGGGATGAAGCCAGGAGAAAAACTGCCGTCGGAGCGTGAGCTGTGCGAGCTGCTTGGCGTCAGCCGGACAGTGGTCCGTGAGGCAGTGCGTGTCCTGGCCGTGAAAGGCCTCCTCGACGTGCGTCGTGGTGGGGGAACGGTGGTGCGCGCGCCCGATTCGGCACTCGTCTCGGAGCTGGTGACGATCATGCTGCGCAGTGGCACCAACGCCGTAGCTTTCACCCATCTCCACGAGGTACGGCGGCTGCTTGAGGTCGAGATCGCAGGGCTGGCTGCAGAACGACGTACGCCGGCAGACATCACGCTGATGGAAGCGCAGCTTCAACAGATGGAGCGTCACGCAGCCGATGTCGAGCTGTGGGCAACCGCTGATGTTGCCTTCCACGCGGTGATTGCAGCCGCCACTCAGAACCCGGTCTATGGCATCCTGCTTGGCTCAATTGCCGATATGCTTGTGGAGGTTCGACGTGCCGGTGCGCGGCTGCCCGACACCGCACAGAAGGCATATCGGCACCACACGGCAATCTATGAGCGGATCCGCGCAGGCGATCGTATCGGCGCGCGTCAGGCAATGCAGGAGCATCTCCGCGAGTCAGAGGAGACGTTCCAACAGGCGTGGTTCGTAGCTGCGCTTTCCAGCCCGAAGTGATGCTTTGTACGCCCTGCGCCTCCGGCCCAGTATACGCCGCGTATGCTGGTACGCGCGTGTCCGGATCAGCGACCAGGCGCTGATCAGGCCGGGGCCGAGCAGCAGCAGTGACCACGTCGCCCAGCCCTGATCGCCGAGGCCGAAGTAGTCGGCGTAGCCGTGCCACAGCCCGCCTCAGATGACCCTCACCAGCAGCGCTGCGGTCAGAGGCGGGCGGCGCTCGAGCAGGTGCGGGAGCAGGGCGCGAGCAAGTCCCCCAGATATGTTTCGCTCATATGATTGTGATCGAGCGACGCATTATCGGGAGCGTCGGTGATCGAGCGCGCGGGGAGAGGCGACCGGCGAGAGGGAGGCCACGATGTGCCGAAGCATCAAGCAGCTGCGGCAGGCAGAGATACTCGCGACCGAGGACGAGGTGCGGGCGGCGGCGCTCCAGTACGTGCGCAAGATCAGCGGCTACCGCACGCCCTCCAAAGCCAACCAGGAGGCGTTCGACATGGCCGTCGCCGAGGTGGCTGCCGCAACCCGGCGTCTGCTGGAGCGTCTCCCTGGAGGATGAACCATCAGGTGAGCAGGGACCCCGGCAGGCAAGCCGGCGTTCTACTCGTAGCCACGCCCGTCTCTGCCGCCGCTCGGCTCAGCGCGTGGAGCGGCCGAGCCTCAGCCGCTCCAGGAGCCGTGTCTCGACATCGTGGGGCAGCGCCACCGCCACCTCGCGCAGCCCGCGGTACAGGCCAATGGTCTTCGTGAGGCTGTCGAGCACCACGCGGCAGTCCTTGCAGCCGTCCAGATGTGTCTCAAGCGCCGAGCACAGATCGTCGGCCAGGTCGCCGTCCACGTAGTCGTTCAGCTGGCCGAGCAGCCGCCGACATTCCTCCGCAGTGTGGGTGTGGCGTGCCATATCAAGCCCCTTCCCCTGGCGTGTGGTCGTCGGCCGACAGGTACCCCGCGAGCAGCTCGCGCAGCCGGAGCCGGGCGCGATGCAGCCGCACTTTGACCGCACTCTCGCTGAGACCGAGCGCGGCGGCTGTTTCTTCGGTAGTGAGCCCGTGCAGCTCGCGCAACACGAACACCGTGCGCATCCCCTCTGTCAGCGCCCGCAGCGCCGCATCCAGCTGCTCGGAGAGCTCGTGGTCGAGTGTGAGCGCCGCCGGGTCGGCGGGCCAGGACTGGAGCCGATGCGGCACATCGTCGGGCCCGAGTGTCTCCGCCATGTCGTCAATCGATATCTGCGGCCGGGCGCGGCGCAGCTCCATCAGCGCCTGGTTGGTGGCGATGCGGTAGAGCCAGGTGCCGAGCCCGCCACGGCCCTCGTAGCTGTCGAACTTGGCGCAGGCGCTGATGAAGGTGGCCTGGAGCGCGCCCTCGGCCTCATCCGGGTCGCCGAGCAGTCTCAGCACCCGCGCGTAGACCAGCGGCGCGAAGCGCTTTACCAGACATGTACAGGCGTCAGGCTCGTGACGGCGCAGCCCGGCGAGCAGCTGCTCCTCACTCGCGTAGATCGACAGGTCGATAGTCGGTCCGGGCATATGCCTCTCGCACAGCTATGATGACGTCCGTCGGTGAGACGTTACCTGTCGGACGATGGTGGGCGATAGACGCGCTGCCAGTATAGCAGGTTGCGAATTCGTAACGAAACATCGGCTTACGCCGGGTAACCACAGGATGCCACGCGCCATCATATCACCGAGAGGCACGCCACACCGCACCGCGGCACGCAATCAAGGGCGACAGCGAGCGCAAGACGATGCCCTTCTGGCTGATCCAGGCCTACTGCATCATAGACACCGGCGATATGGGCATGATGATCCTGGGCGACCACATGCTAGGGGCGCGGTACCTGGCGTTCATCATTCCCGGCCCGCAGGCGCACTGGGCCAGGCTGGCGTTCGAGAAGTACTTCCTCTACACGCGCACGCACGGCCACGTGGAGGCGCCGCGAGCCATGATCACATCGCCGGCCGTGTTGCGGCGCCCATGACAGCCGGGTGTTTGTCGCTCGTCGCTCAGCCGTGAGCCGTGCGCGGGGATACGACGGTCCTGCTGGCGCGCAAAGTGGCGTAACCTGCATCCGGCGGCGCCTGTGCAGCTGCCCGAAGCGGAAACGGCTGCACCGGCGTGATTGAGTCTTGCCGATCACCGCGGCTCGGGCGTCTCGGCGCAGAACCCGGCCTGAGCCGCGGCCGCCACGAGCTGGTCCGGACACACCAGAGTCGGGTCGTACACCACGTAGGCCATCTCGGTCTCAGCGCACACGTAGGCGTAGCGGACACCTGGCTGCCGTACGAATGCCTGCTCGAGCGCCTGCCAACTGCCGCTGTGCGGTCTGAAGCCGCTGAGCGCCAGGGTGACCCGCGCTGCTGTGCTGTCCCGCGTGCTCTCGCCTGTGGTGCCCATGGTCCCCTTCTGGCGGCCGGTACCGCGCACCGACATCGTCCCTCGGCCCGCTGAGCCGCGGCCAGGCGCTACATGCGCATCGCCATCGGCAGGATGAAGAGGTAGACGTTGATCACCCCCAGCACCGCGATCAGCGCCGCGTAGGGCGCGAACGCCGGCCAGGTCTTCGTCGCCCCGTAGTTGCTCTTGGCGATGCGGTAGGCCGTGTAGAGCGAGCCCAGCACCCCCAGCGCCACCAGCACGTACTGGAGCAGCTGGATCGCTGTGCTGCCCAGCAGCGCGGGCGAGGCCTCGGGGATCGGCTGCCCGAAGAACGGCATGGCCGTGTACACCACCGCCTTGCCCTCGGCCAGCAGGTGGAACAGGTTGTGCGCCACGTGCCCGGCCACGTCCAGCGGAATGATCGCGTAGCCGAACTTGGTGATGTTGCCCGCGAGCGTATCGCCGTTCAGCTTGCTCGCGCCAGCCGCCGCCGCCGCGAGCATCCCGATCGGGATCGCCATCGCGATCAGGAAGGTGATCGTGAACGTGACCGCGTAGCTGTCGGTGCCGACGACGCCCTCCAGCCATGTCAGGATGCCCTGCCAGACCTCGAGCATTGTCACGTTCTGCACGAACACGATGCCCATGATCACCACCGCCAGGAATGCTTCCTCCAGCTTGGGCTTGCGGATGTACCACAGCTCCTTCGTCGGCGGGCGCACGGCGAGCGTGATCGAGTCGTACGGGCAGTTTTTGATGCAGTTGGCGCACAGGTTGCAGCGGGCGTTGCTGTCCATGGTGCGCGGGAACTCTCCCATCGGGCAGGCTGGGGCCGCCGCGCCGCCGTTGAAGCAGGGCGCGCCGACCTTGCAGCTGGCGCAGATCTCGGGCGTGGCGCGCAGGGCGATCATGCCGGTGCGGGCGTAGTTGCCGGACATGCCGCCCAGGAAGCACAGGTAGCGGCACCAGGCGCGCTTCTCGAAGAACGCGCCAGAGATGACGACGCCGGTGGTGAGCAGCAGCAGCAGGACGCCCGAGCCCCAGGGGGACTCGACCACGCCGTAGACGTGGTCGGCCCAGGTGATGGCGATGAAGGCGGCGTCGATGATCCAGATGCCGTAGCTCTTGAGGAGCTGGGGCGCGGGGCGGCGGTTACCGACGAGCTTCTGCACGGCGTCGCTGAGGGTGGCGAAGGGGCAGATGGCGCACCAGAAGCGGCCGAGGAACAGGAAGATGATCGGGATGAGCGGCCACCACAGCACCCAGGTGAGCGCGGTGCCAAGGTTGTCGTGCGCTTTGTCCGGCCCGACGAGCAGCTGGTACATGATGACGGTGAAGACCGAGGCGGTGATCCACTGCAGGATGCCGGGGTACCAGCGGCTGCGCATCACGGCCGCCACCAGGCGGTTGTTGAGGAGATTGCGGGTCGGTAGGGAGGGCGTGCTCATGCGGGGCGCTCCTCTTCAGCCGCAGGCGCGGCGGTCAGCGGAATGACGGCGGGGCGAGCGGCCGCGGGCTTGCTGTGCTGCTTCTGCGGCAGGCGGCGCTTGAGGATGGCGGCGGCCACGATCGCCAGGCCGTTGACGAGGGCGAAGCCGCCGAGCACGAGCGCCCGTGGCCGCGCCTGGACGACGGGGACGGCGAAGAGGGCGGCACGCTCATCGCCGTCCACGGTGAAGGCGACGGTGACGGTGGCGGTGCCGGGCTGCTCGAAGTGCAGTACCCCGTGGTAGGCGCCGGTCTCAGAGCTGGCCTCGAGCCGGGTTGGGATCGCCTCATGGCCGTGGCTGTCGGCGGCGTGGTCGTCGCCGTGGCTGTCGGTGGTCTTGTGGCTGTCGGTGGTCTTGTGGCTGTCGGTGGCCTCGTGGCTGTCGGTGGCCTCGTGGCTGTCGGTGGCCTCGTGGCTGTCGGCCGCAGGCGCGCTGGCGCCATGTCCGTGATCATCGGTCTGCGGTGCGGGCTCGGCGGTGGCGGGTGACTCGCCGTGGCTATCGCCGTGGCCGCTCTCAGCGGCATAGGCGACGACCGCCACCGATACCAGGGCGTCAGTCACGGCCGCGCCATCGTGCGCACGTAAGGTGACGGTCACGTCGTTCGGGCCCGTCTGGACGCGGCTGGGCGGCAGAGAAAGAGCGACGGTGTAGCCGTCAATCACTTGAGCGGTCGCCTGAGCCGCACCATCAGCGAGCACGAGGCCCGGCGTGAGCACGGCGAGCAGGAGCGCCGCGAGGAGGCGGAGCGCGTGGAGCGGCACGGAGAGGCTCCTTTCGAGAGATGAGGCCGGCCGGCGAGCAGGCCGGATATGAGGAAGTATGGCGGAGGTTGCTGAGGGCGCGCTGAGTCGCACCTGAGGGGTGATTGATGAAATCAGGCTGGAGCAGCCTGCGGCGCGCTGCGCGGCTCGGACAGCAAGGTCAGGCGCGGGGCAGCGCGAAGGAGCAGGTGGCGCCCCGACCAAGGCCGGCGCTCTCGGCCCAGATGCGCCCCCCGTGTGCCTCGACGAGCGCCTTGGCGATGGTCAGGCCGATGCCGCTGCCGCCGAGCGCCCGTGAGCGCGCCCGGTCCACCCGGTAGAAACGCTCGAAGACGTGCGGCAGGTGCTCCGGCGCGATGCCGATGCCGCTGTCGGCGACCGAGAAGACCACGTCGCCGCAGCTCCCAGTGACGCGCACGGTCACCGCACCGCCCTCAGGGGTGTAGCGGAGCGCGTTGCCGAGCAGGTTGATCAGCACCTGGAGGATGCGGTCGGCGTCGGCGCGCACCGCCGGGAGGCCTGGCGCGACGTCCTGCGTGAGCGCGATGCCCTTGTCCGCGAACTGCGGCGCGACGCGCGCCGTCGCCTGCGCCACCAGCGCATCGGGCATCGCCGCGCTCAGGTGCAGCGCGAGCTGCCGGGCCTCGGCGCGGGATAGCTCCTGGAGGTCCGTGACCAGCCGCCGCAGCCGCCCCACCTCGTCGTGCAGCACCGCCCAGGTCTCGGGCGTCGGCTCCACCACCCCGTCCAGCAGCCCCTCGGCGTAGCCCTCGATCGTCGCCAGCGGCGTGCGCAGCTCGTGGGCAACATCGCCGATCAGGAGCACCCGCCGCCGCTCGGCGGCCTCGAGCTCGGCGGCCATGGTGTTGAACTGGGCCGCGAGGGCGCCCAGCTCGTCGCGATCGCCCTCCGGCACGCGCTCAGCGTAGCGCCCGGCGGCGATGCGCTCGCTCGCTGCCAGCAGCCGCTTGACAGGCGTGACGATGCGCGCCGAGACCACCAGGCTGACGATGACGGCGGCGAGCACGGCCGCGCTCCCGCTCAGCAGCAGCGCCTGCACCATCGCGCTGCGGAAGGCTACCGCGAGAGCGTCCTCCATCCCGCCCATCATTGCGCCGCCCATCATCGGAGTACCCGGCCCCATCATCCCGGCCATCAGGCGCTCGTGGATGTTCGGTGCGACGAGCAGGGTGGTGAGGAGCAGCGTGCCGACGCCGACGGCGATCACCAGCAGGTGCGCCAGGAACAGGCGGGCGCGCAGGCCGCGGCGGAGCGGGATCACGCGCCCCTCCCGGCGAAGCGGTAGCCGACCCCGCGCACCGTCTCGACGAAGCGCGGCGCGGCGGGATCGTCGCCCAGCTTCTTGCGCAGGTTGGCGATGTGGACGTCTACCACGTGGTCGTCGCCGAAGTAGTCCTGGCCCCAGACGCGCTCGAGGAGCTGGGCGCGGGTGAAGACGCGGCCGGGGTGGGCGGCGAGGCTCGTGAGCAGGGCGAACTCGAGCGGTGTCAGGGGGAGCGCCGCGCCGCGCAGGGATACCTCGCGCCGGCCGTGGTCGATAGTGAGGTCGCCGAAGTGCTGCGGCGGCGGGACGTCAAGCGGGGGGGCCGCAGACCCCGGCCCGGCGCTCCCCTCGCGGGGGCGGCGCAGCATGGCGCGGACGCGGGCCACGAGCTCACGCGGCGAGAACGGCTTGGTGAGGTAGTCGTCGGCGCCGACCTCCAGGCCGATGATGCGGTCGATCTCCTCGGCCCTCGCGGTGAGCATGATCACGTAGGCGTCGGAGAAGGTGCGAAGCCTGCGGCACACCTCCAGCCCGTCCACCTCCGGCAGCATCAGGTCCAGCACCACCACGGTTGGCTCGTGCTGCCGGGCCAGCTCCAGCGCAGTGCGGCCATTGTCGGCGACGTGCACTGCGAAGCCCTCGCGCTCCAGGTAGCCCCGGACGAGCTCGCGCAGGTGTTGCTCGTCGTCGACGACCAGGGCGCTGTGAGGCGCGGAGGTCACGGGACCTCGGCGACGTACGCCGCTGGGTCGCGGTCGAAGGATTTCTTGCACCCGGGGGCGCAGAAGAAGTAGGTGCGGCCGCCGTACTCGGACTTCCAGCGCGCGGTAGCGGGGTCCACATCCATCAGGCAGACCGGGTCGAGCCGCTCAAGCCCCGCGCCGTCGTCCTCCTCGGCCCCCGCGATCAGCAACTCACCGGCTCCCTGCGGCGCGGGTAGGTAGCGCGCGTACACGTGCTCGGCGAGCTCGCCCTCCGGCAGGAGCACCTGCCCCGCGCGCAGCATCGCTTCGATGTAGCCGAAGATCTGCGGGATGAAGCGGTCGTCGTTCAGATCTTTGAACCAGATCGACTGGCCGAAGAGCTGGAGCAGGGCGCTGTTACCCACGGCGCAGGGGCCGAGGCAGCCGGTGAAGCTCAGGTGGACCTTGTTGCGGATGCGCCGTTGCTCCCACTCCTGCTCGTAGAGCGCCTGGTTGACCGGCGCACGGCCCTTCTCGGTCCAGCCGCAGCAGCAGTTGCCGTGGGCCTTGGAGCATACGAGCAGGGTGCCGTGGACCTGCACGATGCGGAAGTCTTCGCCGCGGGCGTGGACCTTGACCGTCTTCGGCGCGGCGGACATGAGGGGGATGTCGTCGGGTGTGCTCACAATGATCAGTCCTCGTTTCGTAGGGCGGGGCCGCGCGTGGGCTCGTCGCCCCTCTCCTCAGCACGTTTCAGCGCGCCCTCGCGCCAGCGTTTCGCGAGCCGCCCGCACCACCACATCCGGGTCGTTCATCTGTAGGTTCGCAAGGTCGACGATCGGCGCGCTGCCCTGGAAGTCGCCGAAGCCGATCACCCCGCGCAGCCGGAGGGTGTCGTCTATACGTGATGATGCGCGCCGACGAACGCCGCCAGGTGCTCGCCGGTCAGCGTCGACTTCGCCTCCACCAGAGCTGCGGGGGAGCCCTCGAACACGACCCTCCCGCCGTCGTGGCCCGCGCCCGGCCCGAGGTCGATTATCCAGTCGGCGTGCGCCATCACCGCCTGGTGGTGCTCGATCACAATGACCGACTTGCCGGAGTCCACCAGCCGGTCCAGCAGCTTGAGCAGCTGCTCGATGTCGGCCAGGTGCAGCCCGGTGGTCGGCTCGTCAAGCACGTAGACGCCCCCGTCGGCGCCCATGTGCGTCGCGAGCTTCAGCCGCTGCCGCTCGCCGCCCGACAGCGTGGTGAGCGGCTGGCCGAGCCGCAGGTAGCCGAGCCCCACGTCGGCCATGCGCCGCAGGATGGCGTGCGCGGCCGGTACGCGCGCCTCGCCGCCGCCGAAGAACTCGACCGCCTCCTCGACCGACAGGTCGAACACCTCGGCGATGTTGAGCCCGCCGAGGTGATAGTCCAAGACTGAGGCCTGGAACCGCCGGCCCTCGCACTCCTCGCAGGGAGTGGCGACGCCGGCCATCATCCCCAGGTCGGTGTAGATCACGCCGGCGCCGTTGCAGCTGGGGCAGGCGCCCTCGGAGTTGGCGCTGAAAAGTGCCGGCTTCACGCCGTTCGCCTTCGCGAACGCGGTGCGGATCGGGTCGAGCAGCCCGGTGTACGTCGCCGGGTTGCTCCGCCGCGAGCCGCGGATCGCGCCCTGGTCGACCGACACCACTCCGTCTCGTCCCGACACCGAGCCGTAGATCAGCGAGCTCTTCCCCGACCCGGCCACGCCGGTCACCACCACCAGCACGCCGAGCGGGATGTCGACGTCGACGTTCTGCAGGTTGTTGGCGTTGGCGCCGCGGATCTCCAGCATGCCCGCGGGCGCGCGCACCGCCGCCTTGAGTGACGCCCGGTCGTCGAGGTGGCGCCCGGTGAGCGTCCCGCTGGCCCGCAGGCCCGCGACACTCCCCTCGTAGCAGACGGCGCCGCCCGCCGTGCCCGCGCCCGGCCCGAGGTCGATGACGTGGTCGGCGATCGCGATCGCCTCCGGCTTGTGCTCCACGACGAGCACCGTATTGCCCTTGTCCCTGAGCTGTAGCAGCAGGGCGTTCATGCGCTGGATGTCGTGGGGGTGGAGGCCGATGGTGGGCTCGTCGAAGACGTAGGTCACGTCGGTGAGCGACGAGCCGAGGTGGCGGATCATCTTCGTGCGCTGCGCCTCGCCGCCCGAGAGCGTGCCCGACGGCCGGTCGAGCGAGAGATAGCCCAGCCCGATCGTCACGAATGAGTCCAGCGTCTGCCGCAGCGCTTCGAGCAGCGGCGCCACCGAAGGCTCATCCAGGCCGCGCACCCAGTCGGCGAGGTCGCTGATCTGCATCGCACAGGCGTCGGCGATGCTGATCCCCTTGATCTTCGACGAGCGAGCCGCCTCGGTGAGCCGGGTGCCGCCGCACTCCGGGCAGGTGGCGAACGTCACCGCGCGCTCGACGAAGGCGCGGATGTGGGGCTGCATCGCCTCGACGTCCTTGGACAGGAACGACTTCTGGATCTTCGGGATCAGCCCCTCGTACGTCAGGTTGATGTTGTCAACCTTGATCTTCGTGGGCTCTTTGTAGAGCAGGTCCTGGAGCTCTTTCTTGGTGAACGTGCGGATCGGCTTGTCCGGGTCGAAGAAGCCGCAGCCGCTGAAGATGCGGCCGTACCAGCCGTCCGTGCTGTAGCCCGGGACTCTCAGCGCGCCCTCGTTGAGCGACTTGCTATCGTCGTACAGCTGTGACAGGTCGAAGTCTGTTACCGAGCCCATGCCCTCGCAGCGCGTGCACATGCCGCCGAGCCGGGTGAAGGTCGCTTTCTCGGTCTTCGTCTTGCCCGCGCCGCGCTCGATCGTGATGGCGCCGCTGGCCCTCACCGAGGGGACGTTGAAGGAGTAAGCGTTGGGGGAGCCGATGTGGGGCTGGCCGAGCCGGCTGAAGACAATGCGCAGCATCGCGTTGGCGTCCGTCGCGGTGCCCACCGTCGAGCGGACATTGGCCCCCATCCGCTCCTGGTCCACGATGATCGCAGTCGTCAGCCCTTCCAGAACATCAACCTCGGGCCGGGCCAGCGTCGGCATAAATCCCTGCACGAACGCGCTGTAGGTCTCGTTGATCAGCCGCTGTGACTCTGCCGCGATGGTGCCAAACACCAGCGACGACTTGCCCGAGCCAGAGACACCGGTGAACACCGTCAGCCGCCGCTTGGGGATCGCGATGCTGACGTTCTTCAGGTTGTTCTCCCGGGCGCCCTGGACACGAATGAAATCGTGGCTGTCTGCCGGGTGCTGGCTGGGGGCCATGAGTGTGTTCCTATCATCGACTATCGACGGTGTGAGGTCGTGTTGTCAGGCTCGTCTGCGGGGTGCAGGCACAGATTATAATCCAACAGCGACACCTGGGATTGGACGTGGGTTCAGCTCTCGGTCCCGAGCACCACGTCGACGAAGGCGAGCCGGGGGTGGGTGCTCGCGGCCAGGCGTAGGGCGGCGGCGATGTTCTCGGCCTCGAGGACGAGTACATCGCCGCGCTCTTGGCAACCAGGCGCCGCAGCTGGATGCGGTAGCGCATGTCATCCACGATCAGGATCGCGGGCTGCGCCGGGTGCGCTGGCTCGGCGGGCGGTGAGCGTGTGAACGCTAGTGGGGACCTCGCTCGCGCACCGGCGTGCAGATCCAGCGCTCGCGCGCGAGCACGCGATTGTCTACGCGTCGGAGCCGGCCACCTCCAGCACAACGGTCTGGGCGCCCGGAGCGAGCGGCTGGCGCGCCCCACGCCAGGCTAGCTCGCCGGCGACGCCCTCCGGGAGCGCGACGGTCCCCGACAGCCGCCCGCCGTCCACCGCCAGGTCCGCCACGACAGCGCCGGCCGGGTGCGGTATCTCGCCGCGCAGCGCCGTGAGCGGCCCGAGCTGCGGCGCGATGCGTACGCTGCGGAAGCCGGGCGCCGCGGGCTGCACGCCCAGCAGCGTCGCGAAGATGTGGTACAGCGGGTGCGCCCCCCAGGCGTGGCAGTCCGAGCGCGTCGGCTCGGGCATCTCCGGCGTGGTCGTGAAGCCCTGGTGCGGCAGCTCGAACCACAGCGACAGCCGCTCCCAGAGCGCGTCGATCCGCCCGAGCTGCGCGTAGGTCTCGAGCAGGTAGTGCGAGAAGTAGATCGTCGTGCGGGTCAGCGAGGGGTCGCCCAGCAGGCCCTGCTCGATGGCCGGCCGGCGCCCCGGGCGCAGGTGGCCGCTGAGCAGCGCCAGGCACTGGGTGTGCTCGGAGAAGTGCGCGCGCGCCAGGTCGTCGGCCAGCAGGCCGCGCCCCTCATCCCACAGGGCGGCATCCAGGCGCTCGGCCAGGTTGGCGGCCAGGCGGCGTGCCCGAGCCGCCAGTTCCGGCTCGCCGTGCCACTCCTCGAGCTGCGCTGCGCGCTCCAGCGCGTAGACATACAGCCAGCCGATCGGCCCGCTCACCCCGAGCTCCCCCTCCGGCGGCACGCCCGCGTGCCACTCCGGCGCCCAGTCCATGAAGTTCCAGCCCGCCGGCGCCTCGATGAGCCCATCGGAGTTCAGGAAGCGGCTGAAGCCGTCGATCACGGCGCGGACCCCCGGCAGCAGGTCGCGCACGAGCGCCGCGTCGTCGCGCCACAGCGCGTAGTCGTGTACCATGCCTACCCACCAGAGCGCGAAGGGCGTGATCACCTGGGTGACGCGGCTCGGGTAGCGCGACTGCGTCAGCCCCGAGGGCAGCCGCGAGTCGTCGAAGTGGCGCAGCGCCGCGCGCGGCAGCCGGTCGTCGCTGGTCAGTACGTAGGTGACCAGCGCCTGCAGCCGGGTGTCGCCCACGTACATAAGCTGCTCCCAGTACGGGCAGTCCATGTAGGTCTCGTGGGCGCACATCTGCAGTGAGCGGACGGCCACGCGGGCCACGCCGGCCAGCCGGTCGTCGCTGGCGGCGAGCCGCACATCGGCCTCCAGCGGGTAGCGGGTCTCGTGGAGCGTGATGCCCTCCACCGTCAGCGGCTCGGCGCCGGTGCGGACGGTCAGCTCGAGGAAGCGGCCGCAGTGCCACCAGAGCGTGTCGAAGCGGCGGCGCGCCCCGCCGTCCGGCCGCCAGGTGTCGCCGATGCCGCGGAAGAACTTCCCCTCCACCGCGTCGCGCTGGCCCTTGGCGTGGCCCTCGGGGGCGTCGTAGAGCGACTCGGCCCAGCGCAGCCCAAGCTCGCCCCCCGCCCCGCCCGAGACCACGAGCTCGGGGTAGGCGCAGGTGTACACGCCGAGGTCGAGCAGCACGCGCCGCGCAGCGCCGGCCGGGACCACCAGCGGCGCGCCGCGGTCGAGCAGCGCCTGCCAGCCGGCCTGCTCGTCGGGGGCGCCCTCTGCCGCGCGGATCGGGCCGCTCGTGACCGGGCCGGCGAAGCGTACGCGCAGGCCCTGGACCGGCTGGTCGAGCATGGCTGGGAGCTGTGCGGGGGTGAGCAGGCGCACGGGCGTGTACTCGGGCCGGGCCGTGCTCGTGGCCGGGGCGGTGGTGCGGGCGGGCTCCCAGCCCTCGCCCGCGCCGTGCTCGAAGCCCCAGGGGAAGCGCGCTCCGTCGAGCGTGAACTGCGCGCCGACCGCGAAGTACACGTAGTCGCCCGGCCAGACGATCGGCTCGAAGCCGTAGCCGTCGAGCTGCTTGACCTCCCACGGTGCGTGCCCGGTGCCCAGCAGCGGGACGAGCGCCTCGTCCTGCGGGGCCAGCAGGAACCCGGGCGCCACCGTCATCTGCGCGCCGGGGGCGTGCTCGCCAAGCGACCAGACCCGCGCAACGAGCACGTGGTCGCCCGCCGCGAGCGGGAGATCGTAAGTGTCGAAGCGCCAGTGGCGTGGCTCGCCGCGCTCGGGCCCGCGGCCGACGCGCTCGCCGTCCAGGAACAGCTCGTAGCGCTCGTCGGCGCTGACGTGCACGCGGACGGCGGCGCCGCTCTCGAGGGCGAAGCGGCGGCGGTAGGCCGTGACGAACGGGGGGAGAAGCGGGCCTGCGGCACCGACCCAGGAGCATGGCCAGAGCCCGCGGCTGTACCAGCGCTGGTTGACCGGGAGATGCCGGAAGGGGTCGTGCGCGATGAGCTGACGCATGGTTCTTTCTCCAAGAGAGTGGCTTCTGAGCCTACAGCCGGTGGGTGGCGGTGGTGGCGGTGCCAATGGCCCGGGTCTGCTCGGCGGGGGTAAGCATGCGCGGCGTGCCACCGGCGGCGGAGGAGTCTTGGCTATGCTGGACGGCCTGCGGCTAGACATTCTATCAGATGTCACCCCCGTTCACGCCGCCGCGCGAGCGGCTCGCGCGGCGGTTGACACATGGCCGGGCCGGCGGTATGGTTTCCCATGCTCACGTCGACATCTCAACGAGGAGACCGCACAAAACCTATGAGCAACCAGCCTCAGCGTCACGCACCCGCCGCGCGCATCGGTGTGTTCGGCATCGGCCTGGCCGCCTACTGGCCGCAGTTCGAGGGGCTCAAGGAGCGCCTGGAGGGCTACCAGCGCGTCGTCGAGGAGCACCTCGGCGCCATCGGCGCCGAGGTCGTCTCGGCCGGCCTGGTCGACACCCCCTTCGCCGCCGCAGACGCCGGCGACATGTTCGCCCGCGAGCAGGTCGACCTGCTGGTCTGCTACGTGGCGACGTACGCCACCTCGTCCCAGGTGCTTCCCACCGTTCAACGCGCCCGCCGCCCGGTGCTGGTGCTCAACCTCCAGCCCACCGCGCAGCTCGACTACGAGCAGGTGGACACCGCCGAGTGGCTCGCCAACTGCTGCGCCTGCTGCGTCCCTGAGATCGCCAACGCGTTCGCCCGCAGCCGCATCCCGTTCCAGGTCGTCTCCGGGCAGCTGTTCGACGACCCGCGCGCCTGGGGCATCATCGCCGACTGGGTGCGCGCTGCGGGCGTCGCGCGCGCCCTGGCCCACAGCCGCGTCGGGTTCCTCGGCCACACCTACCCCGGCATGCTCGACATGTACTCCGACTTCACCATGGTCCACGCCCAGGTCGGCGCGCACGTCGAGGTCCTGGAGATGGACGACCTGGCGGCGCGCGTCGAGGCGGCGACCGAGGACGAGGTGACGGCCAAGACGCGCGCCATCCTGGAGGTGTTCGAGGTTGCCGAGCCGGGCAGCGACCGCATCTCGCAGCCGGTGACGCCCGAGGCGCTGGCGTGGTCGGCGCGGGTCGCCTGCGGGCTCGACCGGCTGGTGGAGGACTTCCGGCTGGACGGGCTCACCTACTACTACCGCGGGCTCGGCGGCAACCTGTACGAGCAGATCGGCGCCGGCCTGATTGTCGGCAACTCGCTGCTCACCGCCCGCGGCGTGCCGTGCAGCGGCGAGGGGGACCTCAAGACCTGCCTCTCCATGCTGATGCTGGACCGGCTCGAGGTGGGCGGCTCCTACACCGAGTTCTACGCGATGGACTTCGTCGACCACTTCCTGCTGATGGGACACGACGGCCCCGGGCACATCGCGATCTCGGATCGCCGGCCGAAGCTGCGCGGCCTCGGGCTGTACCACGGCAAGCGCGGCTACGGCCTCTCGGTGGAGTTTCAGGTCAAGACCGGCCCGGTCACGATCCTGGGTACGACCCAGACGGCCGAGGGGCGGCTGAAGCTGCTGGTGGCCGAGGGCGAGTCGCTCCCCGGCCCGACGATGCGGATCGGCAACACCAACTCGCGCCTGCGCTTCGGGCTGCCCCCGGCCGAGTTCATGGACGCCTGGTGCGCCCACGGCCCGACGCACCACGTCGCGCTGGGGGTGGGTCACGTGCGCGGGGCGGTCGAGCGCGTCGCGCGGCTGCTGGGCCTTGAGTGCGCGGCGGTGTGACGATGCGTGATCTGGCTGATAGCTTCGCCCGGCCGCCACGGGAGTTCTCGCCGGCCCCGATCTCGTGGTGGAGCGGCGAAAGGCTCGATCGCGCCCGGCTGCGCTGGTAGCTGGAGCAGTTCGTCGCCGGCGGCGTGTACAGCCTGGTGGTGCTGAACCTCGTCCCGAGCGGCCCGCGGACGCCTACCAGAACCTGTACAGGCCAGTGCGCTGCACCGAAGGTGTTATGCGTGTTGCACACGTATATATAGAATAGTGACTGGAAATGCTACGCACACGCGCTCAATGACAGATTATGCTCAACAGAAGGCTTTTTCATCTGCACAGTGCCTGCGGCATGCGGGCTGCCCGATATCACAGAGCCCGCAACGGCGGGGAGGACACCGCCATGCTCTTCAGATCTGCGCTCGCTGTTTGTGTCTGTCGGCACAAGAACAGATGTGCTAACAATGCTTGACATCCGTACCCTTTTCGTCGTCTCGCTTGTCTTCGGTGCGGTGTACACGCTGGTAATAGCCCTTCTGGCCCGGGGCAGGCGCTACCCCGGCGTCCAGTGCTGGGCGCTCGCCAACCTCGCGATCGTCATCGGGTACTTGTGCCAAGCGGTGCGCGATCAGGTAGGCCCAGCCGAGGTCCTGGCAATTGTCATCGGCAACACGAGCCTGATCCTCGGCGCCCTGCTGATCAACGCCGGTGTGCAGCACTTCCTCGGGGTGCGCCAGGTTCGCCTCAGGCGTAACCTCCTGATCGTGCTTCTGCTCTTTCTGGCGCCGTTCCTCTGGTTTCTGCTGGTCGACGACCGCATCGCCGTGCGGGTTATAGTGGTCAGCCTCGCCATCGCACCGCCGCTGCTGCACGCCGCGTGGGCTCTGCTGCGCCACGCGCCACCGCAGCAGCTGAGCAGCCGCCTTGCAGCTGTGACGCTCAGCGCTATCGCCATCGTCCACCTGATTCGAGCGGTCAGTGTTGCCCTTGGCGCGCCCATCCCGTCGGTGCTCACCCCGACCACACTCCAGCAGTTTACCGTGCTGAGCACGCTCACCGGCGGCCTGCTCATCAACCTGGGGCTCGGCGCTCTTATCGTGCAGCGCCTGATCGCCGACGAGCGCGCCGCCGTCGCGGAGGTGAGCGCGCTCCAGGAGCGTCTGGCCAGCATCCTCTACACACTCGACGACGTGGTCTGGGTGTCCGACCCACCGAGCGGGGCGCTGCGTTACCTCAGTCCCGGAGCACACCGGCTCTTCGGGCACCCCCCGGACGCCTTCCTTGCAGACCCGACGCTGTTACCCTCCCTCGTACACCCGGAGGACCGTGAGCGGCTGAGAAACGCGACTCTGCCGGAGCGGCGAGACAAGAATGTCGAGCTGACGTACCGCATTATTCGGCCAGATGGCCAGGTGCTGTGGATCCGCAGCCGCAGTCGCGTGGTCGATGACGCTGCTGGGATACCGGCCCGTGTCGTCGGCATCACCTCGGACATCACGGCCCTGCGGATGGCCGAGGAGGCGCTGCGGGTCAGTGAGGCGCGCTACCGGGCGGTGGTCGAGGACCAAACCGAGCTGATCTGCCGCTTCACGCCCGACTACGTGCTGAGCTTCGTCAACGACGCCTACTGCCGCACCTTCGGCCACACACGCGAGGAGCTTCTCGGCACCTCCTTCCTCGACCTGATGCTGCCTGACGCTCGAACAGCGGTGCAGGCGCAGGTGACGTCCCTCACGCCGGATCATCCGATCCGCACCCATGAGCACTCGATCGTGCTGGTGGATGGCAGCACCATGTGGCTGCACTGGAGCGACCGCGCCTTCTTCGACGCCCACGGCCGCCTTGTCGAGGTGCAATCGGTCGGCCGCGACATCACGGTGCGTGTGCGCGCCGAGCAGGAGATGCTGCGCGCCAAGGAGCAGGCCGAGGCCGCGGATCGCGCCAAGTCGTCCTTCCTGGCCGCAATGAGCCACGAGCTGCGCACCCCACTGAACAGCATTCTTGGCAACACCGAACTGCTGCAGGTCGGGGCCGGCGGGCCGGTGACGACGAAGCAGATGACCTGGCTCGGGCGCATCGAGGCCAGCGGGCGCCACCTGCTCGCCCTGATCAACGATGTCCTGGACGTGGCGAAGATCGAGTCTGGCAACGAGACCCTCGAGCTCGCGCCGCTCGATGTGGCAGACGTGTGCCAGCGTAGCGCGCACTTCGTCCACACGCTGGCGCTCAAGAAGCAGATCCAGGTGGTGCTCGAGCTCGACGATCCGGCGCCGCGGCTGGTGGCCGACGAGCGGCGGCTGCTCCAGATCCTGGTGAACCTGCTGTCCAACGCCGTGAAGTTCACGCCGGCGGGCGGGCGGGTGGGGCTTAGTGTCAGCTGGGATGCCGCGCGCGAAATAGTGCAGTTCGCAGTGTGGGACACTGGGGTGGGGATCGCCGAGGCCGATCTGCCGCGGCTATTCCGGCCGTTCATCCAGCTGGACGCCCGGCTGGCGCGCGAGTACCCGGGGAGCGGGCTGGGGCTGGCGCTGGTGCGGCGGCTGACCGAGCTGCACGGCGGGGGGGTGGCGGTGGAGAGCGTGCTGGGGCAGGGCAGCCGCTTCACGGTGACCCTGCCGTGGCGCCAGCCCGACCGGTTCCGCACCCGGGAGGAGCTGCCCGCACCGCAGACGCGATCGGACTCGCCGGCAGTGACCGGCGCGCCAGTGCTGGTGGTGGATGATGACGCCGTGAGCCGGATGCTGGTGGCCGACTACCTTGAGATGCAGGGGTACGTGGTGCGCCAGGCGGCGGACGCTGAGACGGCGCTGGGGCTGCTGGCGGAGCTCCGGCCGGCGGCGGTGCTGATGGACGTCCAGATGACGCGTATGGATGGCCTGGAGGCGATCCGGGACATCCGGGCGCGATCCGAGCTCAGTGGAGTGGCGATCGTGGCGCTGACGGCGCTGGCGATGGAGGGGGACCGGGAGCGCTGCCTGAGGGCGGGGGCCGATGCGTACGTCAGCAAGCCGCTGCGGCTGCGTGAGCTATCGGAGCGGCTTGCTGAACTGCTGCGCCCCACTACGGAGCAACATACTGCTACTCCCCCATGAGGCCGAGCGCTGACTGCAACGGGATCATTCCAGCTCTACTCACCCTCGCAGCGGGATCTGGACGATCAGGTTGCCCTTCAGGCTCAACATCACGACGATCGTGAAGAGCAGGGTGATGAGCGTCAGCGGCCCGATGCGCGGCACGTAGACCTGAATGTACCAGCCGCAGCCCTTCACGCGCAGCATCAGGTGAGGTGCCCGACACCTCTCGGAAGGACTGGACGCCTACTCGCCGCCATCCCCGAACGCGAGCGGCAGCGCGCCGCCCGCACGGCGCGGCAACAGGATCGAGATCATTCCCGCGCCGAGGACGAACGCCACCGCGAACCACAGGCAGCCCACGAGCCCCCATACCTGGTACACGATGCCGGAGAGCACGGTGCCGGTGAGTCGGCCGAGGGCGTTGGCCATATAGTAGAAGCCCACACCCATCGCCGCCTTGTCGCTGTCGGTGTAGGCCAGGATGAGATACGAGTGCACTGAGGAGTTCAGCGCGAACATCACGCCGAATGCCAGGAGGCCGGCGATGATCACGACCGCCGGATCTCCCCCACCCATCAGCCCCAGCACGATCCCCGCCGGGAAGGCGGCTAGTGCAAAGGCAAGCCACATTGCCGTCCGTCCGTCCGGCACGCTCCCGTGGGCCACGCCCGCCGTATCCACCCGCATCCGCCGCTTGAGGAGCCCCGGCGCCGACGCCTGGACGATCCCGTAGCCGATCACCCAGAGCGCCAGGAAGCCACCCACCTGCCAGAAGTTCCAGCCAAGGATCGTGGCGAGGAACACCGGCAGCCCCAACACGAACCAGACGTCGCGCGAGGCGAACAGAAACACGCGCGCCGCCGCCAGCATGTTCACCGCCCGGTTGTGGCTGAACATCTGGCGGAACTTCGCCTTCGTGTTGGCCGCCCCGAGGTCGCCGCGCATCAGGAGCGCCGCGACGACGAGCGCCGTGAACACGAGGCCGGCCAGCACGAACAGCGCGGGGCGAAAGCCGATCGTGGAGAGCAGCAGCCCACCCACGAAGAAGCCCACGCCTTTGAGCGCGTTCTTCGAGCCGGTCAAGATCGCCACCCAGTTGAACAGTGTCGACTGCGCGCCCTCCGCCACGACAAGCTTCACGGCGCTCTTGCTGCTCATCTTCGTCAGGTCCTTGGCGATCCCCGAGAGCGCCTGCGCGACCATGACGTAGGGCACGGTCAGCCAGGCCGAGGCGGGGAGCGCCAGCAGGAGCAGCGCTACCACCTGCGTGCCGAGGCCCGCGAAGAGCGTGGCCTTGAGCCCGAGCCTGGCCGCAAGGTACCCGCCGAACAGGTTGGTGACGACGCCGAAGACCTCGTAGAACAGGAACAGCATCGCCACCTGGAACGGCGAGTAGCCCAGCCCATTGAAGTACAGCAGCACCAGCATGCGGATCGCGCCGTCGGTGAGCGTGTCCGCCCAGTAGGCGCCGGTCACCAGCATGTAGTTGCGGAGGTCGCCGGAAGGTTTCGGGGGCCAGGCCACACGTGCCGTTGCCATGGCTAGCTCCTCCCGAGGCTTACGGCGACCTTCCGCGTCAGCTCGGCATAGCGGTTGGCGTAGCCCCACTCGTTGTCGTACCAGGCCAGGACCTTGACCTGTGTCCCGTTTGTGACCATGGTCGAGGGGGCGTCTACGATCGCCGAGCGCGGGTCGTCCTTGAAGTCCACCGAGACCAGCGGGCGCTCCTCGAAGCCCAGGATGTGCCCGAGCGGGCCTGCGGCCGCAGCCCGGAGCAGGCCGTTGACCTCCTGGACGGTGGTGGGCCGCTGGACCTCGAAGACGCAGTCGGTGAGGCTGGCGTTGAGCAGCGGCACGCGCACCGCCACGCCGTCGAGCCTGCCCTGGAGCTCCGGGAAGATCAGCCCGATGGCCGTGGCTGAGCCGGTCGTGGTGGGGATGAGCGAGAGGCTCGAGGCGCGCGCGCGGCGCAGGTCCTTGTGCGGCGTGTCGAGGATGTTCTGGGTGTTCGTCATGTCGTGGATCGTCGTGATCATGCCGTGGCGGATGCCGAGGCCTTCGTGGATGACCTTGACCACCGGCGCCAGGCAGTTGGTGGTGCACGACGCGGCCGTCAGAAGATGGTTCCGCTCGGGGTCGTAGAGCTGGTCATTGACGCCCATGACGATGTTGAGCGCGTCGCCCTTCACCGGCGCGGCGACGATCACTTTCTTCACGCCCGCATCGAAGTATGCCTGGAGCTGCTCGACCGTGCGGAACTTGCCGCTGGCCTCCAGCACAATATCGACGCCGGCGTCGCGCCACGGGACGGCGCCCGGCGTCTTGTGGCTGCTGTAGCCGATCGTGGTGTCGTCCACGGCCAGCACGCCCCCCTCGCCGCGTATGTCGTGGCGCCAGCGGCCGTGGACCGAGTCGAACTCCAGCAGGTGGGCCGACGTCTCGGCCGGCCCGCCGATCTCATTGATGTGGGCGACCGTGATCTCCGGCCAGCCCCAGGCCGCGCGGAAGGCCAGCCGCCCGATACGACCGAATCCATTGATGCCGACCCGCACGCTCATGCTTTCCTCGGGGTGTGTGTGTTCACAGCAATGGCTACTGATAAGAGTATAGCGCGACTCTCGAAACATGTCTATTTTGAGCAGATCCAGCCCTGACGAAAGAGTATTTAAAACAATTTGTATTGCTGTAATGCGCAGGGCCGGCTCTCGACAAACTGTGCCACTTGCGGTATAAATCAACTGTGCCGACCCATACTCGGCGGAGCTCGCGATGAGCTCGATCGGCATCGACACGCGCTCCGTGGCGGTCACATCGACACACACCTTCGTTCCGCTGGACAATAACAGCAGCGCCCGCCGCGTTGCAGGGCAGGCAGGACGGCAGGCGCAGAGGACAGCAGGTATGGCGCATTCTGCGCAGAGTAACGACATACCGGGTGATGAGCAACCAACCGAGACGCTGGAGGGGCTGCGACTGCTCGCCGACGAGACGCGCTGGAAGTTGCTGCGGGCGCTCCGCTACAGCGATCACCTCGTCGGCGAGCTCGTCGAGCGCACGCGGCTCCCGCAGAACCTGGTCTCGTATCACCTGGGTGTGCTGCGGCATGCCGGCCTCGTTCAGCTGCACAAGAGCGACGCGGATGGCCGTGCGAACTACTACGGGCTGGACCTGGCGGGGCTGCGTGGGCTCTACCGGCGCATCGGCAGAGATCTCGCGCTGCCGGTGACCCCTCGCCCGGAGGTGCTCCCCGCCTGCACTGTCGTCTTTCTGTGCCGGGCGAACAGCGCCCGGTCGCAGATGGCCGAGGGGTGGCTGCGCGCGATGAGCGGCGGCCGCGTGACTGTGCGGAGCGCCGGAACCCACCCGGCGAGACTGCACCCAATGGCAGAGCGGGCGATGGCCGAGGTCGGGGTCGATATCGGGCACCACCAGTCCAAGCACGTCGATGCCCTCGCCCAGCTCACGCCCGATGTGGTGGTCACGGTGTGCGACATCGCGCGCGAGGAGTGCGCGGTCTGGCTGCAGGCTGCCGCGCGCCTGCACTGGAGTATCCCTGATCCGGTAAGCCCCAGCGAGTCGGGTGAGCAGATATGGGCGTTTCGCGCGGCCCGCGACGAGCTGCGCCAGCGCGTGGAAGGGCTGCTCGAGCTTCTCCCGGCACTCGCTCCTCGGTGAGATCCGCTGCTCCGCCGACCGGCCTCTCTCTCTGTTCACTGGAAATATACGTCTGGCTTGCCCGAGCACTCCGCCGTATCTTGACCGAATCTTGATGATAGCGCGCATCGTCGCTTGAGCTGCGCCCGCTATACTCGTGTCATCGATCGAAGTAAGGCGCGACGTGCGCATAGGATAGGAGGCACGGCGATGATGGGCGGATACGGCATGATGGCTGGCATGGGCTGGCTGGGCATACTCACGATGGCGCTCTTCTGGATCGGCATCATCGCGCTGGTGGTCTGGGGGCTGAGCAACGTGTTCCCGAGCCGGCAGCCGCAGACGGAGCTGGACGCCCTGGAGATCCTGCGCCGCCGCTTCGCGCGGGGTGAGATCAGCCGGGAGGAGTTTGAGCAGGCCCGCGCGGTGCTGCAGTAGGAGGAGACGACGATGCGCATGCGATGGCTTGCGGTGAGCGGGGTGGTCCTGGTCGTGGCGGCGCTGGTGCTGCACACAGTCGCCCCGCGGATGTGGCCAGCCGCCTTCTTCGGACGGGCAGCGGCTGCGACCGGGATGATGGGTCCCGGGATGATGGGCCCCGGGATGATGGGCCCCGGGATGATGGGCCCTGGCATGATGGGCGAGGGTGGGATGATGGGCCCCGGCATGATGGGCACGATGATGGACGGCGAGCTGCTCGGCGATCCATCGCAGCCGTTCGACCTGCGCTGGCTCGACTCGATGATCGCGCACCACCAGGGCGGCGTGCTGATGACCGAGCACATGGTGGCGCAGTCCGGGCGGTCGGAGCTCCGCGACCTGGCGACGCGCATCATCACGGCGCAGCAGCGCGAGATCGCCCAGATGCAGGCCTGGCGCGCGGCATGGTACCCCGATGCACCCGCGCCGGCGAGCATGATGCCGATGATGGGCGCGGGGATGACGGCCCCGCAGATGCGGCAGATGATGGGCGAGGTGGACCTCGACACCATGTTCCTGCAGATGATGATCCCGCACCACGAGGGTGCGATCGCCATGGCAGAGCAGGCGCTCGCCCAGGCTGAGCACCCCGAGATCAAGGAGCTGGCGCAGGCGATCATCTCCGCCCAGCGCGCCGAGATCACCGAGATGCAGGGCTACCTGGGCAATCCCTAGCCGCATCAGCGGTGTGCCTCCGGTACGTGCAGGCTGGCGGGGTGCCGCAACGCGGTCGTCAATGCCACGCGGGAGGGGTGAACCCAATATTCGCCCCTCCCGCGTGGCGTGTGTATCGTGAACACGAGCACGAATCTGGGGCGCGCCCAGTATTGGGCAGGCGCTTGATTGCGAACATATTTTCGTATAGACTGCCCGCACCACCGCACGTTGCACGAAACGCCGATGGTGAAGCCCTTCGTCGATCGCCCGTATCGGAGCAAGCCCTGCCCCGCCACGTGATGTCAACGAGGAGTCAACCGATGACTGATCTGTTTGTCCCACGCCTCGGCGCCGTCTTCAGCGCCGATATCGCCGTTCCTGAGCACGAGCGAGAGATGCGCTTCTACTCGCGCGTGCTCAGCACTGGTGAGAGGCCGTTCTGGCGTGAGGACGATCTGATGAACAACCTGGGGGTGCCCATCATCGGCTGGGGCGCGCGTAGCCCGGAGTATGCGCACCTCCCGCTCCAGTGGATGGGGAGGACGTGTATGCGGCTGTTCAGGATCCGGTGGGAGCGTATCTGGCGCTGATGCCCGGGTAGGCGAGGCGAGGGCGTCGCCCCAACGGAGCGAAGCGCGTCTGGCCACAGACTCCGGTGAGCAGTGAAGAGCCGCTGCAGCTCAGGCACCCCTCCGGCGAGGGGTGGGGCTGTCGAACACCGACCAGCAGATGTCGTTCCGCAACCGCTGGTCATCGAGCACGAGCTCGCGAATGGCCTTCGGGAGCTGGTCGCGCTGCCACTGGCACTCGAGTCGCCCTGCGCTCTCGCTCGCCCCTTCCGGCGCGGCCGCCCGTGCGGCCTTGATCGCATAGGCAGCCGCACCGAGCTCGTGGGCGGCAACGTGTGCAACGGCCGCGGCCTGGCCCGCAGCGTACGCGGCGTGCCGCGCTGCCCCTCGCAGGTCTCTGGCCGCGGCGTTTGCGTGGCCGGCCGCCGCACGAGCCTGGGACATCGTGACCTCGCCATGAGCCCACGCGCGGGCCTGCTCGATCGCCTGGCGCGGTCGCGGGTCCTCTGGCCTGGCCGCCTCGAAGAGGTCAAGGACGTGCTCCGCGCACAATGCCGCCCACAGGGCGAGGAGCTTGTGGTCCGAATCGGTGAGGGTCCCACCGCGGCGGATCGTCACAAAACGAGGATCGCGGTCTTTTGGGAGGATCACACCTAGCACCCTTCTGCTCACATCCGTCCAGCTTGGGATTGACCCACACGTGCCGGCAGTCTATCACGCGCCTTCTGCTTCTGCGGCAGGCGAGGCGCCACGACCGGGCCCGCTCAGCCGGCGCGCCCGATACCGTCGAGCCAGGTGTTGAGCGTCGGCTCGTGCTCCTCGTGGAGGTGACCGAAGGAGTAGCCAATGACAGCGCCCACGGGCTCCCCGCCCATCCAGGGGTAGCGGTTCGGGTCGGCCAGCTCCTCATCCGAGAGCGCCAGGACCGCGTCACGCATCAGGTCGAAGGAGCGGCGCGCCTCGTCCAGCACCTCCTGCAGCGAGCGCTCCCGACTGGCCCGCTCGATCCAGGCGTTGATCTGCGCGAGCCCGGCTTCGGTGTCCTCATCGAGGTCGGCGGGCCAGGGCGGAGGTTCGGGTTCAGCGCCGACCCTGGCGGCGTCAAGGCGGGCCAGGGTGCGGGTGCGCCACCCGTTCAGGTGGGCGACGACATCCTTAAAGGTCCACTCGCCGGTGGCGCCGGGTTGCTGCATGCGCTCCTCGCCCACGGCGCTCAGTAGCTGCTCCCAGACCATGCGCTCCCGCTCGATCTCGTCGAGCAGCGCCGCCTTGCTTATCGTTCGGCTCATCGTACCCTCCAATCCTTCTGTGCGCTACCGAGGAGTTCAGCAAGAGGCGGGCCCTGGGCCACATCGACCACTTTTGGCTCGACGGGAATGGGCCGGGCGCGAACAGGCTCGCGCGCGCGCTCCTCGAGGGGGAGGAACGCCAGGTAGGGGTAGGAGTGATAGATGGTGCCGTCGTTCTCCTGGGAGCGAACCTCGAGGTTGGCATCGAAGGAGCTCTGAGTCAGCATCGCGGCGTTGATCGAGCCCGCCCCAGATGTGACCGCGC
>JBDLTZ010000289.1:0-16882 GCA_039805565.1 Chloroflexota bacterium | reverse complement strand
GGCTCGGCCCCAGCGTCTCTGGCACGGCCGCCGCCGCGTAGGCCACCACCGGCAGATCGAAGGCCATCGCCTGCGCCACCGGTACGCAGAACCCCTCGTGCTCGGAGGCGCACACCAATGCGCTCGCGCCGCGGAAGTGAGCCATCATCACGGCCTCCGGCACCTTGCCCGTGAAGACAATGCGCTCCGCCGAGGCCAACGAGCGCCGCAGCTCCTCCAGCGCCCGCCGGTAGGCCGGGTCGAAGGTCTCGCTGCCGACAAGCCAGAGCCGAGCCTGCGGGTTGCACTCGCCGACGTAGCGGTCGAACGCCCGCATCAGCAGATCCTGGCGCTTGTTCGGCGCGATCCGCCCGACGAACAGAAGGTTCGTCTCGCCCGAGGCCCGCAGCCGCTCGAGCAAGCCCTGGTCGTAGGGCGCACACTGCAGCTCCGCCGGCTCGACCACCGGGTAGATGTGCATGGCAGGCAGGGGCCGGCTGAGATGCGGGGCGAGGTCGGTTAGGTTGTAGCGCGAGTCGCCGAGCAGCAGGTTGAAGCTGTCGGCGATCCGGCGGAGCTGGGCGTACCCACGCGCGAGGCTCTGGTGGATGGGCGTTCCGCGCCGGAAGAAGTGCGGCGGCGTGATGTTGTGGTAGTACAGCGCCTTGCGACCCCAGACCGCGCCGAGCATCCATGTGGCCGTGCTCAGCCCCCAGTAGTGAAGGATGAGAGCCGCGTCAGGAGTGTCGAGCACACGTTCGAGCGGCGCGGCCTCGCGCTCCATCCCCGCCGGCACGCGGCGCGTCAGGATCACAGGCGGGTGCCCCGCCGCCCCCAGCATGCGCGCGCCGCTCCGCGCGATGTCGCTCACCGCGTCGCCGGCGTCGAGCGCCTCCATGACTTGGTACACGGCCGGGGGACACCCTGGGGCTGGTCGCCGCCGCTCCGCGAGCCCCTCGTAGAAGCGCAGCGTGCCGCGCGCCATCGCCTCTGCGGTGAACGCCTCCTCGAAGCGCACTAGGCCTGCCTGCCCGAGTCTGTGGCGAAGCGCCTCATCCTCTGCCAGCCGCCCGAGCGCCTCTCCCAACCCTGCGGCATCCCCCGGTCGCGCAAGCAGCGCCCCGTCCACCTCGCCGCGCGCAAAGACCTCGGCCGCCCCGCCGACGCCGAAGGTGACCACCGGCAGCCCAGCGCGCATCGCCTCCAGAAAGATCAGCCCGAACGACTCGTACAGCGAAGGGGCGAGCAGGAGATCCGCCTGCCGGTAGCACGCCGCCAGCCGCCCGTCATCCACGTAGCCCTCGAAGCTGACTCGGCCGACGAGCTCCGGGTGGCGCGCGCGGAAGGAGTCGGGGTAGGTTTTCCCATAGCGCTCCTGCCAGCCGTCGTTGGCGCTGTTGTCGCCGCCCACGAATCGGACCCGCAGCCGAGGGTGGCGGTGCAGCAGGCGTGGCAGCAACTCAAGCAGCAGCGGCGTCCCCTTGCGCCGCTCCAGCCGCCCCACCACCAGCGCCTCAACCCACTCCCGCGCGGGGCGGTTCGCCATCGCCCCTGCCAGCGGCGGCAGGCCGAGGTAGACGATCTCCGTCGGGCCGCCTGGCTCCACGCCGTAGTCCCGGCGCACCGACCCCAGCGCGGCGCGCGAGTCGGACAGCAGGCCGTGGGCGCGCCCGAGGCAGATGCGCTCAAGGTCAAGGTGCGCGCGGTCGTCGCGCGAGAGGCGCTGGCCGTTGATCGCGTGGATCTGCGCCCTGGTCGTCTGGAGCCAGAGCGCCGTCGCGCCGGCGTAGCGCTGATGCGTCACAAACCCCTGCGCCGCCCAGAGCGGCACATCGACCACATCGGGCGGGCGAGCGGCCAGCGCGGCCAGCCCCTCGTAGAGCGCCTGGCTGCGCGCGAGCGTCTGGTCGATCGCCGGGTAGCGGGGCGAGTAGCGCCTGGTGGCCGGCACTGCAATCTCGTGCACCGCCACACCCTCGTCCTCCCACGTGTGGGTGCGCACGCCGCAGGTAACGACGTGCACCTCGTGGCCCATGCGAGCCAGCTCCACGCCCAGCGTCCGGCGCTGGCGCGGGATGCCCTCGGTGCTGGCGGGGGGGTAGGTGAGCGTCAGGAGGCAGATCCGCACGGTCTAGCGCTTCTCCTCGTCAGGTGTAGCGGGGGGAGAGACCGCGGCGCGAAGCGACTTCAGCTCGCGCGTCTGCTGCTCCACCAGCGCGTGCGTATCACGCAGGGCGTCGAGCGTAGCATCGAGCGCATCGAGCAGCTCGTCGTTGAAGTGCTTCTGCTTATAGCTGAGCACCATGATTGGCAGGTTGAGCAGCCGACGCGCCAGGTCGGCCGGGCGCCAGCCGCTCACCACGAAGAGCGGGGCACGCATCTGCCGCAGCCGCTGCAGCCGCTGCCCCAGGTCCTCGAGGCCGGGCGGTTCCTCGCCGACAGCCTCGGAGGGTGGGCGCGGGCCACGCGCGGTGTACTCGTCAACATGCAGCATGATCAGGTCCAGCTCATCGGTGCCGATCTCGCCCCCGCGTCGCGGCCCGCCACTGGTCACAGCTCGTACCCGGCCTTCAGCGCGTCCTCGCGGAACATTTTGACTGTCTCCAGCGAGTACTCCGCCAAGTCCTTGCCCACCAGCTCGAGCTTCTTCAGGACGTCATTAGTGACGGTGATGACGTGGCAGCCGATCTGGTCTGCCTGGAAGATGTTGAGCAGCTCGCGCGGGCTGGCCCAGATCAGCTCCTGGCGGGGGTAGGGGCGCATCAACTCCAGCGCCGCCGCCATCATCGGCACCGGGTCGCGACCGGTATCAGCGATGCGCCCGGCGAACACCGAGATGTAGCTCGGCGCGCCATCCCCTAGTGCGCCCGCCACATCGCGCACCTGCGCCAGCGTCATCAGGGCGGTGACGTTAAGCTTGACCCCCGCGCGGGCCAGCCGCTCGACAAGGCCGTAGCTTGGCTCGCCGGCGGTGTTCGTGACCGGAATCTTGACGTACACGTTCTCGCCCCAGGAGGCGATCTCGAGCGCCTGGCGCTCCATCTCGTCGAAGTCATCCGAGAAGACCTCGAACGAGATCGGGCGGTCGTGAATGGCGTCGAGTACGTTCAGCGCGAACGCGCGGTAGTCGGCCACGCCCGCCTTCCGCATGAGGGTGGGGTTGGTAGTGAAGCCGGAGATGTACGGCTTGCGCGCCATCTCCAGCATCCCCTCACGGTCGGCGCCGTCGGCGAATATTTTCACACGCAGCGTGTCAGTCGTAGGCATTGGAGTCTCTCACTTGGTTAGGGCCGCAATCAGGTTGGCAGCCTCAGCTAGATCAGCCACCACGTAATCTGGCGCACACCGGTCGCCGTGACTGTAGGGCTCGTCGATCAGGAGGGTCGTACAACCGGCGGCACGCCCGGCCTCCACGTCGCCCCAGCGGTCGCCCACCATGAAGCTGCGCCCGAGCGCAACCCCGTGGGCCGCCGCGCCGCTGATCAGCATCCCGGGGCGTGGCTTGCGGCAGTCGCAGCCGTCTGGCGTGTCATGGTAGCACACCAGCACGTCGTCGAGCGGCAGCAGCGCGCGCAGCCGGGCGTTGATCGCCTCGACCACCTCGCGCGTCTGGGCGCCGCGCGCCACATCCGGCTGGTTCGTCACCACGATCAATGCGAAGCCGTGCGCCGCGAGCAGCTCGAGGGCCTCGGGGACGCCGGGCAGCAGCTCGAGCTCATCGGGCGTGTCGGGCGGGTGCGGCACCCCATCACGCACAAAGGTGCGGTTGAGCACACCGTCGCGGTCCAGGAACACAGCCCGCCGCATCAACGCACCGACTCCCACTTCGTCTCGGCCGCCTGGAGCAGCGGGTGCGACACCAGTAGGTGCCAGACCACCGCCTGGAACGCCTCGGCGTGCGGCGTGACGTGCTTGGGGTTCACCGTGGGGATTAGCACGCACGCGTCGGCCACTTGCGCGGTGTAGCCGCCGTCGCGCCCCACGATGCCGCAGATCGTCGCCCCGACGCTCTTGGCATGCTCGAGGGCGCGCACGAGGTTCGGGCTGACGTTGTGCTCGAGGTTGCCACCGCCCACCGAGAGCACGAAGATCATGTCGTTGGCGCTCAGGCGGCTGCCACGCAGCCAGCTCGCGAACACGCTCTCCCACGACTCGTCGTTCACGCGGGCGGTGAGCTCAGAGACATTATCGGTGGGTGCGTAGGCCTCAACTCCCACGATCTTGCGGAAGTCATTGACGGCGTGCGAGGCGTTGGCCGCGCTCCCGCCCACGCCCAGGAAGAACAGGCGGCCGCCCCGGTCACGAAGTGCGGCCACAAGCTCGGCCGTGCGCTCGATCGCGGCGGTATCGAGGCGGCTCAGGATCTGGCCGGCCTCAGCGATGTAGTCGGAGGAGAAAGGCATCACATTCATCCTCATAAGCTCTTGTCTGCCAGGTAGGCGCGCGTCTCCTCGAGGCCCGCGTGCGATCCAATCTCGTAGAAGCGGCGGGTCACTTCATAGCCAATCATCCGGTGCTCGGCGACAAGCGCAGAGTAGAGGTCGGCCAGGTCGTAGGGAGTGTCGGGGGCGATGCGCTCCAGGACCTCACGCCGCAGCAGCGCGGCGCCGTAGTCGATGTACTCCATCTCCGGCGTCTGCTCGCGCTTGTCGTAGCGCACGAGCTCGCCGCCGCGGAAGATGACGTTGCTGCGGTCCCAGCGGTTGCCGTTACGCAGCACTGTCATCAGGCCAAGTGTCTCCGGTCGCTCCCGGAACGCGCGCAGCACCGCGGCGTAGTCGATGTCCAGGTACGAGTCGCCGTAGAGCACCCAGAACAGATCGCCAAGGAGCGGCAGCGCGCGCCGGAGCGCCCCACCGGTGCCCACCAGGCGGTCGCCATCGTACGAGTAGCACAGCTCCATACCGAGCGCCGAGCCATCGCCCAGGTGGGCTGCGATCTGCTCGCCCATATGGCCGAGGCACAGCACCACGCGCCGGATGCCGTTGCGGCGCAGCAGCGCGAGCTGGTGGTCGATGAACGGACGGCCAGCCACCTCCACCAGCGCCTTCGGGATCGTCTCGGTAATGGGGCGCAGACGGGTGGCAAGGCCGCCGGCAAGCATGGCGGCCGGGACGCCGGCGATATCGGCGCTCACTGATTGACGACCTTCGTGCCTTCAAAGTCGAAGCGGAATCGAACCTCGATCAGCCCGGCTTGCAGCATCGCGTGGCGCAGGCGCGTCTTATCCTCAGTGTAGAACATCAGGAAGCCGCCGCCGCCGGCGCCGATCAGCTTGCCTCCCAGCGCGCCGTTAGCCATCGCCAGTTCATACCAGTCGTCGATATGCGAGTTGCTCATCGCGCCGCTGCGCTGCTTCTTGTGACGCCAGTGCACGTTCATGAGCTCGGCGAACCCGCGCAGGTCGCCAGACTCCAGCGCGTCTTTGCTCTGGTAGCCCAGCTCCTTGACGAAGTGCAGGTTGTCGATCATGGCCTGATCGCGCTGCCGGCTCTTGTCGTCCTGCTCCTTGAGGATGCTGGAGGCCGAGCGGTTGTAGCCGGTGAAGAACAGCAGCAGGTTATCTTCCAGATTATAGAGCGTCTCAGTGCTGACCTTGAGCGGCCAGGCCTCGACCTGGTCGTTGGGCAGGAACTGGAAGCAGGTCAGCCCGCCATAGGCCGCGATGTACTGATCCTGCTTGCCGATCGGCTCGCCGAGGCGCTCGAGCTCGATGTGGCAGGCCTGCTCGGCCAGCTCGCGCGGGTGCACCAGGTTTTTCCGGTAGGCGTGCAGCGCCTTCAGGAGCGCCGTGGTGAAGCTGCCCGAGGAGCCGAGTCCGGTGCCGGCGGGGATATCGGCCATGCTGGTGAGCTCGAGGTAGCGCCCATCGATGTCCACCAGCTGGAGCGCCTCGCGGATAATTGGGTGCTGCACGTCTGCCGCGCTCGGGACGCGCTCCATCTTCGAGTACTTGACGATCAGGTCTTCGACGAAGGTCTGGTGCAGCGTGATGTAGACGTACTTGTCGATCGCCGCTGCTATGAGGAAGCCGCTATGTTTACGATAGTACGATGGGAGATCAGTGCCCCCACCGCCGAGCGAGATGCGTAGCGGGCTACGTGTGATGATCATGTTCCCCTCCAAGCGGAGCAGGGCGCATTGTACCACCCTCAGCACCCGGCTGAGCCGAGCGCTCGTACAGCGCCTCGACAGCCCGCAGGGCGGCCAGGGCGTCGTCGAGCGTCCCGAGCGGCGCGCACCCCTCCGCAATGCAAGCGCACAAGTGCGCGAACTCATCGCGCCACGAGGTGTCCTCGCCGGGGTACTCCCAGATGGTCGTCTCAGGCGGCCCCATCTGCGGCAGCATGCGGTAGTGCGTCAGGCGCTCCACACCGTAGCTCCCGCCGAGCCCGTCCACCTGCAGCTTGCCGTCCCGCCCGAAGAGCTCAAAGCTGAAGGTGTTCTTCCACTCGGTGCAGCTTGCATGCAGCCAGGCCACCTGGCCGGCGGCCGTTCGCAACAGCGCGAAGCCGTTGTCCTCCACCGGCATCTGCCAGAAGAACGTGCCCACCACGCCGTCCACCTCTGCGAAGTCCCCCAGGAACCAGCGCGCCAGGTCGATCAGGTGCACACCCTGGTCAAGCATCTCCCCGCCGCCCGCGATCGCCGGGTCGGCGCGCCACTCGCGCTCGTACCCCAGGCGCCCGCCGTGGCCGTAGCGGGCGCGGATGTACATCAGCGGGCCGAGCTCACCGGCGTCAACGATCGCGCGCGCGCGCGCGAAGGCCGGGTGGAAGCGGTGGTTGAAGCCGACCTTCGCCACCACACCGGCGCCGCGGGCCGCCTCGGCCACGGGCGCAAGCTCGGCGCTGTTGCGCGCGGCGGGCTTCTCCACGAGCACATGCTTACCGGCCTGCACCGCCGCCAGGGTCGCAGCGGCCAGCGCGTCGTTGGTCGTGGCTACAATCACCAGGTCCACGTCCTGACGCGTCGCGGCATCGCGCCACGCGGCGGTCTCGCACCCTGGGTGCTGGTCTGCCAGGCGTCGCGCCCGCTCCGCGGAGATATCGGAGACGACCACCAAGCGCGCGTCTCCCAGCGCCCGTGCGCGCTTCTGCCCGATCAGGCCGCAGCCGATAATTGCTACGCGCATCACCATGCCTCCCCGCGGTCTTCCGGCACGATCCGCCGCAGCGTGTAGATATCGCTCTTCGCCAGCGCCTCGCGCCGCTCAGGCAGGGTGGCCCACGGGTCCCACACGGCGCTGAGCAGCCGCCCGCTGATCCCGTCGCTCGCGGCCGAGCCGAGGAACACCGCCAGCGCGGCGCCCTTCTCAAGCGGCGCACCGCCCTCGTCGCGCTGCTTCAGCGAGCGCTGGTAGAACTGCTCGCCCACCCGCTCCGGCCCGGCGGCCAGCACCTCGTCCAGCAGCCGGGTGTTCAGCGCGCCGGGGGCGATCGCGTTCACGTCCACGCGGGCGCCCTTCAGCTCCTCGGCGAAGGTCTCGGTCAGGCGCACGACAGCGGCCTTGGAGGCGGCGTAGGCGCTGAAGCGCGGCAGCGGCGCGGTGGCGCCCCCGCCCGAGAGGTTCACAATCTTGCCGTAGCCCCGCTCGCGCAGCAGCGGGATGACGGCGCGGCACATCTGCACAGTGCCGAACAGATTGATCTGCACCGCCTGCACCCAGGCATCCCAGTCCACCTCATCCACCGCCCCCATCGGGCCGTACACGCCGGCGTTGTTTACCAGGATCGTCGGCGCGCCGAACAGCTCGCGCGCTCGATCCGCCACCTCGGCGCAGCTCGCGGCTTCGGCTATATCACCGCGCATCGCGTGGACCTGCTGGCCCGGCTGCGTCACCAGCGGCTCGAGCTCGCGCGCGGTCTGCCGCAGCAGCTCCTCGCCACGAGCAGTCAGCAGCACGCTGGCACCCGCGCGCACATAGGCCTCGGCGATCGCCCTGCCGAGCCCCTGGTTCGCGCCGGTGATGATTGCGGCGCGGCCGATCAGCTCCATGACATTACTCCTCATCCTGCGCCACCCGCGCCGCACGAAGCTCGTCCACCTCCCGCGCCAGCCGCTGCAGCAGCGACGACTGCTCCACCAGCAGGGTGTTCTGCTGGCGCAGCACGGTCTCGATCGCGCCGGCGGTGCTCTTGATGCGGTCCCCGAAGTAGATCGACGGCCGGCCCACCACCCCCATCACGCGGTTGAAGGCGTACTGCGCGGCCCCCCGAATGCCGGATGCGCCGCGCGCCACGAAGGGGTAGGGGAGCGACCGCAGCGCGGTCACCTCGCGCGCCAGCGGATCGAGCGCCGCGGCCGGCGGCAGAGAGGCGGCCTTACTTGCAGCCCGCTGCCCGATGATGCGCTGTGGCCCGCGCGAGCCGTCGCCCCCCTCCTTGCGGAAGAACATCGCGACGCTGGTGTGCAGCGCGCCCGAGGGCGAGCGCAGCACGATGTGCGGCTTGGCGCTGCCGCTGTGAGGCGCGCCGGCCTCGTCGGGCAGCCGCAACGCGCGCCGCACGTAGTACTCCGGGATAGAGAGGTCCAGAGGCTGCACCAGCCGGAGCTCCGGCACCGGCCGCACCAGGTACTCGTACAGGCAGCGCAGGTTGAAGTACTCCTGGTCGAACAGGCTGTGTGCCCCCGTGCTCGGGTCAGGCAGCACGTATTCGGTGATAATCGCCGCCACCCCGCCCGGCCGCAGCACCCGCGCGATCTCGCGCATCGAGCGCGCCGAGCCCTCGTGCCCGCCAAAGTGCTCGATCGACGAGCAGGACCAGACCAGGTCGAACGAGGCGTCGGGGAACTCCAGCCGCGTGCCGTCCATCCGCATGAAGCGCAGCCGGTCGCGCGCGTACGGGAAGGGCGCGTGCGCGTCGGGGTCTCCCAGGATGTCCGGGTTGCCCTCGCGAGCGCCGCTCTCGGTCCAGTGCCCCTCCTCGGGGTACAGGTCCGTCGCGACCACGTCGGCCAGGTAGTTAGAGAAGAAGTACGAGAGCGGCTCCCAGCCAACCCCCACGCCGAGCGCGCGGTACTCTGGCTGGAGCATACCGAGCAGGTCGAGGCCGTAAATGCAGTGGGCCCACTCCCAGGACTTGCGGTGGACGAAGTCCGGCGGGGCGTACGGCGGCGAGCAGCCCAGCACCTCGCCCACACCCGCCCATTCGCGGTCGTACCACTTGAACACATCGGTGAGCTGGTTCAGCAGGGGCTCCTCCGGCCCTCGCCGATCTGCGTGGGCGCGCAGCAAGTCCGGGATCTCCGCCGTGGCGTAGCCGGACGCGTAGACGCCCTGCACCCAGGCCTCTTGGCCGGCCACGAGGCGCACCGAGACGTTGGCCCCGCCCTCGGGGACCAGCGCCTCGAAGACCCAGGTCATCGGCTCGTCGCTGGCGAGTTCCACGCGCCGGACGTCGCCGCCCACGCTCACCTCAACGCTGCCGCTCCACGGCGTTCGGTTGAAGACGACACCGACCAGCCGCCCGCGCACGTCAGCCGATAGCCCATCACCCGCGGCCGCCATCTTGATCGCACGCCCGCCGAGCAGCTCCGGCGCGCTCTGTGAAATTGCTCCCCCGGCCAGCTTCACGTGGGCCGGGTCGTGCAGCGGAATATAGTGCATGCTTAGCTCCTCAGGCCGCTCAGGCGGCCGGTCGCCGTATAGCTCACCCGCCCGTCGCCCGCAAGCGCGCTGGCCAAAAACCAATTCTGGTCGATCACTGCTGGTCGCCGCATCACCAGGAACTGCTCTGCGGTGAGCGCGCGCAGCTCGGGCCACTCAGTCGCCACCACCGCCAGATCCACGCCGGCCAGCGCCCCTTGCGGGGTTTCGCAGACCTCCACCGCCGCGCGCAACTCCTCGGGCAGCTCACGCACGGCTGGGTCATACGCCCGCACCCGCACCCCGCGGCCTGCCAGCCATTCGCACAGCTCGACGGACGTCGAGCGCCGCAAGGTGCTCGTCCCCGGCTTGTACGTCAGCCCTAGCACGGCGACCATCGGCTCCGTCACACCGTCGAGCGCCAGGGTTACGCGGTCGCGCAGCCACCCCTTGTGCGTCTCGTTGCTCTCGAGCACGCCGTCGAACAGCGGCGTCTCCACGTGGTGCTCGCGGCCGAAGCCGGCGAGGAACCGCAGGTCGCGCGCCAGGGTGCCGCCCGCAAAGGCTGCGCCCGGCGCCAGGTAGGCCTTCGGGCCGATGCGCCCCTCGCTCTTGAGGCCGCGCTCCACCTCTTTCGCGTCCGCACCCACCACCTCGCACAGCCGGGCGATCTCGTTGGCGAACGTCACCGAAGTCGCCAGGAACGCGTTCAGCGCGTGCTTGGTCATCTCCGCAGACTCGACCGACATCCACTCGATGCGCCCGCAGAACGGCGCGAAGAGTTCGCTCAGCCGCTCCCTGGCACCCTCGCTGCGCGCGCCTAGCACCACGCGCTCCGGGCTCCTAAAGACCTCAATCGCCTTGCCGAGTCGCAGATTCTCGGGCGAGTAGGCAAACGCCAGGCCGAGGCCGGCCCAGTCGCGCTCCAGGGCGCCGGTGAACCCCACCGGCACCTGCGACGAGATCAGCACTAGGGCGCCGGGCCGCAGCGCGGGCGCCACCGCCTCCAACCGCGCCCGCACGAAGGCCACGTCGGCCTCGTCGCGCTCGTTCACTGGCGTATCGAACGTCACCCAGAGCAGGTCCGCGTCGCCCAGTGCGACGCCCGGGTCTGTGGTGAAGCTCAGCCTCCCCGCGCTCAGCCCCTCGACAATCAGCTCGCCAAGCCCCGGCTCGAACAGCGGCGGCCTGCCACCGCTCAGCCCCGCAACCACATCAGCGTCCGGATCCAGCCCGACCACCCGGTTGCCCGCGGCGGCGAGGCAGGCGGCGGTGACGCAGCCCAAGTGCCACAGACCGTAGACAGCGATATTCATGGCTAGCCACGCTCGAGCACCCACGGATTGGCCCGCAGGTAGTCAAGCGTGCGGAGCACGCCCTCCCGGATTGTCAGCTTCGGACGCCACCCAAGGGCCCGCACTTTGGCAGTGTCCAGAAAGATGAACGGGCTGTCGCCGATCCAGCCGCGCTCGCCGCCGGTGTAGCGCCGCTCGGGGCTGAGGCCCAGGTGCTCGCAGATCCAGCCCAGCGAGTCGTTCACCTCGCAGAACTCCTCGGCGCCGAGGTTGTAGATATTCACCGGCGCGTCGGCGCGCTCCAACACCGCGAGGATCGCGTCGATGCAGTCCTGCACGTACAGATAGGATTTGCGCTGGCGGCCGTTGCCGAGCACCTCGATCTGCGTCGGGTCGGCCAGCAGCTTACGGTAGAAGTCGAAGACGTGCCCGTGAGTGTAGCGCTCACCGAGGATCGATACGAAGCGGAAGATGTAGCCCTGAAAGCCGAACCCGGCGCAGTAGGCTTGGATCAGCCCCTCGCCAGCCAGCTTCGAGGCCCCGTAGAGCGAGGTCTGCACTGGGAATGGCGCCGTCTCGGGCGTGGGGAATACCTCGGGCTCGCCGTAGATCGAGCCGGTGGACGAAAAGGCAATCCGCCGCACGCCTCCAAGGCGCATAGCTTCGAGCACATTGTAGGTAGCGATGGTGTTCTGGTCCAGGTCCCGGCGCGTGTGCTGGGTGCCGAAGCGCACATCGGCGTTGGCCGCCAGATGGAAAACGATGTCGTGCCCGGCCATCGCCTCAGTCAGCAGGCGTAGGTCGAGCGTGTCACCGAGCACCTTACTGAACTGCGGGTGACGCTCGGCTTCCGCTAAGAACGCATGCTGGCCAGTGACAAAGCTGTCGTAGACGGTGACGGCGTGGCCATCGGCCAGCAGGCGGTCCACCAGGTTACTCCCGATGAAGCCTGCCCCGCCGGTAACAAAGCAGCGCATAACAGTGTCTTCCTTTCAAGCGCGGAGGACTCGCCTCTGCGGATGAGACGGCGTGAGCGTCAAAAGGGTCGCGGCCAATCAGGCCGGCGCCCCCCAAAGTTTCTCCCGGCGCACGTGGTGCTCCCCGGCGGTGCGCTCGATCGTCTCGTAGTAGATGCGCTCCAGCGCCTCGGTCATGGCGCGGTAGCTCTGCGTCCCGCGCACGCGGCGCGCCCCGGCCTCTCCCATGCGCCGCCGCAGCCCCTCATCGCGCATCAGGCGCGCCAGAGCCTCACGTAGCGCACACGGGCTATCGGGCGGCACCAGCAGACCCTCGACCTCATCGGCCACCACCTCCGGCACACCCCCGGCGCGGCAGCCCACCACAGCCTTACCGTACTGCATGGCCTCGTGGTAGATCAGCCCGAACGACTCGAACAGCGACGGGGCTACGAACAGGTCGCACGCCCGATAGTGCGCGGTCAACTCACCCTCGGGAACCTGCCCGTGAAAGACCACTCGCCCGAGCCAGGCCGCGCCACGGTGGCGCGCGAGGAACTGTTCGCGCATCGTCCCGCCCTCCGCGAGCGTCACGCGGTCATCCCCCACCAGGTGGCACTCCCACTCGGGAAAGGTGGCGAGCAGCTCGGGCAGCGCGTCCAGCAGCGTGTGGACGCCCTTGCGTCGCTCCAGCCGCCCGACGAACAGCAAACGCTTGCGGCCCGCGCCAGGGCGCTCGAGCCGGCCGGCGCCGTCAGGCACGATCCCGAGCGGAACCGTTCGCACGCGCGCCAATACCTCCCCGGTAATCTCCATCAGCGCCCGGTAGCTCGTGAGCACGCCCTCGGACGGGGCGCACACGGCGTCGGCTGCGCCGATCTGCCAGGCGTCGAGGCCTACGCAGGCGCGCAGATCGTCACTGGCCTCCCAATGCTCGGTAGCGATCACCTGCGCCAGCGGTGAGACAAGCATCAGCACGGTTGGGTAGACTCCCGCGCGGATCACGGCGGCGGCCTCGGCATTCCAGTTCGAGGCGTGCACGACGTCGAAGCTCAGGCCGTGCGCGTGAAGCTCGGCCATGCGGCGCAGGACAGCCAGCGCGTAGCGCAGGTTGCGCTCCAGCACCGGGCGTGGGTGCCCGGCCGGGGGCGCATAGGCTTCGGGCGGGATGCCGTGCGCTACCCAGCCGAGGCTGTACCGCCGCAGGGGCTGCTCGCTCTTGTGGAATAGATGGACCTCGTGACCGCGCTCGTGCAGGCCGCGCGCCAGGTCGAACGTGTACCGACCAATGCCGCCGCTGCCAGCAGAGCCGGGAAGGGCCTGACTCAGCAGCGCGACACGCAAGCGCCGACCAGCGGCGCGGGGCTCATGCACAAAGGGCAGCAGCGGTGTTGGCTCTCTATCGAAGCGGCCCAGGCGGCGCGACGCAGCGACCCCTGCGGCCAGACCGTCGCACAGGCCCGCGCCCCACATCCCTAAAACTCGGAGACGGTCACCAGCCGAGAGCGAGCCAGCCAGCACCGAGCTGAGGATCTCGCGGGCGAAGTGCTTGCGCGGCGCGGCCGAGAGAGTTTTCGCCACCCGGCGCGGCAGAGGGTCGACGCCATTTTTAAGTGCGAAATAGGTATCGCTACGGCTGATCGTCCGCCAGTCGCGCACGGCGTTGCGCCGGGGCGTGTCGGCGCGGGCCGCGTAGTGGCGGATGCCATTGTCTGGCAGATAGCCGATGGTGTAGCCAGCGCGGGCAAGCCGAAAGCAGACGTCGGTCTCGTCCAGGTAGTAGGTGTAGAACTCGTCAAAGCCACCGATTGCGGCCAGAGCGCTGCGGCGGATGGCGCAGTTACCGCCAGGCATCCCCATAACCCAGCGCACGCCATCGGTCGTAAACGCATCACGCGAGGCCCGGTCGAACACCTGGATGCCGTAGTCCGATGTCACGCCGCCATCGAACTCAGGCGTCGTGGTGTCGCGGTGCCAGACTGGGCCGCCCACCGCTCCCAAACGGCCGGTGGTGTCGGTGGCAAACGCGGCGGCGAAGCGCTCCAGCCACCGCTCATCCACTGGCAGCGCATCGTCGTCGATGAAGACGACAATCTCACCGGCGGCTGCGGCAATCCCGAGATTGCGCGAGCGCGACAGGTTGCGATCCGGGCAGCGCACAACCTTGACCCGGCCGCGGTACGCGTCGAGCAACGCGGCGGTCCCATCCGTCGAGGGGCCGTCCACCACGACGATCTCGAAGAGCCCGCTCTGAAGCCGTTCCAGCGCGGGGAGGAGGCGACGTAGGTACGCTTCGCGGTTATAGGTATTGACGACAATTGAGCATTGCATAGCCGCGCCCGATTGTAGCACACCTTCGTGATCGGCCGCAACAGAGCGGTCTATAAAGGTTTGACACACACCGTCATATCTCCTACTATATTATTCCTATGCTGACAAAATGGCCTTGCACAATTATTGTTGCAGGATCGGCTCTCATCAGACGTCGCCCCCTGCAGAGCGCCATGGCCACGCTCATGCTCCTTGTGCTCCTGTGGCTCGGCTACATAGGCGTGCAAGTCTACCGGCTGCAGTCGCACGGTCGCACCGTCCAGGCCGCGCTCCATCTCGAGGGCTCCCCACTCGCCCAGGCCCCGGCCATCTGCGACCACGCGCGCGGTGCGGCCGATGCCCTCCGGCGGCTCGACGGCGGTACGCGGCTCCTCCATCCGCTGCTGCCGCACCTTGGTTGGGTACCGCGCGTCGGCCCCGATCTCTCCCAGACACCCGCGCTGCTGGACACCGCCGTGGCCGCAGGCGAGCTACCGCTGATCGCGTGCGAAGCCGCGTCGCCGGTGCTGGACAAGCTGCGCGCCGCTCCTCAGACCTCCCCGACAGAACTGCTGGCCTCCGCAGCGCCGATCATCTCCCGAGCAGAGCCGTACCTCGAGCGCGCGGATGCATCGCTGGCACGCGTTGAAGTGGCCCTGGCGCGGGTAGATCTTGGCCAGCTCAAGAAGGGCTTGCTCGGGCGCTACGTCCCCCGGCTGCGTGAGGTACGGGAGCTGCTACCGCGGGCGCGCGCCGCCATCGCGTTCGGCCGCGAGCTACTGCCGGTGGGCGCCAGCGTGCTGCGCCCCGGGCCACCACGCCGCTACATCCTCATCGCCCAGAACAGCGCCGAGCTGCGCGCCACCGGCGGCTTCGTCGGGACGTTCGGCACGCTGGTGGTCGAGGATGGGGTCCCCCGGCTGGAAAACTTCGAAGATTCATACGCGCTGGATCAGAGAGCCCCGCCCGAACTTCACTTCCCGGTCTCCTACCTACGCTACCTGCGAATCAGCGACTGGTACGGCCGCGACTTCAACTGGGACGCGGATTTCCCCACATCTGTCGAAACATTGCGCTACTTCTGGCGGCTCAACGGACGGCCGCCGTTCGATGGCGTCGTTGCACTGGATCTGTACGCAGTCCCAGAGGTCATCAGGGCACTCGGCCCGCTCGAGGTCGAAGGGTTCGGGCGTATCCAACCGGAGAACGTCTTTGAGCAGCTCTTTGCCCTTTACGAAACGCGCGATAAACAGATGATTGGCCGGCTACTTCAAGCGGCCATCGCGCGTCTCCGAGAAATCTCCCCTCAGCAGGCGCTCGATCTGTTAGACGCCGGACGGCGCTTGCTGGACGAACGCCACGTCATGGTCGTGCTCGACGATGTGCCTGCACGGGAGCGGCTCGCTGAGAAGCACTGGGACGGCGCTCTCGTTGACGTCCCTGGCGACTACCTCATGGTCGTCGAGTCAGACTTCGGACTAGCCGAGGTAGGGCTGTACATCGACACGCGCATCACCTACATCGTGACTCTCACGGCAGACTTGCGTCCGGTCACTGCCACACTTGCCCTTGAAATCGGCAACGAGTATGACTGGTGGAAGCAGGCGCAGACGAAACAACTCGTCCTCGGACGGTGTTTGCAGATTGAACGGCCGGGCTGCTACGGCAACTTCGTGCGCGTCTACATGCCGAGCGCGGTAGGGGAGCTCACGACCGAGGGCTTCGGCGGCAGATCCGAGATCGTGCGTAATGAAACCCACACGATGTTCGGCAACTACATGTTGCTCGTCATGGGCGAGCTCCAGACAGCAATGCTGCGCGTTCTGCCCGACACATCAGTGCTGAATGACGGCAACTACCACCTCTATGTGCAGAAGCAGAGCGGGACGCTAGCCCGGCCGTTGCAGGTGGTGATCCGCACGCTGGACGGCCTGTCGCTGGTGATCGACACCGACCTTCGCGTCGATCGGGAGATCGTCGTCGGGCGTCGTGACGGGCGACTCACGCTCCTGCGTGACCTAGCGCCCAATCACCCGAGCAATACACCCGCCAACCTCGTCCGACGCAAAGAGTTTGTGCGCGGCTTGGAGCGCTGGGAGCAGGGGCGCCGTGATGAAGCCATGGCAATCTGGCGTGCCGGAGAGGCGGGTAACTATGTGATCGATCGGGCTAACATGCTCGTCTGGCGGCAGCGCTCCTCCGAGGCTATCGATGTCGCGCGAGCGGCGACCGAGCTTGACCCTCAATCACCGCGTGCCGCGTTCGCACTTGGATACGCCCTGATCTTCGCTGGCAGAGTGGAGGAGGCTATAGCCCCGCTCGAGCGCTCTCTCTGGCTCGACCCCTCGAACACTTCGGCCCGGGCGGCGCTCCGCGATGCCCGCTCGCGCGCCGCCGGGCAGTGATACACTCCTCCTTGCAACGCATCCAGAAGCCATCTGCTGGGCATGGCCTTGGGCTATACTAGCTGTGGTATAATGCACAAACTGTGCGGGATGCAGACCACAAACGCTATAAACACTCGGCCGTGTTCGACCGCGGCTGCGCTCTTGCGAGGAATTATCACCTATGGAGAAGGAACGGGAAGTTGATCTGCGTCCAGTTATTCTGGCTGTTATACGAGACTGGCGTATCCTAACGATAGGTATGGTGTTGGTGGCACTCGGCGCCATCGGATGGCTTTTATCTACACCGGTTCACTACGTAGCCACCGCACAGGTCATTGTCTCACCCACACAGTCTGAAACATCATT
>JBDLTZ010000288.1:0-18306 GCA_039805565.1 Chloroflexota bacterium | reverse complement strand
AGCGGGGGCTCACCGTGGGAATGCGGGCGGCGCCCGGCGAGGCCGTGGGGAAGCCGGCTAAGCTGGGCTTGGTCGCTCAGGAGGGCGTGGCGTGGAGGGGCATGAGCCCCTCCACTTTTATGTCAATCGAAGATAATCGTGCGGTTGCCGCTGATGAAGACGCGCTCCTCAAAGACCAGCTTCAGCGCCCGCGCCAGCACGATCTTCTCGACATCGCGGCCGGCCTGGGCCATCTCAGCCGCCGTGTGGCTGTGGTCCACCGGAATCACGCTCTGCGCGATGATCGGCCCCTCGTCGAGGCTCTCGGTGACGAAGTGGGCCGTGGCGCCGATGATCTTGACGCCGCGCTCGAAGGCCTGCCGGTAGGGGTTGGCGCCGATGAACGCCGGAAGGAACGAGTGATGAATATTGATGATCCGGCCGCGGTAGCGCTCGACGAAGGCCGGGGTGAGCACGCGCATGTACTTCGCCAGAACGACGTACTCAGGCGCGTAGCTGTCGATTACCTGGGCCAGCGCCTCCTCGTGGGCGGCGCGCTCCAGGCCCTCGGCGGGGACGTGGTGGAACGGCACGCCGAAGCGCTCGGCCAGCGGCGCGAGCACGGCGTGGTTCCCGGCCACCGCCAGGATGCGGGCCCCGAGCTCACCGTAGGCGTGGCGGATGAGCAGGTCACCGACGCTGTGGTGCTCCTTGGTGACCAGCACGACGGCGGTGCGCTCCCCGGCGCCCGTGAGGCGGATGGTGGCGTCGGGCAGAGCGGCGCGCAGCTCGGCCAGGGCCTCGGCCGGGTCGGCGTCGCCCGAGAACTCGGTCCGCATGAAGAAGTGGCGCCGGTCGCGGTCCACGAACTCGTGGTTGCTCACGACGTTGTACGCGCGGCGGAAGAGCACACCGGTGATGGTGTGGACCAGCCCCATGCGGTCGGGGCAGTCGATCAGCAGGATGTGGGCGGGCACGTCTACTCCTCGGGTATCATCGCTCGCACCGTGTCGAGCGTATCGGCGTCCTCGGGGCGCTTGTCGGTGCGCCAGCGGAGCATGCGCGGGAAGCGCACCGCGATGCCGGACTTGTGGCGGCTCGAGCGCTGGATGCCCTCGAAGGCCAGCTCAAACACCAGCTCGGGCCTGACGGTGCGCACCGGGCCGAACTTCTCCAGCGTGCTGCGCCGCACGAAGGCGTCCACCCTGCGGATCTCGGCGTCGGTGAGGCCGGAGTACGCCTTGGCGAACGGCACGAGCTGCCCGTTGTCCCACAGCGCAAAGGTGTAGTCGGTGTACAGGCTGGCGCGCTTGCCGCTGCCGCGCTGGGCGTAGACCAGCACGGCATCCAAGGTATAGGGCGCCACCTTCCACTTCCACCAGTCGCCGCGCACGCGCCCAACGCCGTAGGCCGAGCTTCGGCGCTTGAGCATGAGCCCCTCGACGCCCTGCTCGCGGGCCGTGGCCCATAGCGCGGCGAGCTCGTCCCACCCCACGGCCTCCACCAGCGGGGAGAGGATGAGCGACTCGAGCGCCGAACGCTCGCCTCGTCCATCGCTCGGATCTGCACCTTCGGGCCTCAGCCCCGCGACCAGCCGCTCGAGCTCGGCCCGGCGCCACGCCAGCGACTCCTGGCGCACATCGCGCCCGCCGAGCTCCAGCAGGTCGTAGGCCAGCAGCACGGCCGGCACCTCGGCCAGGAGCTTCTTGCCAAGCTGCTTGCGCCCGATGCGGCGCTGGAGCTGCGCGAAGGGCAGCACGCCGCCAAGCCACGGCAGCACCTCCCCATCCAGCACCGTGCCGTCCGGCAGCAGCGCACCGAGCGCGGCGAGCTCGGGGAAGCGCTCAGTGATCAGCTCCTCGCCGCGCGACCAGAGGAAGGTCTGCCCGGCGCGGCGCACCAGCTGCGAGCGGATGCCGTCCCACTTCCACTCGGCCTGCCACTCGGCGATCTCCCCCAGGTCGTCAGGCTCGCCCTCGAGCGGGTGGGCCAGGCAGAAGGGGAACGGCCGGCTCACGTCGGCGTCGCCGCTCTCGGGGGCCAGCAGGGCGCGGTAGAACGCCGCCGAGGGCTCCCACGCGCCCATGAGGCGATGCGCCACGGTGGCCGCGTCGAGCCCGCCCACCTGCGCCAGCGCGCGGGTGACGAGCTGCTGCGACACGCCGACGCGGAAGGCGCCGGTGATCAGCTTGTTCCAGACGAATCGCTCGGCGCCGCTGAGCGCCTCCCACGCGCGCAGCATCTCGGCGCGCTGCCGCTCCTCGGGCAGGTCGCGCAGCGGCAGCAGGACCTGCTCGACCCAGGCGCGCAACGCCAAAGGCTGAGCGCTGAACATCGAAGACGCCTGATCATCCGGCTGCTGTGCCCGCGGCGCGCCCCACGCGTCGGCCGCTGGTCCTCGTTCCTCGGCCCTCGGCCCGTGGTCGGGCAGGAGCAGCGCCACCGTCTCGGCGAAGTCGCCCACGGCGTCGTACGACTCGCCGAACAGCCAGTCGGGGATGCCGGCGGCCTCGGCGGCCCAGGCGCGCAGCTTGGTGGAGGAGACCGCCTGACGCGGGCGGCGCCCGATCAGGAAGTAAAGCGCCCAGGCGGCGTCGGCCGGGTCGGCGCCGGCGAAGTAGCCGACGAGCGCATCGACCTTCGCGCCAGTCTTGTTGGTCTCGTCGAGGGCGGTGTAGAGCTCAGCGAAGGCCCGCACTTACGGCTCCAGGTGCTGGCGGAAGAAGTCCGTGATCGCATTGTAGCAGGTCACGCGGTTCTCGTACTTGAGCACGTCGTGGCCCTCGTTCTCGAACATCAGGTACTCGACCTTCCTGCCGGCGGAGCGCAGCCGCTCGACCACATCGCGCGACTCCTGCTCGATCACCCGCGGGTCGTTCTTCCCCTGAATCACGAGCAGCGGACAGGCGATCTGGTCAATGTAGCTGCGCGGCGAGCGCTCGGCGAGGAAGTCGCGGTCGCGCTCGGGGTTGCCGAGGGAGGCCTCGAAGTACGGCTTCCAGGTGGGCGGGATGCGCTCGGAGAACGAGATCAGGTCGTACGGGCCGAACATGTCCACGGCGGCGCGCCAGAGCTCGGGGTGGCGCGCGGCGAGGGTGAGGGTCATGTAGCCGCCGTAGGAGCGGCCAACCACCCCGGCGCGGCTCGCGTCGAGGCGTGGGTCGCGCGGGAGCACCTCGGTCATCGCGTGGACGTGGTCGAGCCGGTCCTGGCCGCCCCAGTCGTGGTCGACGCGCTTCGTGTAGCCGAGGCCGTAGCCGGTGCTGCCGCGGGCGTTCGGCACGAAGACAGCGAAGCCCCGCAGCGTGAGGAGCTGGATGAGCGGCATGGAGAACCAGGCGAAGTCGGGCCGCTCCTGGCTCTGTGGGCCGCCGTGGATGTAGTAAACCAGCGGGCGCGGCCCCTGGTACCCGAGCGACGGCGCGGGCAGGTAGAGCCGCGCCGAGACGCGCAGGCCGTCGTGCGAGATGAACGAGGCGTCCTCGCCGGACGCAAGGAGCTCGGTTGGGAGGCCGAGCACCCGCTCGCGGGTATGCTGCGCCACGCCGGCCGCATCGACGGTGTAGAGCTGGGAGGGCGAGGTGGCGGTGGAGAACGAGAGCGCCAGGCGGTCGCCCACCGTATCGTAGCTCACGGACTCGAGCACGCCGCCGTGCAGGGCCGGCCCCGCGCCGCTCTCCGCGGGCCCGACCAGCGCCCGCCCGAGGTACATCACGAGCGCAGGCTCGTCGAAGCGCGCCTCGTAGAGCCACGAGGAGCCGTCGATGTTGTAGCCCACCAGGTAGCGCTCACCCTCAAGGTGCTCGAGCCGATCAAGCTCACCGGCGCCGGCGTGGACCGCGCCCTGCACCTGCACCGGCCGCGCCTGGCCCGGCGTATCGAGGCGGACATACCCGAGGCCGTAGGCGTCGTCGAACAGCGCCGTGATACACAGGAGCCCCGCGTCGCCGGGCGTGAAGTGGCAGGCGCCAATCCCGCTGAGCGGCGGGGCCTCGCCGGGGGCGCGGGCCTCCAGCGGCGTGCCGAGGAGTACGCGGCGCTCGCCACCCTCCCACAGGTACAGGACTGTGTCGCCGGCGGTGTACCCCTCGGCCAGGGCCACGCGCGCATGGCCCTGGCCGTAGGCGACGGGGTACAGGCCCCAGGTGCTCTCGGCCAGCAGCTCCACCGCGCCAGTCGCCACGTCGCCACGAAAGGTCCGCACGAGCGGCTCGGTGCGGGACTCGGCCTGCATATAGAGCAGGCCGCGCGCCGAGTCGACCAGCGTACAGTCCACGCGGTAGGCGTCGAGCGCGTCGCCGAAGGCCGGCTCGGGGAAGCCGCCGTCGCTCGGGACGAGCATGGGCAGGTAGTTTTCATCGCCGTCGCGGTCGAGCATCACCAGCACCTGGCCGCACTCCGGCAGCGCGTAGAACGAGTAGCCGCCGACGAGGTCGGGGTTCTGGAGCGCGATATAGGGCGGCAGCAGCGGCTCGGGCACGCTGCCGGCGCGGTCCATCGCGTAGAGGCTCAGGCGGCCGCTGAGGTTGCTGATGAAGAACAGCCGCTCGCCTACGGCCTGCGGGGCCAGGAACAGCCGCGCCGAGAGCAGGGACTCGATCCGGGTCATGGGTACACCTCTATTCCACGTGGCGGAGAAAGGGCCTGCGGGTGAGCGCCTTCGGCCGCGCCCTGAAGCCCTCAGCCCGCCCACGGAACGCGATTTCTGCCCGTCCGTGCGCGCGGCAGGGAGAACGAGCCATGGGCCGCGGGCCACCGCAACCCATCGACGCCCTACTGCGCGCCGCGCCCCTCGTCCAGGTGCAGCACGATCAGCCCGCCGTCCACCGTGACGGGGTAGGTCTCGACGCGCTCGTCGTCGGCCTCGACCGTCACCTCGTAGGTGGCGACGCGCACCCGGTGCGGGTTGACGATCGAGCGCCCCGTGGTGATGTCGAACTCCCAGCCGTGCCACGGGCAGCGGATGATCTCGCCCTCGCGCGCCCAGATGTACTCGCCGGGCTGGCTCGGCATGGTCATGCCCTTGACTGCCCCGAGGCAGAGCGGCGCCGACTGGTGCGGGCAGCGGTTCCGCAGCGCGAAGAAGCGCCCGTGGACGTTGAACACCCCGATCGAGCGCCCCTCGACCTCGACGATCCGACGCTCGCCGGGGGGCAGCTCCGCCACGCGCCCCACGATGTGCTTGCCCATGCCCGCTACTCCCCCAGCCGGTAGAAGGCCCGCGCGTTGGCCTCGAAGATGCGCCGGTGCAGCTCGGCGGGCAGGCGCGGGAAGGCGTGCGTCGGCGAGTCGAAGTCCCAGTGGGGGTAGTCGCTGGCGAACATCAGCAGGTGCTCGGCGTCCATCATCTCCAGCATCTGCAGCAGGTGCCGGTCGTCGGCCGGACGCTCGATCGGCTGGCTGGTGATCCGCACGTGGTCACGCAGGTAGGCCGAGGGCGGCTTCGTGACCCACGGCACCTCCGAGCGCAGCGCCTTCCACTCGGCGTCGAGCCGCCACAGGAGCGCGGGCAGCCAGGCCACGCCGCCCTCCACCAGCACCACGCGGAAGCCGGGGAAGCGCGCGAAGACTCCCTCGGTGAGGAAGCTGACGAGGTGCGCCTGGAAGGCGAGCGAGAGGCAGGTGTGCCACTCGATGTAGTGCGTCGGGTAGCCGGGGCCGGGCTGGATGTTGATGCCCATGCCGTCGGTGCCGGGGTGGATGGCGAGCGGGAGGCCGTGGCGCTCGCAGGCCTCGTAGATCGGGTAGTACTGGCGCTGGCCGAAGGGCGCCCGCGCGCCGGAGTCGGTCATCACCTGGACGAAGTGCGGGTGGCCGGCCCAGCGGTCGATCTCGCGCGCGGCGGCCTGCGGGTCCTGGTGGGCCACAGTGATCGACCCCTTGAAGACCCCGTCGTGGTTGTACTTGGAGAGCCAGGTGTCGGCCAGCCAGTCGTTGTAGGCCGCCGCGATCGCCGTGCCGAAGTCGGGGTCGGGGTGGAGGTTGCAGAAGGCGCGCGGCAGCAGGATGGCGTAGGCCACGCCGTACTGGTCGATCAGCTGCTTCCGCAGAAAGTCCGGGTCCGAGCCGAATGGGCCGCCGTCGGGCGGGCGGCTGTCGAGCCGCATGCCGTGGACGGGATTGTCGAAAAAGCCACGGCCGCCGCCCTTGTAGCGGTCGCGCCAGGGCATCGGCATGTACTGACGGATCTCGTCGGGGCTACGCGGGATGGGGTGGACGTCGCAGTCCACAATGCCGGCGCGCGTGCGAGCGTTCTGAACCGTCCGGACCTCGGTGTCAAGCATGGGCGGCTCCTTCGTGCGTCCACTGTCGGACAGGCCTCTCGCGGAGGGCCTCAATGATCGCGGAGCACGCGCCCTTTGTCAACCGCTCGCGTCGAGCTCCGCCGGGGCCTCGGCCTCGCCGCCGCCCTCGCCCTCGAAGCGCGTCTGGACTACGGCGGCGTCGTAGCCCTGCTCCTGGAGCCAGCGCGTCAGCACCGCGGTGTAGCCGTGCGTCACCCAGACACGCTCGGCGCCGGTGGCCCGGATCGCGCCCAGCAGCCCCGGCCAGTCGGCGTGGTCTGAGAGCGTGAAGCCGCGGTCGATCGCCCTTCGCCGCCGCGTGCCCCGGATCCGCATCCACCCCGACGCGAAGCCGCTGGCCGCCGCGCCGAAGCGCCGCATCCAGGGGGTGCCGTGGGCAGAGGGCGGCGCCAGGACCATGGCGCGGCTCCAGTCGAAGCCGCGCTCAGCCTCGCCGGTGTACCGCGTGTCGGGTAGGGCCACTCCCGACGCGCGGTAGTCGTCTGTCAGCTGGATGAGCGCGCCGTGGACGAAGATCGGCCCGATGCCCGGGTCCAGCCCGGCGAGCAGCCGCTGCGCCTTGCCGAGCGCGTAGCCGTAGAGGATGCTGGCCCGCCCGGCCTCCTGGTTCTGCCGCCACCAGCCGTTGACCTGCGCGAAGACCTCCTCCTGCCGCGCCCAGCGGTACACCGGCAGGCCGAAGGTGCTCTCGGTGATGAAAGTGTGGCAGCGCACCGGCTCGAACGGCGCGCAGGTGCGGTCCGGCTCGACCTTGTAGTCCCCCGAGACCACCCAGACCTCGCCGCGGTGGGCCACGCGCACCTGGGCCGATCCGAGGATGTGTCCGGCGGGGTGCAGCGAGACATCGACGCCGTTGACCGAGATGATCTCGCCGTAGGCCACGGGCCGGAGCGGGGCGTCCTCGCCGAGGCGGGTGCGGAAGACGCGCTCGCCCTCGCGCGCCACCAGGTACGCCCCCGAGCCGCGCCGCGCGTGGTCGCTGTGGGCGTGCGTGACCACCGCGCGCGCCACGGGGCGCCACGGGTCCACGTAGAAGTCGCCGGCGGGACAGTAGAGGCCGGCGTCGGTGAGCTGGAGGAGCGTGTCGGACATGGCGTGGAGTGTAGCACTTGGGCACGTGGGCCGCAAGGGGCCGGGGCTCGCCCTCGCGAGAGAGCTCCCCACACCCCTCCGCCCTGAGCCCCGTCACATCGTCCCGCTGCCCACCCAGACCTCGACGCTCCTGCCGTCGCTCGTGCCCTGCCACAGCGGCGGCGTGCAGGTGCGCCGCAGATGTCGCGCGCGATGGTGTCCTCAAACGTCGCGCCGGACTGCGTCAGGATCGGCGAGATCGACTGCGGCGCGACGCCGTAGTCGTAGAGAAAGCGCTGCCCCTCGGCGCGCTCGTGCAGGCGCAGGCGCAGGTAGCGCTCGCACTGGTCAAGGCGAATAAAATGTGAGATATCAGTGGGCGAGACCCTGAGCGGCCGCGCGCTGAGCACGGCGGGGTCGAGGAAGGCGACCGGGTGCGATGGCATGAGCGTTCTCTCGCGATGCCGCGGCGCGCCGCGGATCGGGCCGTGGAGCACACCGGCCGTCGGATGGCGAAACCGGACCCATCACATTCGACAGCGCGCGCCCGGCAAGAAGTGTTGCTGCTCTGGGCACGACATGTGATTCAGATACCGGCTATCGAGAACCCCGCGCAGTCCGCCGCGCCCTCCCCACGTTGACAGCAGACACATCCCGGTGTACCATCCCCGGGCTTATGAGCGAGAACGCCCCGCGCCTCCTGATCATCTCCCACGACGTGGTGGGCAGCCGTATGGCCGGCCCCGGCATACGCGCCTGGGAGATGGCCCGCGTCCTCTCCCGGCGCCAGCCGGTGACGCTGGTGGCGCCGCGGCCGATCGACCTGCCGGCGCCCTTCGCCACCGGCTGCTACGCCTGGGGCGACGCCGCCTCGCTCGCGCCCTGGCTCCGCGCCGCCGACGTGGTGGTGGCCAACGGTCACGTCCTCGCCGCGCACCCCGAGCTGGCCCGCGCTCCCGTGCCGCTCGCGCTTGACCTCTACGACCCAACGCCGCTCGAGAACCTGGAGTCGTTCCGCTCCGCCCACCCAGCGCAGCGCGCCGCCCAGCACCAGGCCGACCGCGCCCTGCTCCAGGCGCAGCTGCTCGCGGCCGACTTCATCGTGTGCGCCACCGAGAGGCAGCGCGACCTCTACATCGGCGCGCTCCTGGCGCTCGGCCGCGTCACCCCCGAGCGCACCGACGCAGACCCGCAGCTGCGCACCCTGATCGACACCGCGCCCTTCGGCCTGCCCCACGATCTGCCCGCGAGGACCGCCCCTGCCCTGCGCGGCGTGCTCCCCGGCCTAGGTGATCACGAGCCGCTCCTGCTCTGGACCGGCGGCCTGTGGGACTGGCTCGACCCGCTGACGCTGGTGGAGGCGATGGCCGCCGTGTCGCAGCAGCGCCCCGACGCCCGGCTGGTGCTCCTGGCCGGCCGCCACCCCGGCGACGTGCGCGAGATGCGTGCGCCCGCCGCAGCCCGCCGCCGCGCCGAGGAGCTCGGCCTGCTGGGAGCGAGCGTGCTGTTCTACGACGAGTGGCTGCCCTACGAGCGCCGCGCCGACGCCCTGCTCGAGGCCGACCTGGCCGTCTCGCTGCACCACGCCCACCTGGAGACCGCCTACGCCGCCGTGCGCTCGCGCTTCCTCGATCACCTGTGGGCGGGCCTGCCCAGCGTCGTGAGCGCCGGGGACGCCGCCGCCGACCTGGTGGAGCGCCACGGCCTCGGCGCGGTGGTGCCCGTCGGCGACACGGACGCGGTGGCGCAGGCGATCCTGGCACTGCTGGTGGACGACGAGGGGCGCCGCGCGTGCGGCCGGCGCGCCCGCACCCTCGGCGACGAGTTCTCCTGGGAGCGGGCCCTCGCCCCGCTCGCCCGCTTCTGCCGGAGGCCCAACATGACCAGCGACCGCAATCGTTCCGACACGCCCGCCGCGCCGCCCCAGCCCCCCGCGGACGACGCCTACAAGGCCAAGGTGGCCGCCCTCGACCACCTCTGGAAAGTCCAGCCGCAGGAGCTCGACTCCAGCCTGCCGCTGGTGGGCCAGGCCAAGCAGGCCGCCAACTCCCTCACCCGCTGGTACGTCGCGCCGATCGTCGAGCAGCAGAACGCCTTCAACGCCGCCACGGTCCACGCGCTCCAGGCGATCACCGAGGCGCTCGCCCGCATCGCGGCCGACCAGCCCGAGATCCGGCAGACGCTCGTCGACATCCGCCAGCACCTGGCCGATATCGACGACGCCCAGACCGCCCTGGCGCGAAAGATTGCGACCGACGCATGAGAGCCTCCGTCATCATCCCGGCCCATAACGGCGAGCGCTTCCTCCGCCCATGCCTCGAGGCGCTCCTCGCGCAGCAGGGCGCCGACTTCGACGTGACCGTGGTGGACAACGGCAGCGCCGATGGCGGCGCCGACCTTGTGGCGCGCGCCTTCCCGCAGGTGCGCCTCATCCGCAGCGCCGAATCGCTCGGCTTCTCGGGCGCGTGCAACCGCGGCATCCGCGCGACACCTGGGCTTCTTGCCACAGAGCACACAGAGAGCTCAGAGCGACGCGCATCAGCCTCTGTGGCAGACGCCGTTGTCCTGCTGAACCAGGATACGGTGGTGGACCCGGGCTGGCTGGCAGCGCTGCTGCGGCCGCTCGAGGAGGACGAGCGCGTGGGCGTGGTGGGCAGCCTGGCGCGCTACCCCGACGGCCGCCTCCAGCACGCGGGCGGCCAGCTCCTCGAGCCGCTCGGCTACGGCGCCAACATCGCCATGGGACTCACGCGCCTGCCCGAGCCGCTGCCCGAGCCGCAGTACATGGCCTTCCTCGCCACGGCCCTGCGCGCCTCGATGCTGCGCGAGATCGGTCCGCTGGACGAGGGGTTCGGCGCGGGCTACTTCGAGGACGCCGATCTCTGCCTGCGCGCCGTGGCCGCCGGGTGGACCCTGCGCCTGGCCCGCGATGCCACGCTGGTGCACGACGAGGGCGCGCCCCACGAGGCCAGCTATCGCCACGCCGCGCTGGTCGAGCGCAACCGTCTGCGCCTGGCCCTCAAGCACCGCGCGCCCGCCGACCTGCTCGGGCCGTTCCTCGCGGCCGAGCGCGAGCAGGCCTCGAAGCGCGCCCGCTCCGGCGTCAGCCACGTCCTGCGCCAGGCCTACCTGCACGCGCTGCTGGCCCTGCCGGAGATCGCCCGGACCCGCGGCTGGGACGATACAACCCGCGCAGCGCTCGCGAACGCCCTGGCTGAGCTGCGGCGCGTTGCCACGGAGCGGCCGCGTGAGCCGAGCCGCGAAGCCGCGGCGCGCGTACGAGAGGACAGGCGTGAGCCAGCGCTCGTCCAGCCGAGCCAGCCGCTGCCCTCGCCCACAGCGCCCCAGCCGGAGCAGGGCCTCCCCCCCGTCGCGATCGTCATGCTCACATGGAACGGCCTGACCGTAACGCAGGACTGCGTCGCCAGCATCCGCGCCCAGACGAAGGGCGTGGACTACCGGCTGATCGTGGTGGATAACGGCAGCAGCGACGGCACGCGCGAGTGGCTGCGCACCCAGCCCGACATCACGCTGATCGCTAACGACGAGAACGTCGGCTTCACCCGCGGCAACAACCAGGGCATCGCCGCCGCCCCGCCCGAGTGCGACGTGCTGCTGCTCAACAACGACACGCTGATCGTGCAGGAGCACTGGCTTGCCCGGCTGCGCGAGGTGGCCCACAGCCGCCCCGACTACGGCGTGGTGGGGTGCAAGCTGCTCTGGCCCGACGGCCGGCTCCAGCACGCCGGCACCTACATGCCGGATAGCGCATGGGGCTACCAGGTGGGCGGCGGTGAGGCAGATGTCGGCCAGTTCCCCGGCGTGCGCGAGGTCGAGGGGGTGGTGGGCGCCTGCATGTACATCCGCCGCGATGTGCTAGAGAAGGTCGGCGGGCTGGACGAGGCGTTCTTCTCCTACTTCGAGGACACCGACTACTGCCTGCGGGCCGCCATGCACGGCTTCAAGACCGTCTGCGTGGGCGATGTGCGCGTGGTGCACCGCGAGAACACCAGCACCAAGATCAACAACGTGAGCTGGCAGGCGATGTTCGGCCGGGCCCAGGCGACCTTCCGCGCCAAGTGGGGGCGGCACTTCGCCCACGAGCGCTACGACAGAAAGCTCTTCTGGCACAGCATCATCGCCTCGCCCACCGGGTACGCGATCTCCTCGCGCCAGCTCGCGCTCGAGCTCGACCGGCGCGGCGTGGACGTGCGCGTGGGCTGCATCTGGGGCAGCGATATCACCGAGCCGCCCACCGGCGACCCGCGCATCGAGCAGATGCGCCACCGCCCGAAGGACACCTCGCTGGTGCAGGTGGTCTACCACCAGGCCGACAGCTTCATCAAGAACAGCGGCCGCTACCGCATCGGCTACAGCATGCTCGAGCCCACCGGCATCCCCGAGGACTGGGCCGCGCAGGCCAACCAGATGGACGAGGTCTGGGTGCCCAGCACCTTCAACGCGCAGACCTTCCGCGACAGCGGCGTGAAGAAGCCGATCCACGTCATCCCGCTCGGCGTGGACCCGGACTACTTCCACCCCGGCATCGCCGCCCGCCGCCCGAGCGACCGCTACGTGTTCCTCTCGAACTTCGAGTGGGGCGAGCGTAAGGCGCCCGAGGTGCTGCTGCGCGCGTTCACCGAGGAGTTCTCAGACCGCGACGACGTGGTGCTGGTGCTGAAGGTCTTCAACAACGACCCAGGCGTGAACGTGCGCCAGCAGATCGCCGACCTGCGCCTGCGCCATGGCTCCGCGCCGGTGGTGCTGATGCTGAACCAGCACATCGCGCTGCACCAGATGGGCAGCCTGTACACCAGCGCCGACTGCTTCGTGCTGCCGACGCGCGGCGAGGGCTGGGGCATGCCGATCTTGGAGGCGATGGCATGCGGCCTGCCGACGATCGCCACCAACTGGAGCGCCCAGGCCGACTTCCTGGACGACGAGGTGGCCTACCCGCTGCGGGTGCGCCGCCTGATCCCGGCGGTGGCGAAGTGCCCGTACTACGAAGGCTACGAGTGGGCCGACCCGGACGTGGAGCACCTGCGCCACTTGATGCGGCATGTCTACGAGCACCGCGACGAGGCGCGCGCCAAGGGGCTGCGGGCAGCTAGGGTCGCGGCCGAGCGCTGGTCCTGGGCGCGGGCGGTGGACAAGATCATGGCGCGGCTGGAGGATGTGGGGGCGTAGCCGCTTCGCGCGGCGGGCGTTTCTTCGCACTGGTGTGGGTACGGCTTTTGCAGGGCGGCGCCGCCCCCTGCACCCCCGCTGGGGGCGGCGCCCGCCCCCAGACCCCCTGCAAGGGGAGCCCTGCCAGACCGATACGCCGGCAGCACCGGGAATGAGCCGGCCTCACGCTCACGCGCCGGTGTTATTAACTTGGCAGGCAGCTCGTTGTGGTGCCGGCGCGCTATCGATCTGGTACGACACCGCTTGCGGGGGTGGTTCGGAGGGGGCGCCAGCGCCCCTCCGGCGGGGGAGAGCGCGAGAGGGGCCGGTGCCCCTCTCGTAGGCGCGCGCGCTGCCGGCGCACGGCAGAGCCGAAGGGGCCGGTGCCCCGGCACGAGGGGCAAGGGGGGCGTGCAGCCCCACAACAACACTATGCACATCGCACTCGACATTTCAGTTCTCCGCATTGCCCAGGCCGGAGTCCTGGTCTACACCCGTAGCCTAGTCGACGCTCTGGCCGAGGAGCTCGCCGCGCGCGGGGGGGTACTCACGCTGCTCGACGTGCTGCCGCTGAACCCTGGCCGCCCGATGCGTCCGCTGCCGGCCTTCGACTCGCCTGCTACGCGTGTGGTGCGCTGCGCCGGCCTGCGGCGCGGCTACCTCAGCATGGTTCCCGGCATCCGCCTCGGCCCCGCCCACGGCCTCGCCGAGCGCGTCGACCACGCCCTGGACCGCCCCTGGGCCGCGGCCGCGACAGCAGCAATGGGCCTCGCGCTACGTGCCGCCACCACCGGGGCCAACGTCTTCCACGCCTCGGACCAGTTCCAGTACGCACCGACCGGCGCCGCCACCGTCCTCACCATCCACGACATGACCACCCGCGTCCACCCCGAGTGGCACGTCAGCGGCAACGCCGAGCTCCACGCCGCCAAGGAGCGCTTCGCCGCCCGCGCCGACCACATCATCGCCGACTCCTACGCCACTCGCGACGATGTCGTGCGACACCTCGACGTCCCGCCCGAGCGCGTCAGCGTCGTGTACCTGGGCCACGACTCGCGCTACCGCCCCCACGCCCCCGACGAGACGCGCGCGGTGCTCGAGCGCCACGGCCTGCGCCACGGCGGATACATCCTCAGCCTCGGCACGCTGGAGCCGCGCAAGAACTACCAGCGCTTGATCGAGGCCTACGCGCGCCTCCAGCCTGCTCACGACTCGAGCACGCCGCTCGTGATCGCCGGCGGCCACGGCTGGCAGGTCGAGCCGATCCTCGCCGCGCCCGAGCGCCACGGCGTCACCGGGCGGGTGCGCTTCCTCGGCAGGGTGGACGACGCCGACCTCCCGGCGCTAGTTGCGGGATCGCGGCTGTTCGTGTACCCTTCGCTCTACGAAGGGTTCGGGCTGCCGGTACTCGAGGCGCTCGCCTCCGGCGTCCCCGTGGTCGCGGCAGACAGCACGTCGCTCCCAGAGGTGCTCGGGGACGCCGGCCTGCTGTGCCACCCGCGCGACCCGGGGGATATTGCCGCACGCATGGCCACTCTCCTGACGGACCCCGCCCTTGAGGAGCGCCTCAGGCGCGCCGGGCCTGCTCGCGCCGCCGCGTTCTCCTGGCGGCGCACCGCGCGCGACACGATCGCCGCCTACGAGGTGGCGTGCGACATGAGAAGACAGAGACGCCGATGACAATCTACTGGTCCCACACCGATAGCGACAGCGTCGCCGATGCGATGGCCGCCGCCGAGCGCGCCCTGGCGGGCGACACGCCCCCTGAGCCCGGCGCCGCGGCAGGGGTGGACCCGCGCGTGATGGAGATCGTGCGCGGCGACCCCTACCTGGCCGAGAACATTGTCGTCGCCCACGCTTCCTGGGGCGTCGACCAGGGTGCCATCGTCGTCTCACGGCGGCCCGGTCTGGCCTGGGCGATCAACCGCTTCCAGTGGCTCGTGCGGCGCGCCACCTGGTGGTACACCGCGCCGCAGCTGGATCAGATCAACATGTTCCACGGCGCAGTTGTACGCGTTCTGGCCTCGCTGGTCAAGAACCAGCACGCGCTCGAGCAGCGCGTCGCCGAGAGTGCCGGCGGCCACGTCCTGTCGCGCACCGCCCTGCTCGAACAGCAGATTGTTGCGCTGCGCGAGGAGCAGCGCTCCCTCCAGCAGCGCGTGGCCGAGCTCGAGGAGCGGCTCGCCCCCCCCCGCCACTCAATCAACGGAGACTAGCGCCCATGGCACAGATTCCCGGCGACGGCTACTTCACAAACGCGGCCGAGTTCCGCGTCGACCAGGAGTTCTAGGCAAGGACTACTTCGAGGGCGCCAAGCAGGTCCACGATACCTCCTACGACAACTACGGCGAGGGCGACTGGGTCTACCGGCTCGCTTTCCTGGCCCGCGAGATGTTCGCGCCACGCTCGACGATCGACGTCGGCACGGCCCGGGGCTACGTCGTCCGGCAGCTGCGGGAGTGGGGCGTGCCGGCCTTCGGCACCGACTACAGCCACTACGCGCTCGCCACCGCGCCGGCCGACACCGCCACGCTGCTGGCCCAGGCCGACGCCGCCGCGCTGCCCTTCCGCGACCGCGCGGCCGACCTGGTCATGTGTGTCGAGACCCTCGAGCACCTCTACCCCAGCGCGATCTCCGATGCCGCCCGCGAGCTTGCCCGCGTCGCGCGGCGCTGGGTGCTCCTCTCCATGCCCACCTTCGGCGTAGACGAGGGCGGCGCCCGCGGCATCCCAATCGAAGACCCGGATCACCAGGCCGACGCGGACGCCAACCGGCCCTTCCGCAAGCTCATCCTGGACCCGCAGGGCCGCCCGCACCACGGCCACCTAACACTTGCGACGTGGCGCTGGTGGAGCGACCAGTTCCAGGCGACCGGCCTGCGCCGCATCCGCCCCATCGAGCACCTGCTCAACGCGCACCCTTTCGGTGACCCGAATACCTGGCACTTCTACGTGTTCGCGCACCCCGAGGCCGCCGCTGAGTTCGAGGCCCCCGCCGGGCCGTGCGTCCGCATGGGTGAGGCCCCAGCCTGGCGCCTGGGCGAGGGTTGGCACGGCGTCGAGGGCGCGTCCCCGGCCTACCGCTGGACGAGCGGGCGGGCCCAGGTAACGCTCGGCTTCACCGGCCAGCGGGCGCTCCAGATCCGGGCCTCCGGCGGCCCGCGCGCCACCACCGCCAGCGTCAGAGCCGGCACGCACGTGCTGGGGAGCCTCAGCGCCGGCCGGGAGTGGGGGACGCAGCACGTGCGCCTCCCCGCCGGTCTACCGCACGGTCCGCTCACGCTCGAGATCAACGTGCCGGCGCTCTTCGTGCCGGCGGAGCAGATCGCCGGCAGCGGCGACCGGCGCGCACTTGGCGTGATGGTCGAGTCAATCGAGCTCTTGTAGGACGTCTGCGGCGTGACGCAGCAGGGCCGGCGCGGGAGCAATCCTGCGCCGGCCCTGTCCTCGTTCCAGCCCGCGTACGCCTACTCGCGTGCCGTCGGCAGGTACATTCGCGTTACGTCCGCGGAGGTGGACGTCACCGCAACCGTGATCGTGCGGTTCGGGAAGCCGCCCCCCGAGACCGTTAGCGTGGCGGTGTAATCCCCAGGGGCGCCCGGCGCCGTGACCGTCACCACCAGCTTCTCGGACGTCCCGCTTGTGGGGCTGAGCGAGACGATCCCGCTCGGGTCACTCTCCAAAACGCTCCAGTTCAGCGGCTCACCGTTGTCGGCGCGGATCGGGAAGGTGAACGTCTGCGAAGTACCGGTCGTGAGGAACGAGCTCAGCGACCCCGGGGACGCGATCCCCGAGGCCAGCGCGCCGATGTGCGTCGAGCCGCCGTGGGCCATCGGCCAGGGCGCCGCGTAGGGCTGTCGCCCGCCCGCCGGAGGGCTACCCAGCCAGGAAGCGAAGTCGCCCCAGGCGTAGAGGAAGCCGGGGCCGTTGCTCGGGAAGTTGAAGTCGACGTGGGTGTTCGAGCCGCCCGATGCCAGCTCGAGCGAACCGTCGCCGTCCAGGTCGCCGACCGCCGGGGTGGAGAGGTTCAGAAGCCACATCCAGAGCGAGCGGCGCATGTCCGCATTGCTGTTGGCCGTGAGCTGCTCGCCGTTGTCGCCGCGCAGGATGGCTATGGCCTTGCGGGCGGTGATCGCCACCTCCAGCGAGCCGTTGCCGTCCAGGTCCGCGATGATCGGCGAGTTCGTGTTCGCCTCAAAGCTGGTCGTGTTACCATCCTCCGGGCTGGTCGGCGTAGACTCCCAGACCACTGACCCGGCGGCGTTCCAGGCAATCACCTTGGTGCCGGAGGCGGCGACGATCTCGATCGTGCCGTCGCCGTTCAGGTCACCGAGCGCGGGCACCGAGGGTGTGCGGGCGGGGGTCACCAGCGTTCGCTCCACAGTGCCGGTGGCGGCGTCCAGCACCTTCACCCAGTTGCCCACAGTCGGGTAGTTCGCGCCGGAGCCGATCACCACCTCGAGCGTCCCGTCGCGGTCCAGGTCACCCACCGCCGGCGAGGACCAGATCACCTGGTCGAACTGCTGCCGCCAGAGATAGCCCTGCCCGAACTCGCGGTTCTCGCCCGGGCCACCGGCCGTGTCGAAGGCGTACAGGAAGCCGTAGGCGCCGGGGATCTTGCAGCCGGGTGTGTTCGGCACGCAGTTGTTGGGGCCGAAGTCGGTGCCGATCAGCATCTCCTTGCGCCCGTCGCCGTTCACATCGGCGAAGGCCGGCGTAGACCAGACGGTGTCGAAGGTGCGGTACTTCCAGAGCCTGGCGCCCGAGGCGTCGAGCAGGTAGACGTTGTTGTTGAGCGAGCCGAACCCCACCTCGAGCGTGCCGTTGCCGTCGACGTCGGCCAGCGACGGCGAGGCGATGGTGCCGTTGAGGATGAAGTTGTTCATGTTGTCCGGCGAGGTCGTGTAGCGCCAGGTCAGCGCGCCGCTCGCGCCGTCGATCGCCACCACGCCGCCGGTGTCACCGCCGTCGCATGTGATCTCGCTGAGGAAGGCACGGGTGCCGTAGCCCACGACCACCTCCGGACGCCCGTCGCCGTTCAGGTCGCCCACCGCCGGCGCGCCCTGGATGATCTCATCACCCGTGTTGAAGCCCCGGTAGCGCGAGCAGCTCGCAACGCGGTAGCTCCACAGCTTCGCACCGCTCCCCGAGAACGCATTGACATAGCCGTCGGCGGTGCCCACCACCACCTCGCGGCCGTTTGCCGTGTTACCGTCGATATCAGCAATGATCGTGGGGCTGAAATAGACCCAGTTGCCGTCAAGCCGCACGCCTGGCGCCAGATCCTGGCCGTTGAACGGTGTGTGCCGGAAGTTCGAGTGGATGGGCGCGGGGTTAGTGATTTCTGCCAGCACCACCGATGCGCTCGCGAGTAAGAGTGTCAGAACCGTCAGCGGGAGCCAATTTCGTCTGGATCGATACACTAATACCTCCTGTCTGTTAATAGATAACAAACACAGTATACTCGGACACAGGCACACGACATATACCAAGTATGATATACAAGTGTGATATAATTGTGTGATATAATTGTGTGTCGGAACGCAAGGGTATCGTTGTGATATGGCCGTCATCCGAAAAGCCCTCACGACTGCGCCGGAGCTGAGGCGCCCGCCGCTCGCCGCCGCGCTCGTCGCGCTCGCGGTGTGGCTCGCCGCGCTCGCCCTCTACACGCAGCCCGCGCGCCTGTCGCTCGACGCGACGCAGCTCCCCGACCGCGCCGCTGACCTCTACCGCCCCGAGATGATCGATGGCCGGGTGGCCGCCTTCACCCGCGAACGCCCGG
>JBDLTZ010000287.1:0-3270 GCA_039805565.1 Chloroflexota bacterium | reverse complement strand
CCGACGAACACGCCGACGAACACGCCGACGAACACGCCGACGAACACGCCGACGAACACGCCGACGAACACGCCGACGAACACGCCGACGAACACGCCGACGAACACGCCTGTTGCAGCGTATGCTGGCGATGACATCGCCACCACGACGGAGGACTCGGCCGTCATAGTAGACATCCTGGCCAACGACACGAGCGGGACCGGCAACCCCCTCGGTGTCACGGTCCTCACCCAGCCGACCAATGGGTCGATCGTGCTGAACGCGGACAAGACCGTCACCTACACGCCCGCCGCCAACTTCAACGGCGACGACAGCTTCACCTACCGTGTGGGCGACGGGTACTCGGTGTCGAGCACTGCCACCGTCACCATCCGGGTGGCAGCGGTCAACGACGCGCCGACCATTGCCATATGGAACGACCCGGTCTCGGGTATCGGCCAGTGCCCGAGCACCGGCGTCATGGCAACGCTGAACTTGGCTCTAGCCGACGTGGACACGTCAGGTGGCAACCTCACGCTGTCGGCGACCTCGTCGAACGCGGCGGCCGTGCCCGAGGCCGGTATCACCTTCGGGGGCAGCGGGCAGAGCCGCACGGTCACCATCACGGCCACCTCGGGCGCGACTGTTCGCAGCGCCACCATCACCGTCCAGGTGGACGATGGCGCAGGCGGACTGTCTAGCATCCAGATCGATGTGTACCTCGGCACATCGAGCAGCAACCGCATCAGCGCCGGCAATCGCACCAGCGTGCTTCTGGGGCTTGGGGGGGCAGACACGCTGACAAGCGCGAACGCGCCCGACCTCATCTGTGGCGGCGGCGGCAACGATGTTATTGACGGAGGCAATGGCGGCGATACCCTGCGGGGAGACGATGGCGATGACACCCTTCGTGGCAACGCCGGCGACGACCAGCTGACCGGGGGAGCGGGCAAGGACAGCTTCGAGGGCGGCAGCGGCGCAGACCGCGCGACCGACCGCGTCTCAGGCGAGAGCGCGAAGAGCGTGGAGCAATTCGGCCCGTAATTGACCCATCGTAGACGAAACAGCGCGAGGCGGCGGCCGGAGCACCCGGCCGCCGCTCAGTGTATCCACGGCTCGATCTGCCTATGCCCCCTTCCCGCAAACGCGTATGCTATAATATTAGTGACCCCACACCGCTCCTCGTGCTCTGTGACCGAGGGGCGCGTTTTTGGAGGATAACAGAGCATGTTAAGCTTTTTCAAGAAGATACTCGGCGATGGCAGCGACCGCGCCGTCAAACAGGTCGCCCCCATCGTTCGCGAGGTCAACGCGCTTGAGCCGGAGTACCAGGCCCTCAGCGATGACCAGCTCCGAGCCAAGACCGACGAGTTCAAGCGCCGCTTGGCCGAGGGCAAGACCCTCGACGACGTGCTGCCCGAGGCCTTCGCCGCCATGCGCGAGGCCTCTCGCCGTACGCTCGGCCAGCGCCACTACGACGTCCAGTTGATCGGTGGCGTGGTGCTGCACAAGGGCAAGATCGCCGAGATGAAGACCGGCGAGGGCAAGACGCTCACCGCCACCCTGCCGCTCTACCTCAACGCCCTCGAGGGCAAGGGCGCGCACCTGATCACCGTCAACGACTACCTCGCCAAGGTCGGTGCCGGCTGGATGGGCCCCGTCTACCGCCTGCTCGGCCTGAGCGTCGGCATGATCGCCCACGACTACTCGGCGATCTTCGACCCGGACTATGTGGACCCGAAGGCCAACCCCGAGGACCAGCGCCTGGTCCACTGGCGGCCCTGCACCCGCCGCGAGGCCTACCGCGCCGACATCACCTACGGCACCAACAACGAGTTCGGCTTCGACTACCTGCGCGACAACATGGCATGGGACGTCTCGCAGCTGTCGCAGCGCGAGCTGCACTACGCGATCGTTGACGAGGTCGACAACATCCTGATCGACGAGGCCCGCACGCCGCTGATCATCTCCGGCCCGGCCCAGGAGAGCAGCGACGAGTACCAGCGCTTTGCCCAGATTGTTCGCGTCCTCAAGCCCAGCCCCTACACCCCCGAGCAGGTCAAGAAGGAGTTCATTGAGGACCCCCAGGGCGACTTTCTGATCGACCCGCGCGCCAAGTCCATCCAGATCACCGACCAGGGAATTCACAAGGTCGAGCGCATGCTGAAGCTCTCCGACCGTGAGAGCCTCTATGACCCGCAGCACTACCAGCTCACCCACTTCCTCGACAACGCCCTCAAGGCGCAGTTCCTCTACTTCCGCGACAAGGACTACATCGTGGAGGAGGACGGCGAGGTGGTGATCGTGGATGAGTTCACCGGCCGCAAGATGCCTGGCCGCCGCTGGTCCGACGGCCTACATCAGTCCGTCGAGGCTAAGGAGGGCGTCCGCACGCGGAATGAGAACGTCACGATGGCGACGATCACGTTCCAGAACTACTTCCGCATGTACAAGAAGCTCGGCGGCATGACCGGCACGGCCTACACCGAGCGCGAAGAGCTCGCCAAGATCTACAACCTGGACGTGGTGATCATCCCGACCCACCGGCCGATGGTGCGCAAGGATATGGACGACCACATCTACCGCACCGAGAGCGCTAAGTGGGACGCGGTGATCCGCGAGATCGAGGAGATGTACGAGCTTGGCCGCCCGGTGCTGGTGGGCACCACCTCAGTGGAGACCTCCGAGCGCCTCTCGGAGCTGATGCGCCGCCGCGGTCTCAAACACCAGGTGCTCAACGCCAAGTTCCACGAGAACGAGGCCCGCATCGTGGCGCAGGCCGGCCGCAAGGGCTCCATCACCATCGCCACCAACATGGCCGGCCGCGGCACCGACATCTTGCTCGGCGGCAACCCCGACGGCCTTGTGGAGGATATCCTGGCTCGCCAGGGGATCAAGAGCGAGCAGGCCACCCTAGAGCAGCGCCGCGTGGCCTGGGAGGAGGCGCGCCAGATCACTGAGGCCGAGCGCGACGAGATCAAGGAGCTCGGTGGCCTCCACATTATCGGCACCGAGCGCCACGAGGCCCGCCGCATCGATAACCAGCTCCGTGGACGCGCCGGCCGCCAGGGCGACCCGGGCTCGTCGCGCTTCTACCTCTCGCTCGAGGACGACCTGCTGCGCATCTTCGGCTCCGAGCGGATCCAGCGCATCATGGACCACCTGGGCATGGAGGAGGGCGAGCCGATCGAGCACCGCTTCGTGACGCGCGCCATCGAGAACGCCCAGAAGCGGGTCGAGGCCCAGAACTTCGAGATCCGCAAGCAGCTGCTGGAGTACGACGACGTGATG
>JBDLTZ010000286.1:0-11450 GCA_039805565.1 Chloroflexota bacterium | reverse complement strand
ACTCGACGCGGTTAGCTCCTCACTTCCCTCCATCACCCCTGGCGACGCCCGCAGCTTCTTTCGCGACTGTGGCTATCAACTCCCACTCGTCTCGGTTCAATCATTGTGAGAACTGCTCTAGGTGTTGAGCGCCTGAATGCCCAGCTCGGAGAGCCGTGCGGGCGTCGGGTCGCCGTCCTCGGTCCACCCGTGTCTGCGGTAGTAGTCCGCCAGCATCTCGGCGAGCGGCGGCGGCTGGCCAGCGGCCGGCCCGCCGGGGAGGGGCGTGGTGGCCCAGCGCTTCGGCAGTTGGTCTGTGGCGTCGGTGAAGCGCCGCGAGGCATAGCGCTCGAGGGTCACGATGCGCTCACCAAGCCGTGCCATCTCGACGACGCTGTGCGGCCGGCCGACCCCTGCGGTGAGGAGCTCGGCAGCCTCGGCGGGCGCCACCTGGAAGGCCAGCAGTGCCAGGCGGCGGCAGAGGCCGGCCGCGTCGATGGCGGCTGCGAACCGCTCGTACCAGATCAGGCGCGGCACCCGGCCGCGGATCGCCTGCGGGTGCCCGGGGTCATCCGGGAGCCAGGGCGGCGGCTCCTGAAGCAGCTCCTCGTAGAGCATCGCGTAGCGGTAGTCGCCGCCGATCGGCGCGCTGGCCATGGCCAGGCCCACGCCGTGCAGTGCGCGGGGGTCGAGCGCAGGCATAGCCATGCCTTTCACCTGCGGGGCGAAGGCGCTGCTCCCCCAGTAGACCTCCTGCATCTCGCCTACGCCCAGCGTGAGGATGTCGCGTTTCTCCTGCCGCTGGGCCAGCCGGCGGATCGTGGAGATCATCGCCTCGCCGTCGCCCCAGCTGAGCGACCCGGCCGTGAGCCCCTCCTGCTGGCACTCCATCATGAAGGCCAGCGCAGCACTGGTCTCGACCACGTCCAGGCCGAGGCGGATGCAGAGGTCGTTGGTGATGATCAGCGTGTCGGGGTTAGTCACGCCGCAGCGGGCACCGAAGCCGGCCACGGCCTCGAGCTCGGGGTAGGCGATCGGCTCGCCGCTTTTGCGGACGTAGACGCTGTGGCATGGGAGCGGGCAGCCCTCGCAGCCGCGCGCCTCGCGTCTCCCGCGCTGGGCGAGCACCACGCGCGAGATCTGCGGCAGGTAGGCCGGCGAGCTGTCCTGCCCGTTGCGGCCCGTGAGCGCGCCGCGGTCGGCCGCCTGGGTGGCATAGAACAGGCTGCCATACTGCCGGATACCGGCGGCCACGTCGCTCTGGCTGATGCGCCGGGTGATGCCTACCACGACGGCATCGACGCGAGCCCCATCCACGGGCGAGAGCCGGGCATCGCCACGCACCGCAATCGCCTTGATGCGCTTGTGGGCCATCACGGCGCCGGTGCCGGCAGGCTCGGCCGGGTAGATTCCCTCAGCCACGATGCTCGCATAGGCCACGCCGGCCTCGCCCGCGGGGCCGACGCAGAGCGTCACGTAGTCGTCGCCGAGCTGCTGGCGCAACGCCTGCGCAGTGGCGGCCGTGTCGAGGCCGGCGAGCTTCTCGGCCGGGAGCACGCGCACCTGCGGGCCGTCGATCTGGAGCACGCACCACTCGGCGCTCTGGCCCTCGATCGCCAGCAGGTCGTGTCCGGCGCGGCGGAGCATGGCGCCCCAGCGGCCGAGCCCCCACGAGTGGGCGATGGCGCCGGTGAGGGGCGAGCGTGTTGTGACGATGAAGCCGCCGGTGGCGACCGGGGTAGCGCCGGTGAGAGGGCCGGCGCTGAAGATCAGGAGGTTTGCGGGCGAGAGCGGGCCGGTGCTGAGGTCGACGCGGGTCGCGAGCAGCCAGGTGGCCGCGCCGCGCCCGCCGAGGTAGAGCTGCTCTACCTCGGCGGGCAGCTCCTCTCGCTCGGACTGACCAGTGGCGAGCATTATCCGCAGCGCACGCAGAGTCATAGGGGGGTCCTTCAGATCAAGCCACGGTCTTGACCGGCTGCCCGAGGTAGATCGGCTCGAGTGACGCGACCTCGTCGACCTCGCCGGCCTGAAGGCGCTGCCAAGCCAGCTCTGCCAGGAAGCCGGGCCGGCGCGCGTTGGCGGCCGGCGACGGGAAGCGAGCGCGGTCCCCGAGGTGTAGCCGCAGCACCTCCTGGACCTCGCCGTCGGTGTCGCCGCAGAAGAGCGCCGAGCCCACGATTGAGGCGGCGAGCTCCGCGAGGGTGGTGTTGCGCGCCTGTAGGCCCCGCGAGGCGTCGCGGCTGGCGGTATAGTCGCTGGTGGCGTAGCGCTCCCGGCCGAGCCGGATGATGGGGTGCACCGCCAAGCCGGGGCGCGCGTGCTGATAGGCCAGTGCGTCGAGCGTCCCGACGCCCACGATCGGCAGGTCGTGGGCAAGCGCGAATCCCTTGGCGGTGCTCAGGCCCACCCGCAGCCCGCTCCAGCTTCCCGGGCCGAGGGCCACAGCCACGGCTGTGATCTCATCGCGGCTGCGGCCGATGTGGCGCAGGAGGAGGGTCAGCTGCGGGAGGAGCTGCGCCGTATGGTCGCGGCCGGAGTGCCAGGCACACTCTGCGGCCAGGCCGCGGGCGTCGTAGCAGGCCAGGCCGGTCATGGCGGTGGATGTGTCGATGGCAAGCAACATACGTGTCGTGCTGAGTGCTGAGTGCTGAGGAGGGTCTGAGGCAATGAGCACTCAGCACTCAGCACCCCGCACCTGTTAGGCGAAGGCAACCTTCTTGAAAGCCGCGGCGATCTCCTCGTAGCGGCGACCGTGGGGCTCGAAGCGCAGCACGCGCTTGGTGTCGCTCAGGTGCTGGAGTTGGACCGTGAGGTGGTCGCTCGGTAGCCACCCCTGGGCGCGCTCGGCCCACTCGATGAGGCAGACGCCCTCGCCGCCGAGTACGTCTTCGAGCCCGATGCCCGCGAGCTCGCCCGGGCCGTCGAGCCGGTAGAGGTCGATGTGGAAGATCGGTATGCGGCGGTGCCGCACGCCCGCGCGGTACTCGTTGATCAGCACGAAGCTGGGGCTGTTGACCATATCCTCCGAGCCGAGACCCTGGGCCACGCCTTTAACGAAGTGGGTCTTCCCCGCGCCGAAGTCCCCGAGGAGCAGGATCACATCGCCCGGCAGCAAGAGCTCGCCGAGCCGCAGCCCGAAGCGTATCGTCTGAGGGGCGCTATGGCTGATGAAGTCCAGCACGTGCGGCGACTGGACGGTGTGCACACGTCGGTCGGTCATGCGTCGTATTGTAGCATACGCGCATGTCCGTATCGAACCCGTGCAGGCTAGTGTGCGGCGCCGACGTGCGGGCTAGAGTGAGGATTTCAGAGGAGCGCTGACGGGGTGCCCTTCGATGGTCTCTACGCGCCCGGCTGGGGGGAGTGTGCTGCAGAGGCGCAGCCGGTGCGTGCCGAGCTCGGCGGCGGTGCGCTGCGCTGCGGCGCTGAACGACCCGCTGGAGAGCAGAATGCCGTAGCGTGACCGCCGGAGGCGCACGAGCTCGGCGAGGTCCTGCACGTCGGCTGCTCCCACCAGCGGGCGCGCCTGCACCATCACCAGCGTGTCGGCACCTTCACTGTCGAGGAGGTGCAGCAGCCATCGGTTCGAGCGGAGCTGCTCGGTGGACACTACACGGTAGCCAGCCTTTTGGGCTTCCTGTATCAGGTTTTGAGTCGTGGTCGTGGGCATCGTGCACTTCCTTCGCATACAGGGCGAATGAGTCAGACCTCACCGACGATACCATGGTCATCCGTGACAGGTGGCCACGAGCGCCGCCAGCCGACAGTGCTGTTTACTTTTTTTATACCTTTTCGGCTAGTATAACACGCTTTTTGATGAGCGGATTCTGGGTGTGGAGCGAGGCCGGCGGCGAAGTGCTCCGCTGCCGGTACGTGCTCTGGCGCGAGGTGCGTGGGCCACATACGCTCAGGCGGCGCCCACGGTACGCTCGAATGGGCGCAGCAGCGCAGCGATGTGCCTGATGAATACCAGCAGGTCGAATGGCTTCTCGACCAGGGTGACGCCTGCGTTGCCAAGCATCTCATACACGCTGCGAGGTGGGAGGGTGCCGCATACGAGCAGGAGCGGGATGTGTGCCGTGAGCTCATTGCTGCGGATCTGGTCGACCCAAATGAACCCCTGCACATTCGAGAGCTGCCAATCGAAGATGATGAGCTGCGGCTCGCGGCGGGCGATCGCCTGCTCGGCCTCCTGCACGTCGCGCGCCAGGACGACGCGGTATCCCTCGATCTCAAGCATCGACTCGAACAGGCGCCCGAGGTCGGGATCGTCCTCAATGACCAGAATCGTCGACGTCATTGGTGTGTTCCTCGTGCGTCACGGCCAGCTGTTTGCACGACTCGCCGCCGTAGGCTGGATGCCAGCCCGGTGTCGCTCGAACAGCACCCCGACTTCCGGCGTTTGAACGCTGACGACCGACGACTGACAGCCGACCACTGCCTGGTCGTCGGCTGTCAGTTGCCGGTCGTCATGAGCGCGCTCGAGCGTCCGGGGGGCTGCCGAGAAACTGCTGTTAGTGAAACGCTGAGGTGGTCGTCATGGATACGCGCCTGCCTGCGTCGTAGGCGCCGTGGTTCAGTTCCTATCGGGCGCGGGTACGGCCTGGGCCTCGGCCTCGCCGTGGGCCTTTCGCAGCAGCGCATACAGTGTCTGAGCGCTGACGGGCCCCTCGCTGAGCAGCGAGCAGATCAGCGTGGCGCGCAGCTCGCGCGTGTCCCTGGCCAGGAGGCGCAGCATCTGGCTGAACTGCACGTGGTACCACTCGTCACGGCGGCGCGAGCCGGCGAGCTCGTCCTGGATCTGGGCGATGGCGATAGACTGGACATCGAGTTTGCGCTGGATATCGAGCAGAAGTCCTTCAATGCGGGCGCCCTGGTCATCGGGGTACGGTGTGTGCGGCATAGGCGTGACGGGCTATGAGCGTCTCCCACTGCCGACGGCGCGTGCGCCGAGGCACTTCGATTGTCGCCCCGCCGCGGGTGTTGTATCAATAGTTCTTTTGACCCAATTTTGATCTTTGTCGCAGGACGAGTATGCAGTGGAGGTACACTGCCAACGACACGCCCCGCCGACGTGGGCGGGGCTCAGCGTGCCGTATGCGGTTGTGGCCTGCCCTAGCGCGAGGGCAGGAAGTAGCTGGCGATAACGCTGACAGTCAGCGAAAGCCCGATAATAATCTCTGGAACACCCATAGCGATTGCCTGTCTCTCGACTACTCCTCGCGCTCGCAGAGGCGCACTAACCGTGCCAGCGGGGACGCAGGCTCACGCTCACAGCCTGGCGATTTTCGCCACCATCGGCAGGCAGCTCTTGGGCCGGCTGTTCTTATGGCGCGAGGCGCTCCAGGATCGTCGGCACCCCCGGTGCGAGCCGCAGCTCGTCGGGGCTGACGCGCGCGAAGGGATGCTGTGGCCCGTGCGAGTCTGACCCGCCGGTGATCAGCAGCCCGTGGCGCGCGGCGAGGGCGCGGTAGCGGGCCTGTTGCTCCTCGCTGTGCGCGGGGTAGAACACCTCTACCCCGTCGAGCCCGGCGGCGGCCATGGCGGCGATATCATCGTCGTCGGCGGGGATGGCGTAGATGCCCTTGGAGCGCCCCGGGTGCGCCAGCACCGCGAGGCCGCCGGCCGCGTGGGCGGCGGCGATCACCTCGGCCACACTCACCGGGTTGTAGCCGCAGGGCACCTGAGTGAGGATGTAGCGCATCCCGGCGGCCTCGTCGTCCTCAGACGGCACGCGCCCCTCCAGCGGATTGTGCCGCGCCAGCGCCGCGCCCACCTCGGCCACGTTCGGCGGCCGCCCGAAGCCGTCCAGGCCCGGCAGGTGGAAGCCGCGCCCGGCCAGCGTCTCCCGCAGGCGGGCGGCGTCGGCGGCGTTGCGCTCGTACACCGCGCGGCAGAGCGCCACGATACCCTGATCATCCGGGGGTGCGCCGTACACCAGCGTGTGCCACAGCTTTATCCGACCGCCTGCCGGGAACCCGGTGTCGATCTCGACGCCCGCGATCACGCGGAGCCCGTGGCGCGCACCGGCCGCCTGGGTGGCGGCGACCCCGGCGGTGGTGTTGTGATCTGTCACGGCGATGGTGTGGAGCCCTACCTCACGGGCGGCCCGCACCAGCTGCTCCGGCTCCCAGGTGGCGTGGCCGGGGGTGGCGGCGGTGTGGATCTGAAGATCGATCATGTCAGCAATCCCGCGAGCATCCGATTGTCCAGCGCCCGAACGGCGTCGTCGTAGCCCATCTGGAACAGCGCCTGGTGGTTCTGCTCCTCGTAGTCGATGATCCACTCGAGCGGCATGAGCTGCTGCGGCGCCACGACTGTCGGCTCGGAGATCGCGCGTGGAACGCGGCCGGCCATCCGAAGGCTGGTGTCGCCGGAGGCCTGGGCGGCCCGCTCGAGCATCTGCGCCGCCTCGGCGAGCCGGTTGTAGGCCCGCAGCATCTTGAGCGCGGTGCGATATGAGGCCAGCAGCGCCCAATCGAGCGTGAGCGAGAGCCCCTGCGCCAGGTCCTGAGGCATGTCCTGCAGCTGCGCGCGCATGTCCTCGGGGTTGGCGTCCCACGGCGTCATCATCACTACTACGATGTCCACGTCCTCGTCTCCGGCAAGGTCGATCACCGGGCCGAGCGGCGTGTTCGCCAGCACCGCGCCGTCCCAGTACTTGCGGCCGGCGATCTCTGTCCAGGGATAGATCATAGGGATGCTGGATGAGGCCATCAGCTCGTCCAGGCCGATTGTGTCGGCGGGGCGACCGCGCACCTCGCGGTTGCAGAACACGCGCAGGTCGCCGGACTGCAGATCGGTGGCGGCCAGGAGCAGCGCGGGCGCCTCGGGGCCGTTGATGCGCGCGAAGTCCATCCAGCCGGAGAGGGTGCGCCGCCAGGGGCGTGTGTCGAGCAGGCTGCGGAACGGCCGCGCGCGGAAGACTCGCCCCAGCCGGTTCAGGAAGCTCTCGGCGCTCATCTGGCGCTCTTCGGGCGGCAGGGGATCGGCGTCGCCGCCGTGCGCGTCCGAGGTGAGCACGCCGCGCAACAGGAAGCGCATCAGCGGCCGGCTGGCGGTGGGAAGGTCCTCGGAGAGGCGGTGGACGTCCTCGGTGTGCATGGCCATCCAACGCGCCTTGAGCTCGGCCGCGTGCAGCCCCGAGGCGATTGCGGCGGCGTTAATCGCGCCGATCGAGGTGCCGGCGATGATGTCCGGCCCGACGCCGTCCCGCATCCAGCCACGGTCCACCAGCGCCTGCACCACGCCGATGTGGTACGCGCCGCGCCCGCCGCCGCCAGAGAGCACCAGAGCCTTCTTGGTGGGTGGCATGCTGTGACCTCCTCCATCAGCGTTCAGCGTTCAGGGTGACTGTCTCCACCAGCAGCGCATTGTCGCCGGCAACGTGTGGGTCAGCTGTCGTGCCGATGGTGAGCGGCACGCGCGCGCCGGTAGCCGGGTCGAACAGGCCGAGGGTGAGGGTGTACTGGCCCGGCGGCAGGTCGGGCGGCAGGTCGAGCGGCAGTGGCACGGCGATCTGCTGGCCGGGCTGCCACGCGCCGGTCGGTGGGGCGTCGCCGCCGCCGGGGGGCACCGCAAGCTGCGCCACGCGCTGGCCGCGAGCGTCGATCAGATGCACGAACGCCAGGAAGTCGCCCCCCGCTGGCGCGTGGACATCCCAGGCTGGGGTCAGCACCAGGCGCCCCGGCTCGCGCGCCAGGGTCACGCCGCGCAGCCGCAGCCCCTCGCCGAATTGCGCCTCGAGGGGGCGCTCGAACGGGCGCGGCAGCTGGAAGATGCGGGCGTACTCAATGCCGTTGATCGTCACCGTGTGCAGCGGCACGGTTCTCTGGATCGCCTCGTAGATCGGTGGGTTGGCGGCGCGCTGGAGCGACTCGAGGTACACAACGGCGTAGTTCGCGGGCACGCGCCCGTAGTCCTCCACATCGCGCACGTCCACCGGCACGAAGGGCTGGAGGGTGCGCCCGAGCGCCGAGAGCACCGGGCCGTAGGCGATGTCGGGGCGCTGGCTGAGCCAGGCACCCACCTGGTCCATGCCCTCGCCCCAGCCGATCAGGAAGGTGCGCTCGGCCGCCCGCCCGCCGCCGAGCAGCGGGTTGTAGTAGCTCAGGTAGTAGGGGTGGACCGAGAGCGGCTGCCAGAGCTCGGCGGCCAGGAGCAGGGCGAGAGCGGTCAGGTTTGGGATATGAGATTGCGAGCGGTGGTCTATCAGCCGTGACGAGATAGCGCGCCACAGGTGCGTGAGCCCGGCGGCGGCGAGCACGCACAGGGCCGGCCAGGTGGGGAGCACGTAGCGGTCGAACTTCTTCGGCCCCAGCGTCATCACCAGCGTCCAGAAGACCACGAACGCCAGCAGGACGAGGAGCGTCTGATGGTGGGTGTCGTGTTTCAGATGTTGGATGTTGGATCGTCGAACCGAGCGAAGGTTCCATATCCCGAAGCCGGCATACGTCAGCAGGCCGAGCAGCATCAGCGGCGTGGTGCGGAAGAGATTGGCGAGCATGTAGAACAGCGCACCCGGGTCGTCCACTGCTCCGCCGAGGAAGAACTGGCCGTCGCCGTTCGGCCGGCCGCCGTTCGAGACGATCTCGCCCACGTACCTGCCGATCGCACGCGCCGGTTCGGCCCAGAGCGCGGGCCAGAGCGTGAGCACGGTCAGCGCCGCGGCGGCGAGCCAGAGGGCGTAGCGGCCAGCGGTCTGTAGAAGCGCGTGGAGCCAGGCGCGGCCTGTAGGGCGGGAGCCACACGTGAGCCCTACAGCGGCCTGGCATGCAATCAGAAGCCCTGCGAACGGCAGCAGGATCAGCGCCGGGCCCTTGGTGAGCAGCGCGAGGCCTGCGAAGACACCGGAGAGGACCAACCGCCGAGAATCGGAGGGGCACAGCAGCAAGAGCAGGCTGAAGGTCACGAAGCTCGTCAGCAGCGCGTCGAGGTGCAGCAGCCGCCCGTGGGCGATCAGGTAAGGCGAGGTAGCCCAGAGCACGGCGGCGACCAGCGCGGTAGTGTGCGGGATGAGCCGGCGCAGCAGCAGGTAGGCGGCCGGCACCAGCAGTGCCTGGAGGGTAGCGCCCGGGAGCCGTAGCCAGGCCAGGTGCTCCACCAGTGTCGGGGGGGCGATCAGCCCCGCACCGAGGAGCGTGCGCTCCAACCAGAGCCCGAGGCTGCCCAGCCACATGTTCGTCACGCCGGGGTGTCCCGTGAGCACTGTGTCGGCCCAGCGCCTCTCCGAGAGTGCGGCGCTGAAGCGCTCGACGCGCGTGATCCAGTGGTAGGCCTCGTCGGTGGTGAGGTAGTCGGCCAGGCCGAGGGTGCGCGGAAGGATCGCGAGCAGGCCGAGCGCTGCAGCGAGCAGGGCTGAGGTGAGCCATGAGGCTGCAGGGCTGCGTGCGCCCTCGGCCGGACTGTGTGCCGCTCTGGTTGTGTCGATGCGCCTCAGTTCCATCGTGCTCGTCAGCTCTCCTCCTCTGCCGTGATTGTAGCACACCCCTGCCGGCGGGGGCTGCCGGGAGGGATGTGTGCTGCGCCGCTTCGTTGCGGAAGCATCTTTCCAGTTCCTGTGCCGGTGCCAGCTCTGCGAGGGCGGAAGTACTATTAATCGATAGTACCATCGGATCGTTGCTCAGACAATTATCAGAACGGTATAATCTCTCCGACGTGAAAATTTCATTAACGTCATCTTCCGCCGCCCAGGCGCGTCCCCACGCATCCCCACGCGACACTACCGGGAGCCGCCAGACGGCGCGGGACAGGAGAACAGTACATGTCTGTCGAGTCATCCAAAGGCGCGCCCTTCTCTATCTACGGCAGCAAGCCGTACGCCGCGACGAGCGGCGCGGTCGGCCAGGCGCCGGCCCACGGGGCGCCCGCGGGACCCTCGCTGCATATCATCTTTCACCAGCTCACGCAGTCGCTCTCGGTTCTGAGCAGCGCGGCGGAGCTCGTGCTCGACGGCCGCTCCTCGGGCGAGGCGTCGCAGGCGGTCCGTGTCTGGCTGCAGCCGAGCGCGCGCCAGGCAGAAACGGCGCTGCACAAGCTGCGCGAGTACCGCCTCATCCACATCCCCGCCACTACCGAGCTGATCCAGTGTCTCACGGTGCTGGTGCTTGCCGCCGACATGCTGATCCAGGGCCAGCTGTCCGGAAGCGGCGCGCGCGAGACCTACGAGCTCCTCCGGCGCAACGCCGACCGCGCAATGAAGAGCCTGCAGGTGCTGCGCGAGCACATCGGGCTGAACGGCATCTAGAGACTCAGAAAGGACTGGGAGCGCCCGCTCCCAGTCCCTTTTTCGTCTCCCCCCGTAGCTACTTCGGCTCGATGCTGACCGAGGCGGTCATATTCCACTTCAGGCGTGCGTCGGGCGTGTCCGGCGTCACCAGCACCGTGTAGGTGATGTCGCCCTGTTTGTTCTGACCGTAGCCCTCGATGCGCGTCACCGTGCCGGGGAGCTCCAGGTCCGGGACGGCGTCGAGCGAGATGACCACCGGATCGCCCTCCTTCACCCGCACCACGCTCAGCTCGGTCAGGTCGCTGGTCTCAATCTGCCAGGCGCTCGTATCGGCGATGCGCGCCGCGGGCGTGCCAGCCGCCACGTACTCACCGGCCGTCAGGTCAATCTGCGCGATCAGCCCTGCGAACGGCGCGCGCAGCTCGGTCTGCGCCAGCTCCACCTCAGCCGCCTCGACGTCGGCCTTCGCGATCTCCACCTGTGCCTGCGCGGCGGCCACCTCGCTCTCGCGCGGGCCGGTGATCAGCTGCTCGAGCTGGGCCTGCGCGGCGGCCACCCCAGCCTCGGCGGACAGCAGCGCGTCGGCGCGGTTCTGGCCCGTGAGCCGCTCGAGCGTGGCCTTGGCGTTGGCGAGCTGGGCGCGCGCCCCGGCCACCTGGTCGGCCTCGATGCTCGTCTGGACCTGCTCGAGGCCCACGGTAGCCGCGGCCACCTGCTGCTCGGCCTGCTGCAGCCCGTTGATCTCCGCCGCGCGGGCGTTGTCGAGGGTCACCTGCGCCGCCTGTATCTCCTGCTCGGCGGCGCGGAGCGCGGCCTCGGCGCGCAGGAATGCATCCTGGTAGATCTGCTTCTGCGCCGCGTTCAGGTCGTTGCCGGTCTTGCGCTTCGGGTTCGCCGGGTCAGGCACTGTCGGGTGTATCGGGTCGGTGCCCTTATCGGCCACGTGGTCCCAGTTCCACTTGGCGGTGGAGTAACTGGTCTGGGCCTGGACGAGCTGCTCGGTGGCCTGCTTCAGCCGCAGCTCGGCCTGGGTCTTGGCAGCCGAGAGCTGGTCGCGCTGGCTGGCGAGCGAGGACTGGGCCTGCTCGACCTGGATTTGCGCCTGGCGGACCTGGGTCTGCTTCGGGCCGGCCGCGAGGCGGGCGAGCTGCTGCTGGGCCTGCTGGATCTGGGCGTGGGCCGCGGTGACGTCGGTCTCGGACACGCTGCTGCGGACTTGCCCAAGCTGAGCCTCGGCCTGAGC
>JBDLTZ010000285.1:0-22878 GCA_039805565.1 Chloroflexota bacterium | reverse complement strand
CTGAGATGCCGCGTAAACGTGGTCGCGCCAACGGGGAAGGATCGATCTACGAGTACCCCAAGGGCTCGGGCAGCTGGTTCGCCCAGATCTGGCTCGGCGAGGGCAAATCGATCCGCCGGTCCGCCAAGACGCAGCGGGAGGCTCGCGAGAAGCTCAAAAAGCTTCAGGCCGAGTTCGAGCAGGGGGTCAACCTCACCGCGAAGCAGCCCACGGTGAGTGAGTGGTGCACGACCTGGCTCGACACCTTCGCGCCGAACCTCAAGCCGAATGTCCGCGAGGACTACGAGGGGGTGATCAAGCGCTACATCGACGGCGACAGCATCGGCAAGCGCCGGCTGGACAAGCTCACGCCCACCGAGGTGCAGGCGTGGGTCAACCGGCTTACCACCCGCGTCGCCCCGCAGACGGTGCGCAACGCCCACGCTCGCCTCCACAAGGCGCTGGAAGTGGCCGTGAAGAACAACTACGTCCCGCGCAACGTGGCGAGCAGCACCGAGCTGCCGTCCGTACCCAAGACTGACATCACGCCGCTGAACTTCGAGCAGGTACAGAAGCTTCTGGACACGGTCGAGGGGCACCGCTGGGCGGCGCTCTATCGACTGGCGGTGAACCTGGGGATGCGCGAGGCGGAGCTATTCGGCCTGACCTGGCCGGCGATCGACTTCGAGCGCGGGACGTTCCGCATCTTCCAGCAGCTGCGCCGGGCGCGGCCAGAGAAGGGAGCTGCTCGCGAGTTCATCCTTCAGAGCACCAAGACCAAGGCCGGTGAGCGCACGCTCCGCCTCGACGAGGATCTGCTGGAGGTGCTCCGTGAGCACAAGCTGAACCAGGACGAGGAGCGGGCGCTCCTTGGGGACAAGTGGCGCGACCCCTGGGGCAAGCTCGTGTTCACCACCGAGACCGGCGGGCCAATCCACATCTCCTGCCTGCTCGACCACTTCCGCCAGGTGCTCAAGAAGGCCGAGCTGCCCGAGATTCGCTTTCACGACCTGCGCCACACCGCTGCAACGCTGATGCTCGCCGACGGTGTGCCGCTCGTCACCGTCTCGAAGATCCTCGGTCACTCCTCACCGGCCGTGACCGCACAGATCTACGCTCACGCCCTTGACGAGTCCAAGTCCGTCGCCATCGCCGGACTGTCGCAGAAGCTGCGAAGACCGCGCCGCCGCGCTACTCAGTCTACTACTCAGTCGGCCCCAGAAACGGACTCGCGCTCCCCTGACGAGGAGCGCGAGATTCCGCATCCCAATGCTGGTGCCGGAGACGGGACTCGAACCCGTACGGGGTTGCCCCCAGCGGTTTTTAAGACCGCAGCGTCTGCCGTTTCGCCACTCCGGCCGCACGCTATTATACTTCGTTTCAGCCGGGCTCGCCTACTGGCGGTTTACCAGCGCGAACATCAGCTCGCCCTCGCAGGCCACCTGCCCGGCCACCGTGGCCACCGCCGAGCCCTTGCCCACGCCGCGCCGCATGCGCTCCAGCCTCACCTCGAGGCGCAGCGTATCGCCGGGGACCACCTGCCGGCGGAAGCGAACGCCGTCGATCCCGGCGAACAGGCCGAGCTTCTCCTTATTCTCCGGCAGGCTCAGCGCCGCGACGCTGCCGGTCTGCGCCAGCGCCTCGACGATCAGCACCCCGGGCATCACGGGGTAGCCGGGGAAGTGCCCCTGGAAAAAGGGCTCGTTGATCGTCACCTGCTTCTCGGCCACCGCGCGCTGCCCCGGCTCAAGCTCGACGACCCGGTCGATCAGGAGGAAGGGGTAGCGGTGGGGGATGATCGCCATAATCTCCTGGATGGTCAGCATTGCAGCGCTCCATGTTCGTCTTTGGCTCCGCCGCGCATCGTAGCATCGGAGCGCGGGGCGCGCAAGCGCGGCTACCGCAGTACCAGCGGCACGTACAGGGTGGCCGGGGCATCGCTGGTGGTGGTGACGAGCACTGGAGCCGAGCTGGGTCCGACGTTGCCCATGGCGTCGTAGGCGGCCACGCTGATGCGCCAGGAGCCTGCACGCGGGATGGACACCGTGGCGCCAGTGGCGGGCCCCACGTCCTGCGTGAAGGCGTTGCCGCCGCCCGCAGCCGGCTCGAAGCGCAGCCGGTAGCCCCACAGGTCCGGCTCCGCCCCCGCGTCCCAGCGCAGCGAGGCGGTGTAGTCGCCGCTGCCCAGCAGCGCTAGCCCGCCCACGGCCGCGGGCGGGGCGTAGGCAACCGCACCCTGTGCCGCCAGGTGGCCCCCGTCAGTGGAGGGTGACGTCATGCAGGGTGCGCCGGCGCCGAAGAGCACCGCGACGACGCCCGAGGCGTAGAGGTCGCGCGGGTGGCGGAAGGTGTACGCCGCGCGGTTGTCTCGGTAACGGCCGCAGGTGTCGTCCAGGCCCATGTGCCCCACGGGCACCTGCCACAGCACGAGGCGCTTCCCGGACGCGCCGGCGAGGGCGCTCTGCCACAGCACGGCGCGCGTGGGGCGCGGCAGCAGGCGGTTGGTGTCGTCCCACCACGGCCGTAGCCCGCTGCCGGCGTCGCGGTCGCTCCACTCCACGAACAGCATGTCGGCCTCAGCCCCGCCCATCGCGTCGATGAATGCCGCGGTGTCCTCGGCCAGGCCCGCTACCTCTGTGGGCGCTGCGGCGTTCGGCTCGATGCCGGTGGCCCACGCGCTGGCATGCGGCGCCACCAGGGCGTTCGGCGCCTGCTCGTGCACCAGGTCCACCATGCGCCGCCCGAGCCCGCCGAGCGTGTCGGCGTAGCCCAGGGCGTTGAGCGCGGTCGGCATGGCCACCGCGATGCTCTCGGGGTCGTCGGGCACGATGCCGGCGGGGCGGCCGGGGCTGCGGGTGTAGCTCTGCATGTAGCCGTAGAAGTCTGGCTCCAGGTGGAAGATCACCGGCCGCACGCCGCGGGCCTGCCGGGCGGCCTCGGTGAGCGCGGCCAGGTAGGCGCGCACGGTCTCGGGCTGCTGGAGCTTGGCTGCGTACTCGGCGGCGCCCTCGCCGGTGGCCGGCGGCACGCCCAGCATCAGGTAGACCGAGACCACCGGCACGTAGCCGCGGTCCCAGGCGTAGCGCACAAACCGGCCGACGTAGTCGCCGCCCCAGCCGTCCACGAACCACTCATAGGTGATGTACTGGTAGACGTAGTCCCAGGGCACGCCGCTGCCTTTCTGCCAGTCCGAGGAAGGGTTAGCGCTCCAGTCGTTCGAGCCGTAGCCGATCCGCTGCGGCAGCCCGGGCGGCGCGGAGGGGAGGTAGGGGTCGAGTACGGCCAGCGCTCCGAGCTGGAGGCTGTCGCGGTGGCCAGCGCGGTCCTGCGCCACAGCCACGAGCATGTGCTCTCCCGGGCGCGTCCCTGGGGACACGGACATCACCGCGCCAAACAGACCGTCGCCCGCGGCGCCGTCCGCGCTGCGCCCGTCGTCCCGCAGCGCAAGCGTGCCGCGCCCGATCGCCGCGGCGTCCACTGTCACGGACTGGACGTCGCCGAGGCCCTGCGCGTCCGCGGCGCGCGCCTGCACTACCACTCCGGTGAGGCCGTCGGCGGGTGCGGCGCGCGGGTGGACGAGGCCATCCGAGAGGATCGGGTCGTCGGGGCTCACATCCTCCACCAGCGCGATGTCGTCCACGTAGAAGGTGGGCTGGGCGCCGCCGCTGCGGTCTTGCCAGGTGACGCCGGTGATCGCGCCTCCAGCCGCGCCGAGGGCGGCGAGCGGCACCTGCACCTCGGCCCAGGCTCCGGCCGGTGGGGCGGGTACTGGCACCTTCGGGCCGTCGGTGCCGTCGGCCATTTTGACATAGACCTGGACGAGCTGGCCGCCGGCCGCGCCGCCGTGCATCCAGAAGCGTAGCCGCGTGTACCCGGTGGTGGCGATGTCCGGGTGGGCCAGGAACAGCCCCTGGTAGGGCGGGACGGCGCCGTAGGTTACGGCGATGCTGGACTGGCCGCGGGCCGGAGCGGATGCCGCGAGGTTCACATTGGCCCAGGAGTAGTTCTGCCAGCCCGAGGTGAGCACGTCGTCGTAGATCAGGTGGGCGGCGGCGCGGGCTGGGCGTGCCGCCAGCCCCGGCGCGAGCGCGGCCAGGAGCAGGAGCAGGAGCAGGGCGTGACGTCTCATGGATGGTGTGCTCGTTGTGGGAGAGCGGATCTGTAGAATGAAACGCGCCGGCGACGCCTGCGGGTACGCGATCGGCTATAATCGCCCGGCGCGAGGGGGGAGGGCCGCCTGCGGCACAGCGGAGCCATGCATGCACGTCGTGATCAGCGGGATGTTCTGGGACCAGCCGAACGTTGGGAGCGGCCAGTACCTGCGCGGCCTACTGGGCGCGCTGCCGGGCGCCGGGCCGGAGCACCAGTACACCGTGCTGCTGCCGGGCTACACAAACGCCAAACACCAAACGCTCAACGCTGAGCGGAAGGCTGAAGGAGGAGCACTGAACGCTGAAGGGGAGCGCGACGCAGAGGATGAGAGCTCTGGCCTTCAGTGCTCGGTCTTCCGTGTGCTGACCACGCCCTTCGACGGCCGCTCGGAGAACCTCGCCAAGCTGTGGTTCGAGCAGGTGGCGGTCCCGCTCGCCGCGGCCCGGCTGAGGGCCGACGTGCTGCACGTGCCGTACTTCGCGCCGCCGATCTGGTCGCCGGCGCCGGTGGTGGCCACAGTGCTCGACATCATCCCGCTGCGGCTGCCCGAGTACCGCGGCAGCGGCAGGGTGCGGGTGTACATGGGGCTGGTGGCGCGGGCCGCGCGGCGCGTAGCGCAGGTGATTGCGATCTCGGACCACTCGTGGGGTGAGATCGTGGCGGTGCTGGGCCTGTCGCCGGAGCGCGTGACCACCGTGCCGCTGGCGGCAGGGCCGCAGTACCGGCCGCTGGACCGCGCGCCGGCGGCGGCGGTGGTGGCTGAGCGCTACGGGCTGGCGCAGCCGTTCGTGTACTACGTGGGCGGGCTGGACGCGCGCAAGAATGTGGCGACACTCGTGCGGGCCTTCGCCAGGATGCAGCGCGCGGGCGGCCCCCCCGCCACGCTGGCCATCGCCGGGCGCGCCCTTGGCGGCGACGCGCGGCTGTTCCCGGACCTGGACGCGGTGGTAGCCGAGGAGCGCGCCGAGGCGTTCGTGCGGCGCGTCGAGGTGCCGCGCGAGGATGGGCCGCTGCTGTACGCCGCCGCCACGCTGTTCGCTTACCCGTCGCGCTACGAGGGGTTCGGGCTGCCGCCGCTCGAGGCGATGGCTTGCGGTGCGCCGGTGCTGGCCGCCGAGTCTAGCAGCCTGCCGGAGGTGGTGGGCGATGCCGGGCTGCTCGCGCCGGCGGACGACGTGCCCGCGTGGGCCGCGGCGCTCTGGCGGCTGCTGGCGGACTCCGAGCTGCGTGAGGACTTGCGGCGGCGGGGCCTCGAGCGCGCCGCCGCATTCAGCTACGAGCGCGCCGCGCGCGAGACGCTGGCGGTGTACGAGCGGGCAGGGCGGGGCGCAGTCTTGAGTCTGGAGGCGTGAGGCTTGAGTCGTGAGTTGTGAGTGATCGGTGCGGTCAATGGTCTGGCAGCGCGGTCGTGGAGGGTCGTCGCTGGTCTGGCAGGGAGAGACAATGCGTGTTCTGATGCTCAGCAAGGCGCTGGTGCACGGCGCCTACCAGCGCAAGTGCGAGGAGCTCGCGGCCCTGCCGGGGGTGGAGCTCACCGTGGCCGTGCCGCCGATGTGGCGCGAGCCGCGGGTTGGTGAGCAGCGCCTGGAGCGGCGTTTCGTGCGGGGCTACCGGCTGGAGGAGCTGCCGATCGCGCTGAACGGCCGCCACCACCTGCACTTCTACCCCACGCTCGGGCGGCTGGTGGCTCGGCTGCGGCCCGATGTGCTGCACGCCGACGACGAGGCCTTCAACCTGTCTACCTTCCTGGCGTTCCGCGCTGGCGTGCGCCACGGGGCGCGCTGCTGCTTCTTCAACTGGGCGAACAACGACCGCTTCTACCCGCCGCCGTTCAGTCTCTTCGAGCGCTACGTCTTCCGTCGCGCCGCCCACGGCATCGCCGGCAACCAGGAAGCCGCCGTGATCATCCGCCGCCACGGCTACGCGGGGCGGCTCAGCGTCGTGCCGCAGTTCGGCGTGGACCCGGAGCTGTACTCTCCGGAGGCTGAAGGAGGGGCGCTGAAGGATGAAGCGGGTGCCCAGCGCTCTGCCTTCGTCGTCGGCTACCTCGGCCGGCTAGTGCCGGAGAAGGGCGTGCTCGATCTGGTCGAGGCGCTGACGCGGCTACCCGGCCGCGTGCGGCTGCGGCTGGTGGGCGACGGCGTGCAGCGCCAGGAGCTGCTGGCGCGGGCCGAGGCCCTGGGTGTGGCCGGTCGCATCGAGCTGCGCCCTTGGGCTTCCTCTACTGAGGTGCCCGCCGTGCTGCGGGGCCTCGACGCGCTGGCGCTCCCCTCGCGTACCACGGCCAGCTGGAAGGAGCAGTTCGGGCGTGTGCTGATCGAGGCCATGAGCTGTGGCGTGCCCGTGGTCGGCTCCTCCTCGGCCGAGATCCCGCACGTGATCGGCAGCGCCGGGCTGGTGTTCCCCGAAGGGGACGCGGCGGCTCTGGCCGATGCGATCGGCCGGCTCGCCGAGGACGCCGGGCTGCGCGCGGAACTTGTGCGGCGCGGGCGCGAGCGCGTGCTCGCCAGCTACACCCAGGCCGCGATCGCCCGCCGGTACGCCGAGATCTACCGGGCGATGCTCGGGTAGCTCTGCCTGGCGCGCCCGGCGCTCCGACTCTTACCCCCTGCCGCCACCGGCACTTCCAGGGCGCATCCACGCTGCGCTCTGCCCTCTGCCACGTCCCCGCACAACGGGCTGACGCTTGCTTGTCAGCACTTTATGGCCTCCTAAAGCCTCATAAGCGAGGATATAAGTGCGGATTATACCAAATTTTCACTTTTAAGGATTACAAAAATATCATATTATGGTTAGATAATCATTTGTTAACTTGATAACAATATAGCCTGATGATATACTCCTGATATCCGTACAGGTTACCATTTCATCTCAATACAGGTGTGTGCACTCCGGCGTGTGCATTACACCACGCCCCATCGCTCCAGTTGCTGAGCCGTAGCAAGAATATACTCGGCGTTTCATACACGGGCGTGCGCTCAGCAATTCCCTCATGGAATGATGTGAGGTTGGTCGTGCTCACCAAGCGACTTCCTTAGCTGGAAGACGCTCGCTTCATTATGGCCTGAAAACTTTACTCTCGCGCTCAATAGTTCTTCACGACCAACGGCCACTGATGGAGTAGATCGAGATGAAACAGCTTCAGGTTCGCGTGGGCATTGTTGTAGTGTGGCTGCTCCTCCTGCCATTTCTCGACGGTGCTGATCTCCCGCCAGGCTTCGATCTCTCGCCACTATTCTACATCGGCACGGCCGCGATCGTCGTTGTGTCGCTGCTGCTGCAGCTTGGTATGCGGCGGCTGCTCGTGCTCGGCATCGTCGTGATCCTGCTGTATGCGTTCGGTCCACTGCAGGACGACGCCAGAGGGTCGCAGCTCGCTGTAGTGCTCGAGATGATCTCGCTCGAGGTGACGCTGATGCTGGTCTTCGTGGCGAGCAAGAGCATCCACGACTCCGAGCGGCTCTTCCAGTACCTCGTGCTGCGCGAGGGGTACACGCGGCTCACCAGCTATGCGGACTTCGTCGCCAGGATGCAGTCTGAGATCGGCCGCGCGCGGCGCCACCAGCGCAACCTGAGCCTAGCTGTCATCTCGCTCAGCTCTGAGCAGCGCGACGCGCTCGTCAGGCAGACGGCCCACCAGATCCAGGAGCAGCTGGTGAAACACGCGGCCGCCGACTACTTCGGGCTCATCCTCGGGCGCCATATCCGTGAGACGGACGTCATCACGCAGCACCCGAAGACCGGGCAGTTCCTGCTGCTGTCGCCCGAGACATCGGCCGATGAGGCGACACAGCTCGCCGGCCGCCTGGCCCACACCGCAAACGCCGAGCTTGGTGGGCAGCTCCGCTACAAGGTCTCGAGCTTCCCCGAGCACTCTCTGACCGCCGAGGGTCTGCTCGAGATGGCAAACACGCGCCTGTATCGCACAGCGTATGACGTCGAGCCGGAGACATTTGCCGCCGAACGTCTGACACCCTCACCCGTGGTGGAGGCAGTGGTGGGCCACGCGATGGTGTCAGAGACAGCAACTACTGAGAAGCGGAGCTAGCGACTATGACTGAGCGCTCGATCCTTTACACCGTTCGCCTTGCTCGCAAGCAGCCCTGGTACATGGAGATCGAGGCGCACGAGCGCCTCATCCGGGGGGATGGCTACTGGCTGATGAAGCGCGCGATGGATCTCTTGCTGTGTCTCCTCGCGCTGCCGGTTCTGCTGCCGCTGCTGGCGCTGCTCGCCATCGTGATCTACATCGACTCGCCGGGCCCGGTCATGTTCGTGCAGCACCGGACGGGGAAGAACGGCCGGCGCTTCGCCATGTACAAGTTCCGGACGATGGTGCCCAACGCCGAAGCGCTCAAGCAGACCTACGCGCACCTGAATGAGCTGCAGTGGCCCGATTTCAAGATCACGAACGACCCGCGCGTAACGCGCGTAGGGGCGTTCATGCGGAAGACAAGCCTGGACGAGCTGCCACAGCTCCTGAACGTGATCAAGGGGGATATGTCCCTCGTCGGGCCGCGTCCGACCTCGTTCGCGCCGACGACCTACCGCCTGTGGCACACCCGGCGTCTGGAGGTAGTGCCGGGCCTCACCGGCCTCTGGCAGGTCAGCGGCCGCAGCGACCTCGAGTTCGACGATCGCCTGAAGCTGGACATCGCCTACATCGAGCGGCAGTGTCTATGGCTCGATATTCAGATCCTCGCGCGAACCGTGCTCGAGGTGGTGCGCCCACACGGCGCGTACTGATGCCAGGGGTGCCCTGGCGCGACAAGTGGCGGACCTCGGTGGGGGCGGCGCACATGCGCCGCCGCCCCTGCGCGCGGCACCGCACCATGTGACGAGGCACGCTACTCAATGGAAGCGAAACGCTATGCGGCCATCATCTTCCGCCGTCTCTGGGTTGTCCTGCTGAGCATTGCCGCCGCGACGGCTGCCAGCTACTGGTACTCGTCGCAGCTCCATCCCGTCTATCAGGCGCAGGCGCGCTACATCGTCGGGCCCGCCCTGAGCAACCCGGCGGTTACGAGCAACGATCTGCGCGCCAGCAGCCAGATCGGGCAGACCTACGCCGAGATTGCCACGAGCCGTCCGCTGCTCGAGCGCGTGGTGGCCGACCACCGGCTGGATATGAGCCCCGAGCGGCTGGCCAATAACGTCACGGTGCGCTGGGTGGATCTGACCCAGATCCTGAGCATTCGGGTGGAGTCGGACAACCCGAACGAGGCCGCGCTCATTGCGAACGCGCTCGGCAATGAACTCATGGCGCTCAGCCCCGCGGGCACCCCCGCAGACCAGGCGCAGCGGAAGGCCGACGCCACCACCGCGATCGCTCAGATCCAGAACCACATGCATGAGCTGGAGCTCGAGAGCAATGCCCTCATCACTCAGATCAACCAGACGCAGAGCGATGCGACGGCGCGGACGCTGACGCTGCGGCTTGACCAGCTACGTGTGGACATGGCCAACGCGCAGCGCAACCTGAACGACCAGCGCCTGATCCTCCAGCAGGGGTCGGTCAATCAGATCATGCCACTTGAGGCCGCTGTGCCGAGCTTCGACCCGGTGGAGCCGCATCCACGCCGCAGCGCCATCCTGGGTGCGCTAGCAGGCCTGGTTGTGGGCCTCGCCGGCGTGTTTCTGTTCGAGTACCTTGCGGATGTGATCTACGGCGCCGACGACATCCGGCGCATCGTCGGCCTGACCTACCTCGGCAGCCTGCTCGGCAGGCGCCGCACGCGCTCCGCCTCGGGCGCCGCCTTGCTGATCTCGGAGACAAGCCCCGCCGCGGAGAGCTACCGGCGGCTGCGGATTGCCCTGCAGGGCCTGGGTCTGGGGGAGCAGACACGCTCGGTGCTCCTGACGAGCCTGGGCCAGAGCGTGGCCAGCAGCGAGGTGGCCGTGAACCTCGCAGCGGCGCTCGCGCGCGGGGGCAAGCGCGTCATCCTCGTGGATGCGGACGTGCGCAATCCGCAGCTCGCGGCTGGCCTCGGTGTGGCCGCCGCGCCGGTCACGCCCCACGACGCGGTGCACACGCCCAAGGTGCAGCCCGTGCCTTCCGTCCACAGCATCGCGCTCTTGTCGTTCGAGGGGGGGGCGCCCGAGCAGCTTGAGCTCGCCCTGGCCTCCGGGCTGATGCCGAAGCTCCAGGAGCTCGCCGACATTGTGATCGTCAGCGCCCCGCCGCTGCACGTGTCCGACGCGCTGTTGCTGGCCCGGTACGTTGAGGGCGTCGTGCTGGTGGCGACGCACGGCAGGACGAGCCGCGAGAGCATCGCGCAGGCGGTCGAGCAGCTGCGGCAGGTGGGGGCATCCCTACTGGGCTCCGTGTTGCACGACGTGCCCGAGAAGTGGCGCCTGGGGAGCGCCCCGGTACGAGGTGTGGTCGCCTCTCCCCAGCGGCAAGCTCCGGGTGAGCCCGAGCCGCACAGCTCCTCAGCGAGACCGCAACCAAGCCGCCGCTGATCTCCGGCCACTGCCACGAGGTGCACGTAGTGATTGCGCAATCCACGAGTCTGACCCGGCCAGAGCACGCCGAGCAACGGGACGAGGCCCGCCCCGTGGCGCGCGTCGCCTACATCATGTCGCGCTTCCCCAAGCTCACCGAGACATTCATCCTGTACGAGGCGCTGGCGCTCGAGCAGCAGGGCGTGGCCGTCGAGCTCTACCCGCTGCTGCGCGAGCCTGAGACTGTCATGCACCCCGAGGCGGCCGCGCTGGTGGCACGCGCGCATTACCAGCCGTTCGTCTCGTGGCCGATCCTGCGGGCCAACGCGGCGTTCCTCGCGCGGGACCCGCGCCGCTACCTGGGGGCGCTCTGGGCGCTGCTGCGCGGCACCTTCGGCAGCCTGAACTTCTTCGTCGGCGCGCTGGGGATCTTCCCGAAGACGGTCTACTTCGCCCAGCAGATGGTGGCCGAGGGGGTCGAGCACGTCCACGCCCACTTCGCGAGTCACCCTGCGGCGGCGGCGTTCGTCATCCACCGGCTCGTGGGCATCCCCTACAGCTTCACGGCCCACGGCTCGGACCTGCACGTGGACCGGCACATGCTGCGCGAGAAGGTGGCCGAGGCCGCCTTCGTCGTGCCGATCTCGGACTACAACCGCGAGCTGATCGTCGCGGAGTGCGGCGAGCAGCACCGTGGCAAGCTGGCCGTTATCCACTGCGGCGTCGACACGTCGGTCTTCCGGCCGGTGGAGCGCAGTCGGGGCGGGGCGCTGGCGATCCTCTGCATCGGCACGCTCCACGAGGTCAAGGGGCAGACCTACCTGATCGAGGCCTGCCGCCTGCTGCGCGAGCGAGGCGTAGACGCCGTCTGCCGCTTCGTGGGCGAGGGGGAGGACCGCGCGGCGCTCCAGGCGCAGATCGACGCCGTCGGCCTGTCCGACCGCGTGCAGCTGCTGGGCCGCCGGACCCGCGAGCAGATCGCGGCGCTCCTCGCCGAGACCGACGTGGTCGTCACGCCGAGCGTGCCGACGAAGAGTGGGAAGCGGGAGGGCATCCCGGTGGTGCTGATGGAGGCGATGGGCAGCGGGGTTGCGGTGGTGGCCAGCAGGCTCTCCGGGATCCCCGAGCTCGTCGAGCACGAGCGCAGCGGGCTGCTGGCACCGCCGCGCGATGCTGAGGCCCTGGCCGAGGCGCTCGCCCGACTGGCCGCCGACCCGGAGCTGCGCGCGCGGCTCGGGGAGGCTGGGCGCGAGAAGGTGGTACGCGAGTTCGACGTGCGAGCGAACGCGGCCGCGCTCGCGCGTCACTTCGGAAGGAATGGCAGCGTATGAGCGTGGCGGTCTTCTGGGGGGCAGTGGCTGTCATCGTCTACACCTACGTCCTCTTCCCGGCGTTAGTGTTTGTGCGCGGGCGCCTGGTGAGGAAGCCCTACCACAGCGCGCCGATCACGCCGCCGGTGAGCCTGATCATCGCCGCGCACAATGAGGCGGGCAGCATCGGCGCCAAGCTGGAGAATGTGCTGGGCCTGGACTACCCGCGCGACCGGCTGGAGGTGGTGGTGGCCTCAGACGGCTCGACCGACGGCACGGACGCGATCGTCGCGGGGTTCGCCGCGCGCGGCGTGCGGCTGCTCTCGCTGCCGCGCCAGGGGAAGGCCGGGGCGCTCAACGCGGCGGTGGCCGCGTCCACCGGCGAGATCCTGGTCTTCTCCGACGCGAACAGCATGTACGCCGCGGGTGCGCTGCGGGCGCTGGCGAGCCCGTTCGCTGACCCGGCGGTGGGAGGGGTGGCCGGCAACCAGCGCTACCTGGATGAGCGCGAGGGGCGGGCCGCCGGGAGCGAGAGCAGCTACTGGAGCTTCGACCGCCGGCTCAAGCGGGCGCAGAGCGGCGCCGGGAACGCGATCTCTGCCACCGGCGCGATCTACGCGATCAGGCGCGCCCTCTTCCTGCCGGTGCCGAACGGCGTCACCGACGACTTCGTGACCTCCACCCGCGTCATCGCCCAGGGGTACCGGTTGGTGTTCGCCCCCGACGCGGTGGCCTACGAGCCGCCGGCCGCCACTAGCGCCCTCGAGTTCGGGCGCAAGGTGCGCGTGATGACGCGCGGTCTGCGCGGCGTGATCGTGATGCGCGAGCTGCTCAACCCCGCGTGCCACGGCTTCTACGCGCTCCAGCTGCTCTCGCACAAGGTGCTGCGCAGGCTGGTGGCGCTCCCGCTGCTGGCGCTGCTCCTGGTGAGCCCCTTCGTCTGGGCGCACGGCCCGATCTACCAGGCGGCGGTCGCCGCACAGGTGCTGGTCTACGGCCTGGGCCTGACAGGGCTGCTCCTGCGCGGGACGAGCGCCGGGCGGCTGCGGCTCGTGGGCCTGCCCTTCTTCTTCTGTATGGTCAACGCGGCTGCGCTGTGCGCCGTGTGGAACATCGCCCGCGGCCGGCGGATCGATCTGTGGCAGCCGCAGCGGGCAGATGCGGCGCTCACAGTGGCGGCCGAGGGCGAGATGCGCCCGGATCGGGTCCGATAGCAGCTCTTGGAAGCAGCGGCCTGTGCCGCGTCGTGCCGAAGTGCCTGAAGGGGGGGCGATGATCCAGCGAAACCGCCGTGTTGCCACGGAAGAGATCGACAACCTGGAGCTAACGGACAGGGTGCGGATGGAGGCCGAGATCACCGACGCCCGAGCCGCGGCCATTGACCTGGAACACTATCGGCCGCTCCAGTTGCGGGATTGGAGTTCCAAATCCGCGTGGCGCCGCGACGTGTACGACTTCCTTGGCGATGTGCGGGATAGGCATCTCCTCGACGTTTGCTGCGGCCACTCGCCGACTCCGGTGATGTTCGCCCTTGCCGGGGCTGAGGTCGTCGCGGTGGACGTATCACCCCTCGCGCTAGAGAAGGTCATGCAGATGGCGGAGATGCACGGGGTGGCAGACCGTGTGAGCATCCACTGCGGGCCGGCGGAGAGTCTGCCCTTCGCGGATGACTCGTTCGACCTGATCTTCGGCGGGGCCGCGATCCACCACCTCCAACTCGACCGCGCCGGGGTGGAGCTTTCGCGGCTGCTGCGGCCAGGGGGGCGTGGCAGCTTCCAGGACCCTCTCGGCCACAACCCGCTGCTGGAGTTCGTGCGCGATAACTTGAGCTACAACAACAAGCATCCTGAGAAAGGGACGGACAAGCCGTTGAAAGTGAAGGATATCGAGTTGTTCGGGCAGCACTTCGGCAGCTACTCGTGGCGTGGCTTCGAGCTGCTTGCGATGTTGTCGCGAGGGGCCCCGGCTTTCAGTCGGCTACGCCCAGGACTTGAGGCCATGGATTCCCTCCTCTTCGATCTGCTACCACCGCTTCAGCAGTACGCCCGCTTCTCGGTCGTACACGTGATGAACTGAATCTAGGGGGCACATGCAAAGTTGGCAGAAGGTGATGCGAATCCGCGCACGCAGCGTAAAGGTGCTGCTGGTCGGGGCTGCGCTGCTCGCGATCAGCTGTGCAGGGCCGTCGGCGACGTTCTCCAGTGAGAGCATTTCCGGCCGGGACAAGCCCGAGCTGGGGACGGTGGCTCACGCGGGGAGCCCCCTGCCGGTTCGCCTGGCTCCTGGCCAGGTGGTGAAGGGTGGGTACTTGACCACGCCGGAGGAGCTGCGCGCCATCCGCGCCAAGGCAGACCGGGGCGTCGAGCCCGACCGCACCTCGGTGGCGCGGGTGCTCGAGCGCGCCGGCGAGGTGTGGGACTACCCCCTCGAGGCGGTAGCGGAGTGCGGAGGGGCGGACCGGCCAAAGTGGAACGACAATGACCGCGGCCTATCCATCCTATACGCCAAGGCGCTGGCCTACCATCTGACGGGGGACGCTGCCTACGCCGCGGAGGTGCGGGTGATCCTGGAGCGGATCATGACTGAGGTTCGCAGCATCTCGCTCGAGGAGCCGCAGTGCCAGCTCAACTTCAGCTGGAGCTCGCCGGAGCTGGTGGCCTCGGCCGCTTTGATCGAAGACTACTGGGCGGGCATGACCTGCAGCGGCCCGCTGACCTTCGACCAGGCCGACCGGACTATCGGGGGCGGGCCGTGCAAGCGCCTCTTCCAGAACTGGCTGGTGAAGAACCCCTACTACGTCGTCTCCTACGCCGGCGAAAGTGCCCAGAGCAACTGGGGCGCGGCCGCGACGAACGCCATGGCCCACATCGCCGACTACACCCGCGACCGAGAGGATGTGACGCTGGTGGGGCGCCGCCCGCCACGCATCGAGGGCGGCCGCGAGACGGCCCTTTCTCCGGCGGCGGCCTTCGACTACGCCAACCGGCTGGCGCTCGACCGCATGAACGGCTACCGGGTGGAGCACAGCAGCAGCCGGTCGTGCGACGTCATGCAGGGCGGCCAGCAGCTGGGCTCGCGCCCGCCCGTGAAGTCGCAGATCACTGAGCTGGGCATCCTTCCGGAGGACGCCCGCCGCGAGCAGCACTGCAACATCGAGCGCTACGGCAGCGAGTACCAGAACTACCCGCAGCTCCATATCGGCAACCTCATCCAGCAGTGCGAGCTGATGCTGCGGCGGGGCGACAGCTCGTGCTACGACAACGTGGACGAGACTGATATCCCGGACTACGTCTTCTCCGATCAGGATGGGGTCTCCCACCTCACGCATCTGCGGCCGGGGCGCGGCTCGCTCGAGCGGGCCATCAATGCCGTAATCATCGACGCGGGGATGGAGTGGCGCCGGGACGACGCGCTGGCGGTGGCGTTCGCGTACTACCGCGAGCACCAGCGGCTCGGGGGCGTGTTCCAGTGGCCCGCGCACATCAACAACGGGACGATCTGCTCGCAGGATATCTGCTTCGGTTTGCTGACCCACAGCCCCGGATCGGTGGCGCCTGTCGGGCTGTACCGCTCCTTCCTGAGCAGCGTGGACGCCGCATACTCTCGACAGAGCGCTCCCCAGGGGCGCGGGCTCAGCCCGAGGCGGGGGTAGAGATACAGTATGCAGTCGCTTCGCACACAGCTCGGGTACGCCATGCACGGGGAGGGCCTGCAGCGCGCGCTGGCGCTCGGCCTCGCGCTGTGCGCCGCACTCGCCGGCGTGGCGGTGGCACACCCCGGCGGGTGGATGCTGTTCGGGGCTCTGGCCCTCGCCGGCCTGATCCTGCTCGCGCTGGTGCGCTCGGAGCTCGCGACGCTCGCCTTCTGCGTCGTGCTCTACACCAATACGATGGTCGTCGCCGTGCGCTTCCACGACGTCCCGGCGTTCGCCTCAAGCCTGTTCGTCTCGGTGCTGCTGATCCCCCTGGCGAGCGCGCTCATTATCCGGCGCGAGCGGCTGGTGCTGACGCCGACGCTGTGGCTGATGGCGGCCTGGCTGGTGGTGATGATGCTCTCGGCCGTCCTTGGCGGCAGCACCCGCACCTCGATCACGATGATCACCACCTTTGCGCTCGAGGGCCTGGTGCTCTACGCGCTCCTCACCAACGTCATCCGGCGACTTGAGACGCTGCGGCGGGTCATCTGGGCGCTGCTGATCGCGGGTGGCCTGCTGGGGGCGCTGTCGCTCTACCAGGACGTGACGCGCACCTACGAGAACCCCTACGCCGGCTACGCGCAGGTCGAGCTGGAGAACGGCGGGATCGAGACCCCGGACGGGGAGCCGCGCTTCCGGCTGGGAGGGCCGATCGGCGAGAAGAACCGCTACGCACAGATCCTGATCGTCCTGCTGCCGCTTGCGTTCTTCCGCGCGGTGTCCGAGCGCCGCCTGGCGCTGCGGTTCCTGGCGGGCGGGCTGGGGCTGCTCATCCTGAGCGGCATGGCGCTCACCTACTCCCGCGGGGCGCTCGTGGGCCTGGCGGGCGTGCTGATCCTGATGGTCGCGTGGCGCTACATCCGGCTGCACCAGCTGCTGCTTGCCGGGCTCGTCGCCGCGCTCCTCGTCACCTCGCTGGCGCCGGCCACAGTCGAGCGGGTTGTGCGGCTGCAGGACATCGGCGGCCTGCTGGCGGGGGAGAGCGAGGGGCCGGATGGGGCGGTGCGGGGCAGGCTCACGCAGAACCTGTCGGCCCTGCACACCTTCCTCGACTACCCGCTGTTCGGCGTGGGGCCGGGCGCCTTCTTCCGCGAGTACTCGCAGAAGAACGCCAACGACGTCGGGTTCCGCTTTCTGACCACCAACCGGCGCGCGCACAACATGTACCTGGAGATCGCCGCGGACGTGGGGGCCGTGGGGCTTGCGGTGTTCATGGCGATCATCGCAGTGACGTGCGTGCGCCTCTGGCAGCTGCGGCGCTACTGGCTGGGGCGCGACAGCGAGCGCTCGGGGATGGCGGCGGCCCTGCTCCTGGGGATGGCGGCCTACCTGATCACGGCGCTCTTCCTGCAGCTCTCCTTCGAGCGCTACTACTGGTTCCAGATCGCGGTCGCGAACGCCGCGATCAGCATCCTCGCACCGGCCCAGGAGGGCGCCCCGGCCACCGCGGCCGCCGACGCGCAGGCCGCAGGTGTCGCCCAAGCAGGCGCCGCCGGGAGAACGTAGATGTCCGCACCCAACCCGGCGACCGCGGCGGGCTCACAGCAGCCCGCTGCGGCCCAGCCCGGCGCCCAGACCTCAGCCTCCAGCCGCCAGATCCGCGGGTCGAGCCTGCTGCTCGCCGGCAGGCTGCTCTCGACGGCGATCAACTTCGCCGTCCAGGTGATGATCGTCAACTACCTCTCCAAGAGCGACTACGGCGCCTTCGCCTACGCTCTCTCGATCGTTGCCCTGGGCGAGACCCTCGTCACGATGGGGCTGGACCGCGCGATCACGCGCTTCGTGCCGATCTACCACGAGCGCCAGGATCTGGCCCGCCTGCACGGCACCATCCTGCTGGTGGTGGGGGCGATCGCCGCGCTCGGAGCCGCTGTGGTCTCGCTCACGTACGCTCTGCAAAGCGTGCTCTCCGCCACGCTGGTGACGGACCCGCGCGCGCTCGAGCTGCTGCTGATCCTGGTGGCGCTCGCGCCGGTGCAGGCGGTCGACGACGTTGTGATGGGCCTGTTCGCCACCTTCGGCAGCGCGCGCGCGATCTTCTTCCGCAAGCACGTGCTGGCGCCGGGGCTACGGCTGGCGGTGGTGCTGCTGCTGATCCTGGGGTCGAGCGACGTGCGCTTCCTGGCGGCGGGCTACGTCGCCTCGGGCGCGCTCGGCATCCTCATCTATGGCGCGCTGACCGTGCGGCTGCTGCGGCGCAGGGGGCTGCTGGGGGAGGGCTGGCTGCGCGGGGCCACGGTGCCGGCGCGCGATGTCCTCTCCTTCACCATCCCGCTGCTCAGCTCTGACCTGGTGTACGTCGTGATGAACACGATGGACGCCGTGATGCTTGAGCACTTCGGCAGCACGGCGGACGTGGCGGCGTTCCGGGCCGTCCAGCCGGCGGCGCGCCTCAACCAGCTGGTGCTGACGAGCTTCGCGCTGCTGTTCACGCCCCTGGCCTCGCGGCTCTTCGCGCGGGGCGACCGCGAGGGGATCAACACGCTCTACTGGCAGACGGCGGGATGGATCGCAGTCATGTCGTTCCCGGTCTTCGCGCTCAGCTTCTCGCTCGCCGAGCCGCTGACGCTCACGCTGTTCGGCAGCCGCTACGCCGACTCGGCGGTGATCCTGGCGCTGCTCTCGCTCGGGTACTACTGCAACGCTGCCTTCGGCCAGAACGGCCTGGCGCTGAAGGTCTGCGGCCGCCTGCGCTACATCGTGGCGGTCAACGTGGCGGCTATGCTGATCAACCTGGGGCTGAATCTGGTGCTGATCCCGCGCTACGGGGCGACGGGGGCGGCGCTGGGGACGGCGATCTCGCTGGTGGCCCACAACGTCCTGAAGCAGGTGGGGCTGCTCTCCGGCACGGGCATCGCGGTCTTCGACCGGCGCTACCTGCCGGTCTACACCAGCATCGCGCTGGGCGCCGGCGGCCTGCTCGCCGTCCAGCTGCTGCTGCGCCCGCCGGCCCTTGTCGGCTTCCTGCTGGCGGCGCTGGTCTCGCTCGCGGTGCTCGGGCTCAACCGGTCGGCGCTCCGCATAGGCACCACCTTCCCTGAGCTGCTGCGTATCCCGCTGGTGCGCCGGCTCTTCGGCGAGTAGGTCGAGGTCGATCATGACGTCTACGACAGTGCGGACGATGTCCTTCGCGCCGGGAACCAACCTGAAGTACGACCAGACGGGGGCGAGCTGGGCCTACCTGCTGCCGAGCCAGGAGCTCGAGCACGCGGTTGTGCTCGGCGCCCCGTCGCTCGCCGCGCTCGAGACGCTGGCCCGCGTCGCGCGGGCCGTGACGGTGTACGCGGGGGGGAGGGGCCGGCTGGCCCTCGCCGCAGCGATCGAGCAGCGCGGCCTGGGGCGCGTGCACCTGGCGCAGGGGACGCTCGCCGGCCGGCACGCCGACCTGCTGGTGGCGCAGGGCCCACGGCCGCCGGCGGCCGCGGAGTGGCTGAGGCCGGGCGGGGTGCTGTACTACGAGCGCGTCGGGCTGGGTGCGCCCGCCTCGCCCGCGCTGCCCCACCCCCTGAGCCGCCCGCTCGTCGTCCGTGAGACCCCGCTCTCGGGCGAGGTTCGCACGGCGGTGCCGGTGGGGGACTGGCTGACTGCCGCCTACCTGCGCCGCCGAGGGCTCGACGCTGTCTCGCTGACCGGGGAGCACGTCGACCGCGCCGAGCAGGTGCTGAGGCTCGCCCCCGCGGCGCTGCGGCGCCACCTGCGGTTCGCGCTGCGGGCGGGCGCCGCCGGGCTGATCACGGGGCCGCAGCGCGGCGAGCGGCTGCTGGTGGGGCGCGGGGTGCTCGGGCGCTACGGTGTGCTGGCGCGCAGCAGCGCGTGGCCCGAGCCCGAGGGGCCGCCCCAGTACCTGGCGGAGATCGCGCGGTCGGCGGGGCTGGACATCGGGCGGTGCCGCTGGGGCCTGGCGGCGCGCGGCGAGTACCGCTCGCAGAAGGTGCTCATGCTGCTGTTCGACGAGGGTCGGGCCGACCCAACCTACATCGTGAAGCTGACGCGCGACCCGGCGTTCAACTGGCGGCTGGAGAACGAGCGCCGGGCGCTCGAGACGCTGCGGTCGGCGGGGTGCGGCGACGCCGAGGTACTGGCGCGGCCAGCCTTCTTCGGGCACCACGGCGGCCTGGCCGTCCTGGGCGAGACTATGGTCGGCGGCGTGCCCTTCCACCAGCGCACTACCGGGGACGCCGCCTGCCCGCTGGCGCGCTCGGTGATAGACTGGCTGCTCAGCCTGGCGGAGGCCACGGCGGTGCGCGCCCGGCCAGAGGAGACGGCGGCGTGGCTCGAGGACCTCCGCGAGCAGTTCGTGCGGATCTACCGCCCCGAGCCGCAGTACGCCCGCTTCCTGGCCGAGCAGGCTGCCGCAGTGGGCGCGAGCGACTCGCGCTTCCCGCTCGTGTTCCAGTGCGGCGATGTCGGGCCGTGGAACGCGCTCGTCACGCCCTCCGGCCGGGTGGCCTTCACCGACTGGGAGGCGGCAGATGTGCGCGGCATGCCGCTGTGGGACCTGTTCTACTTTATGCGCTCGTACGCCGTGCTCGTCGCGCGCAGGGGCGGCGTGCGCCGCCCGCTGGAGGGGGTCGAGCGCCAGCTGCTTGCCGAGACGCCGCTCAGCGCCGTGCTGCTGGGCGCGGTGCGCGAGTACTGCGCGCGCATCGACCTGCGGCGCGAGCTCGCCGGGCCGCTGTTCTACACCTGCTGGATGTACTGGGCGCTCCGCGAGTCGCTCAGCCGCCCGCAAGAGGAGCTTGCGGGCGGAAGGTACTACACGCTGCTGCGCCGGTGCATCGACCGGCGCGACGCCCCGACTCTTCGCGCACTTGGACGTCACTGAGGGAGCCGCGATCCCATGCAGACACTCGATCATCTGAGCGCCACGGCGCACGCGCCGGCCTCCTCTGCACATGCGGTGGACTTTGACCTCTACGGGCTGGTGGGCATCCGCCTGCTGGACGCCTCGCCCCGCGATGCGGCGGCGGTCGAGCGGCAGATCGGCCCGCTCCGCGGACGCCTCGAGCGCCCGCCGGATATCACCATCCGTTTTGTGGACCGGCTGCCGGTGGCCGGGACGGTGCGGCTGCTGGGCCTCGAGGAGGGCGCCTTCACCGACGACGCCTTCCTGGTGCTGCGCTCCAAGCATGGGGCGCGGGTCCGGGCGCAGATCCCGCTGGCCGAGGTGGGCCGGCCGTGCGAGATCGTCTGCGAGCGCGGGATCGCCTCGGTGCCCCTGCTCAAGCCGATCATCAACCTGGCCGCCCTCGGGCGTGGCACCCTGCCGCTCCACGCCTCGGCCTTCCTGTACCGCGGGGTCGGGGTGATCACCACGGGCTGGCAGCAGGGCAGCAAGACGGGTACGCTGCTCGCGTTCATGGCGCGCGGCGCGCGCTTCGTCGCCGACGACTGGGTGTACCTCAGCGATGGCGGCGCGCGCATGCACGGCATCCCGGAGCCGATCCACCTGCGCGACGGCTACCTGCGCGCGCTGCCGCAGTACCGGGCGGCGATTGGGGCGCGGGAGCGCGTGCGGCTTGATGCGCTGCGGGCGGCGCAGGGGGCGGTGCGGGCGGTGGCCCCTCGCTCTGGCGGCGGCCTGGTCGGGCGGGCGCTGCGGCGCGCCGCCGAGGAGCTGGAGGGCCAGGCGGCGGTGCGCGTGCACCCGCAGACGCTGTTTGGCCCGGGCGCCTGCGAAGTCGAGGGCACCCCGCAGGTGGCGTTCCTGACCGTGAGCCGGGACGCCCCCGGCGTTGAGGTGCGCCCCGCCGACCCCGAGGAGATCGCCCAGCGCATGGTGTTCACGCTCCAGTACGAGCGCCTGAACTTCATGGCGCACTACCGGATGTTCCAGTTTGCTTTCCCCGGCGCCTCCAACCCCGTCGTCGCGACAGCGGAGGAGCGAGAGCGCGATCTGCTGCGGCAGGCCCTCGCCGGCAAGCGCGTCTACGTGGTGTATCACTCGTACCCCGCATCAGTTGAACAGCTGTACGCGGCCATGAGCCCTCTGGTGGTGCAATGAGCGTATCCGTTACAGATGCGCCCCCGCGGCGCGAGTCCGCCGGCGCGAGCGACGCACGGCGCAGCCAGGTGGACTACGACCTGCACGGGCTGGTGGGCATCCGCCTGCTCGACGCTTCGCCGGGGGACGTGGCCGCCGTGACGCGTCAGCTCGGCCCGATCCAGTCCCCGCTCTCCCGCGAGCCGGACATCACCATCCGCTTCGTGCCGCGCCTCCCGCTCGCGGGCGGGCTTCGCTACCTGGGCTACGGCGAGGCGGGCTTCACCGACGACGCCTTCGTCGTGCTGCGCGGCAAGCAGGGCTCCCGTGTGCGCGCCCAGATCCCGTTCGCGCAGATCGGCGCGGCCTGCGAGATCGTGTGTGAGACGGGCGCCTCGGCCGTCCCGCTGCTGATCGCGATCGTCAACCTGACGGCCCTGGCGCGCGGGGCGCTCCCGCTGCACGCCGCGGCCCTGCGCTACCAGGGGGTCGGCGTGGTGGCCACCGGCTGGTCAAAGGGCGGGAAGACAGAGACCCTGCTGGCGTTCGCGGCGCGCGGCGCCGAGTACGTCGGCGATGAGTGGGTCTACATCAGCCCGGACGGCGCGCGGGTGTACGGTATCCCCGAGCCGGTGCGGGTGTGGGACTGGCACCTGCGCGACCTGCCGGCGTTTCGCGAGGTGCTCGGCCGCTCGGACCGGGTGCGGCTGAGCGCGCTGCGGGCGGCGCTGCGCCTCGCCGGTGCGCTACCGCGCTCGCTGCGGCGGCCGATCGAGCGCCCGCTGCGGGTGCTCAAGCGCCAGATGTACGCCGATATCCACCCGCGGCGGCTGTTCGGCCAGGAGCGCTGCGCGCAGTCGGCGTCGTTCGACCGCCTGATCTTCGTGGGGAGCCACGAGTCGCCGGCCGTGACGGTTCGGCCGATCGACCCCGCGGAGGTCGCCCGCCGGATGGTCTTCTCGCTCGAGTACGAGCGGCTCCCGCTGATGGACTACTACCTGCGCTTCCGGTTCGCGTTCCCCGCGCTTCGCAACGATCTGCTCGAGGGCGCCGAGGCGCTCCAGCGGCGCCTGCTGCTGCATGCGCTCGCGGGCAAGCCGAGCTTTGCGGTGGAGCACCCCTACCCGGTGTCGGTGCCGGCCCTGTTCGACGCCGTCGGCCCGCTGGTGGCACCGTGATCGCGGCCGAGCGCCAGGCGGACGCATCCCCCGGGCCTGCTCGCGCCGCAGGCCCCGCGCGGTCCGACGCCCTGCTCCAGGCCGCGCGCCGGGTCGACTGGCGCTTCCTGCTGGACGACCCGTCCCTCGGGCACGTCG
>JBDLTZ010000284.1:0-18691 GCA_039805565.1 Chloroflexota bacterium | reverse complement strand
CCCGCCGGAGCGGGCGAGCTCGACCTGGGGCCGCGTGCCGATCGCCACCGCGAGGAGTTGGCAGGGGATGCGGTCGCCGGCCTCGGTCTCGACGGCGGTGACGCTCCCTCGGCCGCCGAGGGCCTGGCGCACCCGCGTGTGATAGCGGATATGGACGCCCAGTTCCCGTAGGTGGCCCTCCACCAGGGCTGACTCCTCGGCGTCAAGCACGTTGGCCCAGTAGCGCGCGCCGCGCAGCAGGTAGTGAACCCGGCAGCCGCGGGCCCGCAGGCCCTCGGCCAGCTCCAGGGCGGTGATGCCGCCGCCGACGACCACGGCCGGCATGCCGGGGCGCGCCCGGCGCACGATGCGGCGCGCGTCGTCGAGACTATCGAGGGTCATCACGCCGTCCAGGTCGCCGCCGGGGAAGTCGGGCGGGGCGGCGGTGGCGCCCGTCGCGAGCAGCAGCTTGTCGTAGGGCAGGGCACGGCCGTCGGTGAGGTGGAGGCGGTGGGCGCGCGGGTCGAGCCCGACGGCGCGGCCCTTCACCCACGTCAGGCCGAGGGCGCGCAGCTCGGCGGGGGAGCGCGGGAAGAGTTGGCCCTCGGGGACGAGGCCGCTGAGGTAGTAGGCCAGCCCCGGGCGCGAGTAGAAGCCGGCTGGGTCGTCGGTGACCACCGTGACGGAGGCGCGAGGTACGAGCGCGCGCAGCCGCTCGGCAGCGGCGATGCCGGCCACCCCTGCCCCGACGATGACGTACTGGGCGGCCATCAGCGGCCTCCTCTCGGCGCGGTGGGAGCAAAGCGCAGCGCGCCCCGGGGGCAGCGGCCCACACATTGGCCACAGGTGAGGCAGCGGCCGTCGTCGATCGGCTCGCCGCGCCAGGCGTAGGCGCGCACGTCGAGGCCGAGCGGGCAGTTGTAGGAGCAGATGCCGCACTGCACGCAGCGGGCCGGGTCGGGCACGACCTGCCCCGCCGCGAGCACCCTGGCCCGGGTCAGATCGAAGGCGAGGGAACGAGATGCCAGCGCCATCATTGGAGCCTCCACAGGAGCGGCCCTCGCGCTGTCGTGGCCGCCACAGAGTGATGGTAGTGCCGGAGTGTTGGAACACGCTTGGAATTGCGCGCTGGCCCGGTTGTGATGGGACAACCAGATGGACGTCTATCGTAGCGGGTACATTCTTCGTTGCACATTGCACAGAAAATAGCAACATTCTTCGCTACGCAATGATTAGCGTTAAATGTGAGCTTTTAGGGCTTATTCCAATATGCTTCCAAGGGAGGCCGCCTACACTGAAGGCACGTTGACATCACGCCACCAGGAGATATCCCGATGAACCAGCGCGCCCTGCTCGCCGCCGCCGCGGCGGTGACCGCCTTCGTCCTCGTGCTGTTCGCCGTCGTCCTGCCGGGCCTCTCAAGCTCCAGCGCCGCACCGGCTCCCACCACCATAAGCGCGCCTGCCGACGTGAGCCCGGTCATGGTCACCCAGCCCCAGGCGGCCCCGACGGCCGCCGAGCCACAGACGGTCCCCGTCAGCTACACGGTCTCCGCCGACCAGGCGGGATCGCTCGCCCTCACCACGGCCACCGGCGCCACCCTGGCCGGCACGCCCGAACTGGTGACCTACCAGGGCGTCGTCGCCTACGAGGTGCCGCTCAGCACCGGCTTCGCCTACGTCGACGCGATGAGCGGGCAGGTTCTTGCGACGCCAGGTGCAACCGGCACAACCTCCGGGGGCGGCGAGGGCGGTGAGCACGAGGGCGGCGAGCACGAGGGCGGCGAGCACGAGGGCGGCGAGCACGACGACGACGACTGAGGTGTGCGTTGCTCACCCTAGCCGGTTCCAAGGGATTTCCAAGCTGCTCGGCGTATGCTGGCGGAGACATCGGGCATGTGCTGGGGCCGATATACCGGACGCTCTGGATGAAAGGACTCGCGATGGCCTCCTCTGTCACCTCGCCGCCTGTCGGAAGAACTCGTCGCTGGTCGCCGCGCCGCTTTGGGGCCTGGGGCCTTGGTGCCCTACTTGTGCTCCTGCTGGCGATGCAGCTCGTCCCCTACGGGCGCGACCACACCAACCCGCCGGTCGTCGCTGAGCCAACCTGGGACAGCCCCCAGACCCGCGCCCTCTTCGTGCGCGCCTGCGCCGACTGCCACAGCAACCAGACCGTCTGGCCGTGGTACAGCAACATCGCCCCGGTCTCCTGGCTGGTCGCCCACGATGTGGAGGAGGGGCGCGCGAAGTTTAATGTCTCGATGTGGGGCCAGCAGCGCAACGAGGGCGATGAGGCCGCCGAGGCCGTGCGCGAGGGCGAGATGCCGATGAAGATCTACCTGCCCACGCACCCCGAGGCGCGGCTCACCCCCGCCGAGCGCGAGCAGCTGATCGCCGGCCTGACGGCCACCTTCGGCGGGGAAAGTGGCGGGCCTAGTGGTGGGAGCGCCGATGGCGACGACTAACTGTTCCCGCGCAGGTGACGTTGCGCCGCTTACCGTGGCGGTCGCCGGCCTGTCGCACTGTTTCGTGGGAGGGCCGATCTGCCCCTGGGGACAATGAAGTCCTTGGGGGCAGGTCGGCCCTGTCGATGGCTGCTCCCGCCTACGCGGGCAGCCGCTCCAGAGCGCGTGAGAGCCGCGCCCCGACCTCACGCGCAAGCGGGGCGAGATCGTCCCGACCCGTCACCGTGAACAGGGCTTCGGGGTCGACAGCCGATACAACGGTCTTGCCGTCCGCGCCGGTGTAGACGACGACATTACACGGGAGCAGCAGGCCGATCTCCAGCTCTTGTGCCAGAGCCTGGTTCGCCAAAGCCGGATTACAGGCCCCCAAAATGGTGTACGGAGGTCGCTCCACGCCGAGCTTCTGCCGCAGCGTCGCCTGCAGGTCCAGGCTCATCAGCACGCCAAAGCCCTCCTCCTTCAGGGCCGCTGTGATCGCCGCGATGGCCGCTGTGAGGTCGAGCGTGGTCTTCCGCTGGTAGCCGTAGGCGTGTCGCGCCAGTGAGGTCTCGCTCATCGCTCCATCTCCTTCTTGCGCGGTGTGGATCGCTCAGAGGATGCCTTCGGCCTGCACATGCGTCGCGCTTCACTCTGCTGCTGATAGCCTGGCATCAACCTGCACAACGACGATACGGTAGGCCCCGCCGAGCGCGGCTGGCCGATCGGCGAGGATGACGCACCCGCTGCCGGTAACCAGATTGCCAAGCCGCCGGTTGATGTCGGTCCCGACGCGACGCGCGAACAGGTTGAGTAAGCTGCGCCCGATGCCTGCTGTGGCGCGCTCGGGCAGGAACTTATCGAAGATGACCATCCTGCCGCCGTGCCGGACGACACGCGCCGCCTCGCGGACGCAGACTGCCCCGTCGGGCACCACACTCACAATCAGGTTCAGCAGCCCGACGTCGCACGCGCCATCGCGCAAGGGCAGGGCGTGCGCGTCGGCACAGATCAGCAACACGCTCCGCCCTGGCAGGGGCAGCTTCGCTCGTGCTCGCGCCAGCATCGCCGGGCTGAGGTCGACGCCGACGGCGGAGACGCCCTCCGGCAACAGCGGCAGGTCGGCGCCGGTGCCGACGCCGGGCAGTAGCACCCGCTGGCCGGGGCGCGGCGCGAGCACGACCATGGTCGCTCGTCGTCCGGCAGCGTAGAGGCGGCCGAGCAGCGCGTCATAGATCGGCGCCCAGCAGCGGTAGATCCGCCGGTTGGTTCGATTGCTCATCGTCATCGTCGGCCTCCTCGAAGCGCCCAGTGTGTGTTGGCCGCCCCTCTGGCTGGTGGGAGTTACGGTGGTGGCGGCGCAGGTCCGTACGTCTCATCATGCGAAGGTCAGGGCAGCACCTGCCCGCTGGCGGGCGGCCGGGCCTGGTCGCCGCGCCCCGCAGGCCGAAGCCCCGCGATGCACACGACCAGACCCAGCAGGAACGTCGCCGCCCCGCTGCGGTAGGGGTACTCGATATTCACCTCGTAGAGATAGCCCGCCCAGAGCGGCCCGATGACCTTCCCCAGGCTGGCCGAGGCGCTGTTCAGACCCATCAGCGTACCCTGGTGCGCCCCGCCGATGCTCGAGATGGACGAGCTCAACGCCGGGTCGATCAGCGCCAGCGCCACGCTCAGCAGCCCCACGGCCAGCAGCGCGGTCGGCTCATCCACCGCCAGCGACAGGCCGACAAAGCCGAGCGCGCCGCCGGCCAGCCCGGCGACCATCAGCCGGAACTCGCCGAACTGCTTTGTCAGCGGCTTGGTGAGCCCGCCCTGGACAAGGATGAGCACCCCGCCCATCACCATCCAGATCGTGCCGACCTGTTGCGTCCCGAAAGCGAACTTGTCGGCCACGTACAGCCCCATCATCCCCTGGAAGCCGGCCAGCCCGACGCTGATCAGCAAGCTGAGCAGCAGCAGCGTCCCGGCAGGGCTGAGGATGCTCTGGCGGAGCGCCTCGCGGGACAGGTTGACCTCCTGGGCAGTGGCGAACAATGCGACGTGCGTCTCAGGCAGGATACCGATCACCAGCAGAAAGGCGATGAAGGCCATCCCGGCGCCGACAAAGAAGGGCAGCGCGAGCGAGTCGGTTGAGAGCAGGCCGCCAACCAATGGTCCGACGACCACCCCTATCCCGGCCGCCGCGCCAAGCTGGCCCATCGCCGCGCTACGCTCCTTCTCCGGGGCAGAGTCGCCGATGAACGCCATGGCGCTCGGCATGGTGGCCGAGGAGAGCACCCCCGAGAGCGAGCGGGCGACAAACAGCATCCAGAAGCTGTTCGCCAGCCCGAACAGGAGCATGCTGAGCGCATAGCCCATGACACCGATGCTCAGCACCGGCTTGCGCCCGATCCTGTCGGAGAGCATCCCCCAGAGCGGCGCGCAGAGCAGCTGCATCAGCGCGTAGCTCGCCATCAGCCAGCCGAGCTCGCGCCCACCCGCGCCAAGCTGCGCGATGTAGAACGGGATGACCGGCAGCACCATGCCGTAGCCGAGCATCACGACCAGCAGCGTGAAGCTCAAGATCAGCGTCGGTCGGCGGGTGTTCATAGCGGTGAACCCGGCAGTAGCCGCCGGGGCGTGCGTCCGCCCCGGCAGCGGCGCGTGCTACGCCTCGAGCGTCACCGTCCCGGCGTTCCCATCCACGGTGACGAGCTGCCCGCTGTGGATGGCGTGGGTGGCCGTGCGGGCGGCCATCACCGCCGGGATGCCGTACTCGCGGGCGACGATGCTGCTGTGGCTGAGCGGCCCGCCGATGTCGGTGACCACCGCCGCGGCCTGCGCGAACAAGGGCGTCCAGGCCGGGGTGGTGGTGACGGCCACCAGCACCTCGCCCGGCCTGAGCGTGCCGAACTCCTCCGCGCCGAACAGGACCCGCGCCGGTGCCGTGACAAGCCCGCCGCTCGTACCCACGCCGCGCAGCACCACCTTACCGCCCTTGCGCTCGGCCTCCCCGCCATGGAACAGGCGCGACCAGCCCGAGCGCTCCGGCAGCATGAGCGGGGGGGTGAGCGTGAGCGAGCACTGCCACTGCTCCTTGCGCGCCGGGATGCGCGCGCCGAGGTCGGGCAGCGGGTCGCCACGCCCGAGCGTGGCGGCGAGCTGCTCCACCTCAGCTTGCTCCAGCCAGTAGATATCGTCGGCCTGTCCGATCGCTCCGCCGGCGACGAAGCGGCGGCCGAGCTCGCCGAACAGGCGGCGGAGTAGAGGGTGGCCCATGCCCATGTCGAAGATGCAGTCCTCGCGCATCGGCCCGGTCGCCTGCGCCCAGCGCAGCAGCTTTACGAACCAGCCCCGGCGCGGCCAGCCAACCCGCTCCAGCACCGCCCGGGTGGCCTGCTCCCGCCGTTCGACGGCCTCGCGCTGGCGGCGGTGCGGCTCAGCCACCGTGCCGCTCAGGAAGGCCTTGATTGCCTCCAGCAGCGGGGCAGGCGCATCGTACGGCGTGGGGTGGGCGAAGTCGAACTCGTAGGCGGTGCGGCCGAACGTGTCAAGGTGGCGCTGGAAACGACCCCGCCACTCCGCCCAGGCGGTGCCAGGGAGCACCCCCGGAGCACATTCCTGCCTCAGCTCCTGCTCCAGCTGCTCGACCGGGGCCTGCGCGACATACGCGACCAGCTCCGGCTCGCCGCGTAGCCAGGCGGCGATGTCGAACAGGGACTGCTCCGCCCGCAGGGCTGTGGTATCGCCGCCGAGCAGGAAGGTCGTCGCCGGAGGGTCGCCTCTGCGGCGGATCAGGCGCTCGTACAGCCCGCTAAACAGCAGCTCGCTGGTCGACGCGGCCGGCAGGGTGGTCTGGATCACGGTGTAGTAGCGGCAGGCAGCGCCGAACACCGCCCTGACACCTGCCAGCAGCTCGGCTGGCGACAGCGCCTCGACTGGTCTGCGCTCCCACTCCTCGACCGCCGCGGCCAGCTCCTGCCGCGCGGCCCGCCAGCGGGCCACGCTCCCGCGCAGCATCGGGGTCAGCTGCGAGAACGTCATGCGGACCATGCTCACAATGTTCTTCGCTCCCATGCGGATGCCTAGGAAGACATAGCCGTTGACGGCCTGGTAGGCGCCCGCCGCGGGGAGCAGGCTGCGGGTGCCTTTGCCCACGAACCGCTCCCACAGCTGGATGGTGGCGCGGTTGGCGAGCTCGAGCCCCAGCGTGGCGAACAGGGGTGTGACCGGGCTGGCGATATGCTCGGCCAGGCTGCCGCGGGCGAAGAGGGCGTCGGGCTCCGGCGCTTTCCACTCGGGCGGCAGGGCGGTGATTGGGCGGGCCTGCACGACGAAGAGCTGGTCGCCAGTCAGCGCCCACTCCACATCCATCGGCATCGCGTAGGAGCGCTCGATCTGCTCGCCCAGGCGGGCCAGCTCGCACACCTGCGCGTTGCTGAGCACCTCCAGCTTTCGCTTGCCCTCGGGGACCGGGACGTCACTGGTCCCCTGCGCCGTGCGGACAGTCATCAGCGCCTTCTCCGCGGTCTCGCGGCGGAGCACGCGGCCGGTCGCCTTCTGCACCGTCACCGTATCCGGCGTGACCGCGCCCGAGACGACGGCCTCGCCCAGCCCCCAGGCGGCGCTGATCAGCAGCTCGTCGCGCCGCCCGTTAGTCGGGTTGGCGGTGAACAGGATCCCTGCGGCGTCGGCGTCGACCAACTCCTGCACGACCACCGCCAGGGCGACGCGCCCCTGGTCGATCTGGTTCTTGAGCCGGTAGGCGATCGCGCGGGCCGTCCAGAGCGAGGCCCAGCAGCGTTTGACCGCCTCCAGAACGGCAGTGGCGCCCCGAACGTTGAGGTAGCTCTCCTGCTGGCCGGCGAAGGAGGCGCCAGGTAGGTCCTCGGCGGTGGCCGACGAGCGCACCGCGACCGGGGCGTCGTTCAGGGCAGCGTAGCCGGCGCTCATCGCCTCGCCGATCTCGGGCGGGATCACGCCTGCGGCGAACAGCGCGCCGATGCGGCGGGAGGCGGCCTCGAGCGTGGCCGGGTCTGCGAGGTCAACGCCGGCGAGCTCCTGCTCAATCCGGGGCTGGAGGCCGTTGGCGGCGACGAAGCGCCGGTAGGCTGCGGTGGTCACGTGGAAGCCGCCCGGCACCGGCAGCCCCGCCGCGCAGAGACTGGCCAGCGAGGCCCCCTTTCCACCGGCAGTTTCCAGCGTGGCGGCGGGGTCGGCGAGGGCAAGGGTCAGCGCACTCATACGGCCCTCCTTTGAGACATACCGCTGGGGCGAAACATCCACGCACGACCGAGCGGGCGCGCACGGTCAGGTGGTGCGGACCTGCACGCGCTCCCGGTCGAGGTCAAAGGCCCAGTAGCCCGGGCCCTCGGCGAAGAAGCGCCGGTTCAGGGCGATGTCGTCGGCGTACGCCGCCGGCACCTCATCCTCGGAGAAGATGGCGTCGGCCGGGCAGGCCGGAACACAGGCGCCGCAGTCGATACAACTATCCGGGTCGATGTAGAAGATCGGCCAGGCCGCCTCACCGCTCGGCCCGGGCACGATGCAGGCGACCGGGCAAACATCGACGCAATCCCCGGCACGAATGCACACACGCGTGATGATGTACGCCATGGCAATCCTCGCTCGGTGAGCCGTATCGCGCTACCGCTTCATCGCCACGTAGAGGCCGTAGCCGACGTCCGGCAGAAACTGGCGCGCCGCCCTCAGCATCCCCCTGGTGCAGAACAACTGCCGCAGCGCCGGGTCGGCCAGGCCGCGGGCCAGCGCCAAGAGGTACACGCGCGGGCCGTCGACCTGCAGGTGGCTGCTGAGCTGTACATGCAGCGACAACCGCTTGACGGTGGCCCAGCCGGTAGCAAACCCCGACTGCTCCAGCGCGCCACACCAGCCCTCCTCGGTGCGGGGATGGATGGAGAGGCTGTCCAGCATCTCAAGCAGCGCCGAGCTCGCCGGCCGACACAGCGTCAGCTCGTTGAGCCCGAGCCGGCCGCCCGGCCGGAGCACGCGCCAGATTTCGGCCAGCATTTGTGGGACAGCGCAGAAGACCAGCACCGACTCGACGACGACCAGGTCGAAGCTCGCCGCGGCGAGCGGCAGCGCGTGGCCGTCGGCCTGGAGCAGGCGGACACGCTCGCTCACACCTGCGCGGGCAGCCCGCTCGCGCGCCCGCGAGACCAGCGCCAGGTTGAGGTCGAGCGCGGTCACCCGGGCATGATGCCGCGCCGCCAGCAGCGCCGTCGTGTAGCCGGTGCCACAGCCAAGGTCGAGCGCGAACTGGCCGGGCGCCAACTGGCAGCGCGCCAGCAGGCGCTCGGTCGCGCCGACCCCGCCCATGTGCTCGGTGATCCCGGCGCGCTCCCAGACGTTGAAGGGCGCCGGCGTCGCCTCCCTTGCTGGTTGTGTCATCTGCGCTGGCGTATGCATCAGAGCCTCGCCGATAGTGCTGCCGACCATCTAGCGGCGACCAGACTGGGTCGCTGCGGCACGCCCCGAGGCCAGCCGGTCCACTCCCACCGCATCGACTCGCCGCCAGCAGAAGTCGCAGCGGTCGCCGCCCCGGCCCAGCGTGGTGGTACGCTCCCAGGCGATGCTCGGGGGCAGGGGCTCGAACATCCAGTCGTCGAAGCCGCAGATCGTCGGTAGCAGCTCCGACGCGCCGTAGGCCCGCAGCGTGTCCAGGTAGAGGCAGCTGCGGATATTGAAGGCCAGGCAGCTGTCGTCGTCGGCGAGCCACTCGGTCGTCCAGCCCTCGGGCGGGTAGGAGCGCCGCATCGTCCGCCGGCCGATCCAGCGAAAGAGCGGGAAGGGGTCAGGCAGGAGCCGCAGCAGCGCGACCTGGCGCCGTCGCCCGGCGAAGGCCGAGCGGCAGAGCGCCTCCACCTCGGCCAGGGCCGCGTCTTGCTCGCCGAGCTCTGCGCGCAGGGCCTGGTAAAGGGCAAAGATAGGCAGAATGCGCTGCTCGAGGTGCCAGCGCAGCGCCGGGTTTGCGTAGCGCGTCCGTCCGGCGTAGAGCGCGCGGTGGCACTCCTCCGCCCGCGCGATGACCGCCGCGGCCACATCGGGGCCACGCCGCCTGGCCAGGGCGCGCTGCCAGCGCCGGGCCAGCGGCATGCGGCGCGGGGCGGACATTCGTCGGCCGAGCAGCAGCCCGGCCAGCGCGCCGCCGGGCAGTCCCATCCAGCGCCAGCTTCCTGGCAGGCCCGCCCCAAGCAGGCCGCCGCCGAGGGCGCCCGCGCCCTCCCAGTGCAGGGGCAGGTCGGCGCTGCCCTCGGCCAGCGGCGGGATAGCCGGGTCGAGGTAGGCCGCCAGCCGGTCGATTGCCGGCCTCGGCACGGAGGCCTGGTCGGCCAGCGCGCGGAACTCCTCGGCCAGGGCCGCCATCTCAGCCCGCGCGGCGTTGGCGTGGCCGGCGAGCGCCACCGCCGCCCGCTCGCTGGCCAGCCCGTGGCGGAGCAGGGTGACCAGCAGCGGCTCGGGCAGGCGGGCGAGCAGGCGGTACTTCGCCGGGGTGATCGGGACGCCCAGGGCACGCAGCACCTCCAGGCCCTCGCGGATCGCGCGGACAAGCAGCGCCAGCCCGTCGCGGGTGCGGGCCAGCCGGTACGTATCACCGGCAGCCAAATAGAGCGCGTTGGCGATCGGGCTGACGAGGGCGACGTGGGTCTTCAGCCAGGCGTCCATATGCCGACTGAGCGCTACCGGGAAGCCGGCGCGCTCGAGGTGGGCAGCGATCTGGCGCAGGCGCGGGGTGATCGCCCCGTCCAGCTCGCCGAGCGTGGTGGGCTGTGTCCCCCGAGGGGCCACATAGACCCGCACGGCACTGCCCGCCCGCACCCCGCCGGCGCCGGGGAAGCCGAGCAGCACCCGCTCGCGGCCGAGTGCCGCGATATACGCGTCGGGACCGGCGGCGTTGTTGGTCATGAAGAGGACGTTGGGCGTGTGCCGGCTCGCGGCGAGCGCCGGCAGGATCGCCGCGACCTGCTGCTTCTGCATCAGGACAACGACGAGGTCGTAGGCGTCGTCGGGCTCCAGGCGTTCGATGACGTCGACCTGCATGGTTGTCCGCTGGCCGCTCAGGGCGTCTTCGAGCTCGATGCCCCGGGCGCGGAGCTCGCCGAGGCGCTGGCCGTGGGCCAGCACTGTCACCTCGTCCCCGGCTGCCGCGAGCCGGGCCGCGTACAGGCTGCCGAGCACTCCCGCTCCATAGATGAGGATCCGCATCGCTGCCTCCTTGCTCGCGTGCCTGGCTCAACTGCGTCTCGATCGAGCGGCCTGGTGTCTGTTCGCTAAGCGAGCACGAGCATATCGCGCAGCTTTGGGAACTCGGCCCTGACGTGCGCGTCCAGCGCCCGTGCGAACACTTCCGAGAAGTACCGGCGAAGCAGGGGGTCCAGAATGCGGCCAACGCCCCGCAAGCCAGCTCGGATCTCGTGTGTGATCGTGACGCCCGCCGAATCATCGTCAAACGTCAGCGTGAGCCAGGCCGGCAAGCGCAGGCCTGCTTTTAGCTGCCACACGATGCGCTTGCCTGGCTCCGCAGCAATGATGACCCCGGTCAGCCTCACCCGCCGCGCCCCGATGAGCTCGTCCATGTGGACGACATCGCCCACATGGCCGGGGGTCGATCTCAGGCGGTGGAAGGCAAGATGCGTCCCCGGCCACCAGCGCTGGTACGCCTCGTCGGTCGGATCGATGAGGAAGGCGAAGAGATCCGCGCCGTGGACAAGGCCAACGTGCAGACGTGACAGCAGGGTGATCATCATGGCCTCCACCGGCGCCTCGACAGAGCCGCCATCAGCAGGCAACGGTCGTGGCGAACGCACAGCTGCTCCGGAATCAGCCCTGAGTGGGCGGCAGCGCAGCGCCTCGCCTCCGGTAGCGGTAGACGATGAGCCCGAGGACGAGGCCGTAGACCAGGTGCATGACGAAGGAGATGCCGAACCACTGGGCAGCCTCTGCCGCCGTCATGTGCAAGAGCAGCGCGGCGGCCGCGAGCAGCGGCTGGCTCATAACCTCGACGAAGAGCACAGCCAGTCCTACACCCCTCCACGTGGAGAGCGCACGCAGCGGCGCGAACTGTGAGACGGCCGCGCCAAAGATGGCCCCGAGCCCCAGGCCGATCAGGTAGTGCAGCAGCACCCCCAGCGGCGCGCCGCCGGCGAGCGCGATGCCGAGCAGTGCACCAAAGCCCGCTGCGGCATCGCCAATAACGGCGAAGGAGAGGGTGGCCGGGGCGCCCATCGCCACAAACAGCCCGGCGCCGAACAGGTCCATTACGACGGTCCCCAGCAGGCCGCCGATAAGCCCGGCGATCACGCTGCTGCCGGCACTGGCATTCATAGGACGGTCGACACGAGGCCGATCATGCGACGTTACGCGCATGGCGCACCTCCCCTCAGATGCACGCCGGCTCGGTAGAGCCTTTCATCAGCGGGCATGGTGCATAGCAGCCTGCGCTCAGGCTACCTGGAAGCTCTTATACGCGGCGTGACGAGATGCTGCGCCGAGCGGCTGTGGCCTGTTCAGGTTCGCCGTCGCTCAAGCAGCGGGTCGAGCCAGGGCCGCAGGAGCATGCCCGCCCCAAAGATGATCAACAGGATGGCGACGAACGGCAACTGCAGCCCGAAGAACTCCCCGATCCCAAAGACGATGGCGAGGAGCCCCAGAAGCAGGCTCGTGCCGCTCAGCTTGATGGCGTTGAGATAGCGCGCCAGGTTGACGCCGAGCAGGATAACCCCCGCCGCGATCAGCCAGGTGCCTTCGGGCACGACGCCCTGCGGGGCCAGCCAGAGTACGCCGATAGTAATCAGGAACAGGCCCCACCCGATCGCCTCCAGGCGCTGGTTCAGGGCCTCCTTTGCATCTCCCTGGTGTAACGTTGTTCCCATCGATGACCTCCTCCCTCGACGAGATGTCCCTCTCCGCACGTTGTGGAGGGGATGCGCTGCCGTGGGGGCGGGCTACCGGATGGGAGAAAAACGGAAACAGCCGATAGGAGCAACGCCCCCTCAGCAACCTGAGTATACGCCGGCGCTGCGGTGGGCAGTGATAAGGAAGGGGCTACCTGGCGGGAGCGTTTCTTCACCCAGAGGTTCGTCGCGCGAGGCACCTGATCTCACGGGTCGGCTGCAACAGCCTTGCGTAGCAGATCCTCCGGCGCCTCCTGCCCGCCGATGAGCCGCACCTGCCACCCTGGCATGAGTCGGTCCAGGAGCGCCACCTGGGCGGCGCCAGCGTAGTAGAAGCGGGTCTCGCCCGAGCGCCTCGCCAGCCGCCGAGTCTCCTCCAGTTGCCGCGCCCAGAACTGCTCGCGCGTGGCGTACTGATGGAACTCTGGGTCTCCGGCGAGGGCGGGGACGGGCTGATAGCCCGGCGTCCGGGCGGCCGCTCGGCCGAGGGCAAGCTCAGCGTACTTCGCCAGCCCCTCGAGCCACTCGCGCTGGCGCTCGTAGTCGATGAGGGCCGGGGCGAGGCTGGCCTGGGCGCGGCGCTCGTCGCGCCGGCTCAGAAAGCGGCGGGCCAGCACAGTCGCCTCGACATCCGAGCTTGCCCGCACTGCGTCGGCAAGCAGGTCAACCTCCTCCTGCCAGGCGGCGGCAAGGCCGGGGTCCTGCCAGGGGTAATGCTCCTCCTGCGCGGTAACGCGCTCGGCGTGCCCCAGGCGCTCCGCCGCAACCTGCCCCTGGTAGGCGTGGAAGGTTTCGTGGGCGAGCGCCCCGATGTAGGTCTCGCTCTCGCCCATCAGGAGGTGCCAGAGCAGCCGGTAGGGGACGAACGGGCGCAGCAGGGGCGGCAGCTCGGCGCGGAGGCCGCGCACGAAATCGATCTGCGCGAACTCCTTCGTCGCCAGCGTGGCGACCCAGCGCTCTCCGACGAGCACGGTAAAGCTCTCGGGGGTGATGCGCGGGTCAAGCAGGCGCTGGCGGTAGTAGGGCTGACCGCCGAAGCTGTCGCCGGGCACCAGCTCCCAGGGGCCGCCGCGCGGGCTGGCCTGGGGCATCTTCAGCCAGCCCGGGGGCGGTGGGCCGGGGTAGCCGACGAGGAAGGCGTAGGCCTCGTTGTAGACAATCACCGGGACGTCGGCCTGACCCCAGCCCGGCCAGACCGCGTCGCCCAGCTGCTGGCGCAGGTGGAAGAGCTCGGCGAGCCGGGCTTTTTCGGCGTCTCCCAGGTGCTCGACCACCTGCGAGCGGGTGGGGAGCCCCAGGTTGCTCAGCGCGGATGCGGCCAGCACGAGGATAGCCAGGCTGGCCAGGCCTGTCACAACCTTCATGACTCCCCGAGTTTTCACGTGCATTGCGGGCCTCCTGTTTGGAGGAGTCTACTACCCTCGCCCGGTCGCCGACGAAACAAGACGATAACCAGGGAGGGAAGGTGAGTTCACCATCCGGCCGGCAGTGGGCTGCGCCGAGGCCCGCATCTGGGGGAGCTCATGCAGCCGACGCCACAGCGTAAGTATCGCCCTGGCGAGCCGCTGGCACTTGTTCCAACGGTGAACAGCGCATCCCGTGTGTTTCGATCATCACAGGGTTGCGCGGTTCAGCAATGATCACCTGGCGTGTCTGGGTGTTCTCTGACAGACGTCGCCCCGCCTGTTACACTGGACGCAGGTGGCCGACCGCCACCTGGCTCGCATGTGGCCAAGCCACCGCACACCGCGCCCTGCGCCCCCTTCCGCACACTCCCTCCGCGCCCGCTCCCCGGTGCTGCGCTCCCGCTTGGATCCCACGAGCTGGAGCAACTTTCGCTCTGCGCTGGACCAACGGCCGTCGGCCGCGACGTGGTGGCTCGTCGTCGCATTGGTCGGTGTAGCCAACCACGGGTCCCTCACGTGGCAGCCAACCCTCCGGGGGGCGGGTGGCCTGAGAACGGAGGTGTGTGATGGTCCCGACACAAAAAGGGAAACAGACTGGGCGTACGCTCCTGCCGTGGCTGGTGCCGCTTACCATTGTGGCGCTGCTGCTCTTCCTCCTGCTCGCTCCCCGCCTGCGCGCCCCAGCGCCAATTGCCGCACCAACCTCCTGGCCCACACAGAGCTGGCAGCGCAGTACGCCCGAGGAACAGGGGTTTGACTCCGCGAAACTGGCGGCAGGGTTGCAGGCCATGCGGGAGCAGAACATCGACATCCATAGCCTGCTGGTCGTCCGCAATGGCAAGGTCGTCGTCGATGCCGCCTTCTACCCCTACGACGGCAGCACCGTCCACGATGTGGCCTCCGTGACCAAGAGCGTGATGACCACGCTGATTGCGATCGCCGCCGACCAGGGCAAGCTGAGCCTCGACGCGCCCATGCTCTCCTTCTTCCCCGACCGCACCGTCGCCAACCGCGATGCGCTCAAGGAGCGCATCACCGTGCGCCAGCTCGCCAGCATGTCATCCGGGCTGGAGTGCACCGCCGAGCGCGACGAGGAGACCCGCCGGCAGATGCAGGCGGCGCCCGACTATGTCCAGTTCGTCCTGGACCGCAACGTGGTCGCCGAACCTGGCACACGCTTCATCTACTGTAGCCCGGCCATCCACCTGCTCTCGCCGATCCTGCAACGGGCGACTGGTATGACCGCGCTCGAGTTTGCCCGCCAAAACCTTTTCGCGCCGCTGGGCATTCAGGACGCCCTCTGGGAGAGCGACCCGCAGGGCTTCAGCGATGGCTGGGGTGATCTGTATCTGCACCCGCACGATATGGCGAAGGTTGGCTACCTGTGGCTCAACAGCGGCCAGTGGGACGGCCAGCAGGTCGTACCGAGCGAGTGGGTGGAAGCCTCTGCCAGGGTGCAGATGGCCGAGACAGCTGATAACGACAAGTACGGCTACGGCTGGTGGATCACGGGCGAAGACCCGCTCCAGTACGCCGCCATAGGGCGTGGCGGGCAGCGTATACATGTAATTCCGGCCCTGAACGTAATCATCGTCACGACGGGCGGTGGTTTCGAGTACGACGAGATGATCTCGTTCCTCGAACCTGCGGCGGTCGATATGCAGGAGCCGTTGCCGGCGAACCCCGATGGTGTAGCGCAGCTTGAGGCCGCCGTCAGGGGCGTGGCACAGCCGCCAGCGCCGCAGCCCGTCGCGCCACTTCCCGAGATCGCCAGGGAGATTTCAGGCAAGACCTTTGTGTTCGAGCCGAACCCCATCGAGATGGAGACTGCGGTGCTCACCTTCGATGAGACGGCTGAGGCAAACCTGGCGCTCAAGCATTTCGGCAGCGAGCAGGTGGTACGCGCGCCGCTCGGGCTGGATGGAATCTACCGGATGTCGTCGGGAGAGCACGGTCTGCCACAGGGCTACCGAGGCGCCTGGGCCGACGCCCAGACCTTCGTCTTCGAGTACGACAACATCGCCAACAACGACCACATCATCTTCCGTATGCGAGTTGAGGGTAGTCGGGTGCTGATGACAGGCCAGGAAACCGCGCATGAACTCGGCGTGACGTTCGAGGGCCGCCTTGAGGAGCCATAATCTGAGATACCACCGGAAGAGCGGGCCGTGTGTGGGCTACTGACGAGCAGTGCCAACCTTCTACCCGCGCATACACCGTCCTCGACTAGGGCGCCAGAGCCGCATACGCAGACCGATCCATCCGTGTCACCCAGCAAGGTGACACACGATCACCCCTGCACGGGCTATGCTCTCACCACGCCATCCCGGGCCAGGGCGCGCGAGGTTTCTACGATAGAGTAAGCCCACCGTGGTCTACGGGCTGGGCGTGGCGCCGGTGCTGAGCGCTTTGTCGGGCAGCCCGCCCACGTACTGCGGCGCCCCGCTCGTGCTATGGCAGCGGCATAATCGCGCCGAGGGGATCGGAGGCACCGTATTGCTGATCCGGTTCGCGCCACGCCACCTGATGATGGGCCCGCCCTACCGGCAGCGCGCCTCGGGTGGTATGCGTCGAATCTGACCGCCGCGCTGACGGCGGTGACGTTCTCCCCATCAACTGGCTGGTGTTGCTGATCGGCGACTCGCTGGCCAGCGCGCTGTTTCGCCGCTCCGGAGTCACCGCAAGCATATCGTGGTCTCGCACGAAAGGGCTGTGCCATGGAACACACCCATAGCAGGGTGCCGAGTCACCAGCGTGTCGGCGGCATCGCCGCGCTCTATCTCGCCTTCGCCTACCTGGCGGCGATCCCGTTCTTTCTGGTAGTCCTTGACTACCAGGGGGCAGTCACCCCGGCAGCGAAGCTCGAGCTCCTGGTCAGTCACCAGGGCAGCCTCTCCATCTTCAACCTGCTCGCGTACGTGGTCTTCGGTCTCGTGCTCACGGTTCTCGCACTCGCGCTCTATGCGCGGCTGAGCGGCGAGACCCCGGCGATGGCGCGGGTGATCGCCGGGTGGGGCGTGATCTGGTCCTGTCTCCTGATCGCCAGCGGCGCCGTCGCCAACATGGGGATGGAGTATGTCGTCGCCCTCCAGCGGGCCGACCCGGCCGGCGCCGCCGGGGCGTGGCAGGTCATCGAGAGCGTTGCGGACGGTCTGGGCGGCGCCGGGGGTGAGGCCCTTGGCGGGCCCTGGGTACTGCTGGTGAGCCTGGCCGGTCTCCGCTCGCAGCGCCTGCCGAGGGCGCTGAACTGGCTGGGCATCGCGACAGGGCTCGCGGGCCTCGTGTCGATTATCCCGGCGCTGCGCGAGAGCGCGCTCGCCTTTGGCCTCCTGCAGATCCTGTGGTTTGCCTGGCTGGGCTTTGTGCTACTGCGCACGAAGCAGCAGGCGGAGCCGGCGCCAGGCGATGAGGCCATCGCCTCGGTGCATCTCGCAGGGGCGGGCAGGTGACGCTGCGCTGACGCCAGCGGCGTGGAGGGACAGCCGCAACGCGGGCGGCAAAACCCGCGACGGGCGCTCACGTTAGAGAGGGAGCAACGCGATGAATCCCTACCGTAAAAGCGCAACCATCATCGGGGTGCTCTACATCATGCAGGAGCAGTCGTATGAACGCGATGATCGCCGAACATCCGGCTGCGCTGGAGGCACCTCCCCAGCACAACCCAACTGAAGCCGAGCGGGAGCAGGCCTTTGCTGAGCTCTGCGAAGCGGTAGGGGTGGCGTTGAAGACCTACGCGAACGTCCACCGGGGGAGCGGGCACCACTCGACCGTGACCACCTATCTCTACGAGCAGGCGCGGGCGCTTGTCCTCGCCCATGTTGGGCGTTCCAGTGCTACCAACACCGTTATCTTCTGCACGCCGCGGCGTGTAGCACTCCTTGAGCGGCAGCTTGACCCGCGGCACGTCACGACACTGTCGAGCCAGGACATGGGGCTGCCGCTGGGCCTGCGGGCGCTGGTCGTGCGGCGCAGGGCGTTGCCCCAGGGCGCGCCGTTTGAGCCCGGTGGGGGGACGGCCCGCCTGGTTGGGCCGAACTGGGTGGTCTGGGCTGCAGCGCCCGACCGCTTTGAGGCGGGCACACCTCCGATCATCAACGTGATCGCGTTCGCCCGGGCCCTTGAGCTGACCCGGCGCTTCGGGTCGAGAGTATTCGCGGGCCAGGTCGGCACACCTTGCTCTGCCGCTGACATCCTCGCCCACGACGAGCTCGCGCACCTCACCGGATACGAGCTGTTGGACGCGCTCAACCAGACCCTTGTCGGCCGCGATGTGCTGGTTCCGACCACGGACGGCCCGCGCCCCTTCATCAACCTGGACAACGCCGCGAGCACACCCACGTTCGCGCCGGTCTGGGACGTGGTCCAGCAGGCGTGGGGGCAGCCCAGGCTGGTGCAGGCTGAGATCGTCCGCGAGGTGCGGTCGATCTGCGCTGCGGCCCTGGGGGCGCCGCCGGCGGGCTACCAGCTGATCTTCACGGCGAACACGACCGAGGCGATCAACCTGGTCGCGGCGAGCCTCGGACACGAGGTAGCATCAGGGAGCGAGCCGGTCGTGCTCAACACCTTGCTCGAACACAACTCCAACGAGCTTCCCTGGCGCAGCATCCCCGGTGTGCGGCTGGTCCGGCTCGCCATCGACGACGAGGGCTTCGTGAGCCTGGCCGAGCTCGAGGCCGTGTTGCAGGCGTATAACCAGCGGAGCGAACACGGGCGGCAGCGGATCGCGCTCGTAGCGGTGTCTGGTGCATCCAATGTGCTTGGCGTTGTCAACGACCTGGCGGCGATCAGCGCCATCGTGCACCGCTACGGGGCGCGCCTGCTGGTAGACGCGGCGCAGCTCGTCGCCCATCGCAAGGTCGAGGTTGAGCGCTGGGGCATCGACTATCTCGCCTGTTCCGCTCATAAGCTCTATGCGCCGTTCGGCAGCGGCCTTCTGGTGGCGCGGGCCGGGCTGCTGCGCTTCAGTCCCG
>JBDLTZ010000283.1:0-3408 GCA_039805565.1 Chloroflexota bacterium | reverse complement strand
CCAGCGCGGCGGCACGGCTCGCCTCGGCCGGGTCTTCGGCCCGGTCATGCTGCTCTGGTTTGTGGTGCTGGCCCTGCTCGGCGTCAGCAATATCCTCCGCAACCCGGCGGTGCTGTCGGCTGTGAACCCCGCCTACGCGGTGTCGTTCTTCGCCGAGAACGGCTGGCGCGGCTACCTGGTGATCGGCACTGTGTTCCTGGTCGTCACCGGAGGGGAGTCGCTGTACGCCGATATGGGGCACGTGGGGGCGCGGCCCATCCGGCTCGCCTGGCTCAGCCTCGTGCTGCCGGCGCTTGTGCTGAACTACTTCGGCCAGGGCGCGCTCCTGCTGCGCGAGCCTGAGGCGGCGCCGAATCTCTTCTACCTGATGGCGCCCTCCTGGGCGCTTTACCCGCTCGTCGCGCTCGCCACCGCCGCCACGATCATCGCCTCCCAGGCCCTGATCTCGGGCGTCTTCTCGATCACCATGCAGGCCGAGAACCTCGGATTCCTGCCGCGCATGCCGATCGTCCACACCTCGTCGCAGGAGTTTGGGCAGATCTACATCCCCTCGATCAACTGGGCGCTGATGATCGGCTGCATCCTGGTCGTGCTCGGCTTCCGGACGTCGAGCAACCTCGCGGCGGCCTACGGCGTGGCAGTCACGCTCACCATGGGGATCACCACGGCGATGTTCGCAGTGGTGGCGCGTAACCACTGGGGCTGGAGCTGGGCGCGCGTCGGGCTGATCGCGGGCCTGCTGCTGCTGGTCGACCTGGCGTTCCTCGGGTCGAACCTGACCAAGATCCCGCAGGGCGGCTGGTTCCCGCTCGCCGTCGCGCTGGTGCTCTTCACGCTCATGACCACCTGGAAGCGCGGCAGCCGGATCATCTTCACCTACGAGCAGGACCTGGAGCTCTCGCTCGACCTGCTGCTCCAGCGCATCAGAGACGAGCGCCCGGTACGCGCCCCCGGCGCGGCCGTCTTCCTGAGCGCGAACCCGAACGGCGCCCCCGCCGCCCTGCTTGCCAACCTGCGCCACAACGGCGTGGTTCACGAGCAGGTGCTCCTGACCACTGTGCGGATCGATGGGTCGCCGCACGTCTCCGAGGAGAGGCGGCTGGAGGTCGAGCCGCTCGACCTGGGGTTCTACCGAGTCTCTGTCTGCTTCGGATTCATGGAGGAGATCGACGTGCCACGGGCGCTCGCGCCTCAGCGTGCCGGGGCTGCACGTGGACTTCGACCGCGTGCCGTACTTCGTCAACCGGACTCGCGTGATCCGCACGGACCTGCCGAGCATGGCGCCCTGGCGCGAGCACCTCTACACGCTTATGCGGCGCAACGCTGCCAGCGCGACGGATTTCTTCCGCCTGCCGCCCTCGCGTGTCTTCGAGATCGGCACCAGCGTCGAGATGTGATGCCTGGCCGAGGGTGAGCCAGCGGGAAGATGCCTTCTGGCGTTGTATTGGCCGCACGACGCGGGCGAGCCTCGTGCGCGCCGCCGCGATCGCCTCGCCGAAGCGCAGCCGCTCGGGGTAGAAAGCCCGGTCGATCGCGCCTTGGGTCACGTGCCGCAGCGGGGTGAAGGCGGCCGCCGCCGCGATCACGCTCACCACCGTCCCCACCAGGCCCCACGTTCCGCCAAAGTCCCGGCTGACCTGCGCCAGCAGCCCGGTGACCCCGAAGGAGATCACGAGCAGCCCGAACGATACCAGCGTGTAGTCGAGCGTGCGGCGCCGTGCGGCATCGATCCCGAACAGATCGTGCCGCGTCATCACGTAGGCGATGCCGAGCGCCAGCATGACTTGGGCGCCCACGATGAGCTCGTACGGGATGAGGAGGCGCAGCAGCGGGCCCAAGGGCAGCAGCGGGAAGGGCGCCTCGGCCAGCAGCAGCAGCACTAGCCTCGCCCGCCCCCTGGCGGGAGAGCGGGTTGTCTACATTGGGAAGCGCTGCAGCTCGGTGCCCGGCGCTACTGCAGGTATCCGAGCCAGCGCTCCTGGTACGCGATCATCGTGTCCAGCATCTCCTCCAGGCCGCGGTACTGATTGACCACTGGGTCCACCAGCAGGGCCTGGAGCGCGGCGGCCTTCGACTTCGTCAGCACCGCCTCAGCTGTCAGATCATGGGCCGCCACCTGGTTCCGTAGGAGCCCCGCAAAGCCGCGCGGCAGCTGGCCGAGCTTCAGCCCGTGCACGCCGCTCTTGTCGACCTGCGCCGGCACCTCGACGGCGATCCAATCGGGGAGGTCGGGGAGATAGCCGGCGTTGGGGATGTTGACCGCCTCCTCGATGTAGTCCGAGTTAGTCATCATCCCCTCGATGATCGGGACGATGCGCTCGCCGAGGCGCAGCTCAATCTTCGGCTCGACGTGCGCCAGGTACTCCTTGTAGAAGCGGTAGAAGTCCAGGATGCCGCGGTGGTCGGTCACGTCGTAGGCCCAGGGGATGTACTCGCCGAAGTGGCTGTCGCTCGTGATCGGCATCAGCCCGAACCGCTCCAGAATCACCTGGAACACGCGCCGCTCGGGCCACGCCTCGGTCTCTACGGCGGCGAAGTCCTCGGGACTCGAGGGCCACTGTCCGGTCTCCTTGAAATATTTGTGGATCGCGTTCATCGAGGGCATGTTCGCGAAGAACAGCGGCGCCTTGGCCCGGATGTCGGGGTAGGCGTCCTGGCCGCTGCTCAGGTAGCGCGCCGAGAGCACCACGCTGAAGTGGTTCAGGCCGCCCGCGCGCACCTCGAGCTCTTCGTAGGGCACGTCCAGGATACGCGGCAGAAACTGGCGCAGCGAGGCGATCTCGTGGCACAGCCCGATGAAGCGCAGCTCGGGGAAGGCGCGGTGCACTGTCGTGCAGATCCGGCTCATCGGGTTGCTGAAGTTGAAGATCGTTGCCTGCGGGCAGAGCTCACGCGCGGCGGCGCAGATCTCCAGGATGGGTGGGATGATCCGCAGCGAGTGGAACAGGCCGCCTGGGCCGCCGTTCTCGCCGTAGACCTGCTGCACCCCGTACTGCTGCGGGATGCGCCAGTCCTGCTCCCAGAGCTCGAAGCGGTTGCCGACCTCGATTGAGATGATCAGGACGTCGGCGCCGGTGAACGCCTCGCTCCGGTCGGTAGTGGCGGAGATGCTGAACGGGAGCCCGCGCTCCTCGATGAACGCCCGGCCGTTGCGCTCGACCACGGCGAGCGTGCTGGGGTTGATGTCGTGCAGGACGATGTGGCTGCCCTCGAGGACGTTGCTCTGGAGAATGTCCCCGATGGTGCCGTAGCCGAATTGGGCGCTCCCCGCGCCGATCAGGACGATCCGCTTACCCATGGTATGGAGTCCTCCACAGCTATGATGCTCCGAGCCGCCCAGGGTCGGTATGAGGGGCGTGTCCGTGTGCCCGGCGCGGCCGCACACGCGGGCGGAGGTCCCCACGTGGG
>JBDLTZ010000282.1:0-23087 GCA_039805565.1 Chloroflexota bacterium | reverse complement strand
GAGTTGCCGATGCCCATCTCACCCAGGGCCAGCAGGTCGAGCCCCGCGGCCGCCTCCTCGGACACGAGCCGGGCGCCCTCGAGGACCATGCGCGCCGCCGCCGCGCGGGACATAGCCGGCTCACGCAGCAGGTTCCCCGTGCCGCGCGCGGCGGCGGCGCGCCGCAGCATCGGGTGGTCCGGCAGATCCGCGGCCACGCCGGCGTCCACGACCACCACGCGGGCGCCCGTGGACCCCGCGAGCGCGTTGATCGCCGCGCCGCCGCTGAGGAAGTTGAGCACCATCTGGGCAGTGACGGCCTGCGGATAGGGGCTCACGCCCTCGGCGACGACGCCATGGTCTGCGGCGGCCACGAGCACCGCCGCGCGCTCGACGGAGGGGCAGACCTCGCCGGTCATAGCGGCGAGGCGCGCGGCCAGATCCTCGAGGGCGCCAAGGCTCCCGGGGGGCTTGGTGAGCTGGTCGAGGCGGGCGCGGGCGGCGCGCTCGGACGACGCATCGAGCAGGGGGACGCTCCGGGCGAGGTCATCGAGGAGAGAGAGAGGCATCGTGGTCTATCCTCGCAGAGCCGCGACATCAGCGCAGCATCAGGTCATCGGTCTCATCGTGTTCCGGCTGGCCGAGCAGGGGGCGGGGCACCTCATTCACCATGCGGAAGATCGGCCCGGCGCCGTACACGTCCAGCACAGTGACGCTGCCGAGGTCCACGCGCCAGCGCCAGTGCTCGGATGGGGACAGGCCGCTCGCGCCGCAGAGCACAAGCTGTATGGGCGTGGCGTGCGTGACCACCAGGATGCGGCCGCCGGGGCGCTCGCGCAGGAGCGCCTCCCAGCCCTTGGATACCCGCTCGCGCACCTCGGCCAGGCTCTCGCCCCCCTGCGCGCGGCCAGTCATCGGGTCGGCGAAGCGCTGCGCCGCCTCGTCGCGATAGCGCGCCACCACCTCGGCGTAGGTCAGCCCTTCCCAGCGGCCGTGGCGCACCTCGGCCCAGCGCGGGTCCACCACCACCGGAACGCTGCGCCCGGCGAGGACCGCCTCGGCCATAAGGCGGGCACGCTCACTCGGACTCACCACGGCCACGGTGAACGGAGTGCGCGCCAGTCGCCGGGCCATCGCCTCGGTCTGCAGGCGGCCGTAGAGGGTCAGCGGGCTGTCGATATCCCCCTGGTAGCGGCGCTCCTTGTTCAGTTGTGTCTGCCCGTGCCGCACGAGCCAGATGCTCGTTCGCATGTCGCACCTCCAGGCCCACAGTAGCACGCGCCCCGCACCGCGTCAAGGACAGGTTGCGTGCGCCGCTGTGAGGCCGCCCCGTGCTATAATTCACTGCGTGCAAACTATCACGAAGCAAGGGCCCGCGCCGCAGCCGCCGCAGCACGCCCCCAGCCTCCCACCCTACCGCGTCAACCGGAGGCGGCGCTTCCTGCGCGTCTCCTGGTTCTTCCTGGGCGTCATCGTCCATATCTACATCTTCGACATCTTCCTCGGCCGCTTCCGCCTCACCGGCTGGTGGGTCCGGCGCTCAGGGCTTGCGCGCTACCGCAAGATGGCGCGTGAGTTCCGCTGGCTGGCCGCGCGCCTCGGCGGCGTGCTGATCAAGCTCGGCCAGTTCCTCAGCGCCCGCGCCGATATCCTGCCCGCCGCGATCACCGACGAGCTCGCCGGCCTCCAGGACGAGGTCCCCGCCGCGCCGCTCGGCTACGTGCTGCAGACGATCGTCGAGGAGCTCGGCGCGGCCCCCGAGGAGCTGTTCGCTAGCTTCGACCCGACGCCGGTGGCCGCCGCCTCGCTCGGGCAGGTCTACTACGCCGCCCTGCACGACGGGCGGGACGTGGCCGTCAAGGTGCAGCGCCCACGCATCGACGAGATCGTCGAGATCGACCTGAGCGCCATCCACTGGGCGGTGCGCCTGGTCAAGAACTACCCGCTCATCCGCCGCCGCGCCGACCTCGAGCGCCTGTTCGAGGAGTTCGCCCGCGTGCTGCGCGAGGAGCTCGACTACGTGCAGGAGGCCCAGAGCGGCCTCACCTTCCGCGCCAACTTCGCCACCACCCCCGGCGTGGCCTTCCCCGAGCCCTACCCCGAGCGCTCCACCCGGCGCGTGCTGGTGATGGAGCGCATGGCCGGCATCAAGATCAGCGACTACGCCGCCCTCGGCCGCGCCGGCGTGAACCGCGCCGAGCTCGCCACGCGCCTCAACAACGCCTTCCTCAAACAGTTCTTCCTGGACGGCTTCTTCCACGCCGACCCGCACCCCGGCAACCTGTTCGTGCGGGTCGAGGCCCCCCCACCGGCGCCCACCAACGGCACCCAGCCCGGCGCGCCGTTCACGCTCGTGATCCTGGACACGGGGATGGTGGGTCAGCTGCGACCGGGCATCATGGAGATCATGCGCGAGGGGGTGGTCGGCATGGCCACCAACGACGCCGAGCGCATCGTGGAGGTCCTCGACCAGCTCGGCATGCTGCTGCCCGGCACCGACCGGCGCCCGATCGTCCAGGCGCTCAACGTGGTGCTGCGCTACACCTACGACCGCACGCAGCGCGAGCTGACGAACATGGACGTCGAGCAGATCTTCAACGAGACCGAGCACCTGGTGCGCGACCTGCCGTTCCAGATCCCGCAGGACCTGATCTACCTCGGGCGGGCGATCAGCCTGGTGAGCGGCATCGTCACGGGGCTGCACCCAGATATCAACCTGTTCGAGGAGACCCGCCCGTTCGCCGACGAGATGATCGCGCGCCAGCGCCGCGAGGGGGACTGGGTGGACGCAGTGCGCCGCGAGCTGACGGTGCTGGGCCAGGTGGCCGCGACGCTGCCGCGCCAGATGGACACCTACTACAAAGCCGCCAATCGGGGCGATCTCCAGCTGCGGGTGGACCTGACACGCCTCGAGCGCGGCATGCGCCGGGTGGAGCGTGCCACGGGGCGACTCGCCGGCGGTATCCTGGCGAGCGCGCTTTTCATCGGCGGTGTGCTGCTGCGCATCAACGGGGTGCTCCCCGAGGCGCAGTGGGCCTGGGCTGCTGCGGCCCTGCTGGCGCTCTGGACGATCTGGCCACGCCCAGACCGGTGAGCGCCGCCTTTGACAAGCATCTAGCCGACGGGTATCATTCCGCGGTTGTAGCTGCCCCTTAAACGTGTGCTGCTGAGCGCGGTCTGCCGGCACCTGTTCAGAAGGACATCTCATTGCTACGCAACTGGAAGCTGTGGCTCGGGATCGCCATCAGCGCCGTCTTCCTCTGGGTCGCACTGCGCGGGCTGGACCTCGGGCACTTCTGGGACACGGTGCGCCAGGCCAATTACTGGTGGCTCATCCCCGGCGTCGTTGTCTACTTCGGCGCTGTGTGGGCCCGCACCTGGCGCTGGCACTACATGCTGCGCCACATGAAGCAGATCCCCACCCGCCGCCTGTTCCCCGTGGTCGTGATCGGCTACATGGGCAACAACGTCTACCCGGCGCGCGCGGGCGAGGTGCTGCGCTCCTACGTGCTGCGGCGCAAGGAGGGGGTGCCGATCAGCGCCTCGCTCGCCACAGTAGTGCTCGAGCGGCTGTTCGACGGCCTAGTGATGCTGCTATTCGTGTTCGTGACACTGCCGTTCGCGCCGCTGCCCCCCGGCTACGCCGCCCTGGTCACGATCTTCAGCGTGCTGTTCTTCGGCGCCCTGGTCGCCTTCCTGGCCCTTGCCGCACGCCCGGCCCAGATGGGGCGCCTGTACGCGTGGGCGGTGGACCACCTGCTCCCCGAGCGGCTGCGGCCGAAGGTCCACGGCCTGTTCGACAAGTTCATCGAGGGCCTTCAGTCGCTCCGCAGCCCGCGCGAGCTGGCGCTGATCTTCCTCTCGTCGTGCGTGATCTGGCTCACCGAGACACTCAAGTACTGGTTCGTCATGCACGCCTTCCCATTCGAGGTCTCGTTCCTAGTGCTGATGCTGATGACCGCGGTTGTCAACCTCGCCACCACCCTGCCCTCCTCGCCCGGCTACGTCGGCACCTTCGACCTGCCGGGGATCGCGGTGCTCTCGGCCTACGGGGTGCCGCAGGCGCTCGCCGCCGGCTACACGCTCGTGCTGCACGTGGCGCTCTGGCTGCCGATCACGCTGCTCGGGGCGTACTACATGCTGATGGAGCACATGGGCTGGAGCGACTTCGGCCGGGCCCGCGAGACCGCGCCCGAGACACCCTAGAGCTCTAGCGCGGCTGTGGCTCATAGCGGGGGCCAGGGGGTGCAACCCCCAGAAATAACTTCTCCCACATCATTGCGCTCAGCGCACGCTGGAGAACTAACAATGAAAGTAGCCATCGCGGGCGCCGGGATCGCCGGGCTCGCCGCCGCCTACGACCTGGCGCGCGCCGGGTACGCGGTCACTGTGTACGAGGCCGCCCCCGTCGCCGGCGGGCTGGCCTCGGGCTTCCGCGACGAGCGCTGGGCCTGGCCGCTCGAGCGCTTCTACCACCACCTGTTCGAAACCGACGTGGCGATTAAGCAGCTGGTGCAGGAGATCGGGCTCGCCGATAAGCTCTTCTTCCGCCGCCCGATCACCGCCCAGTGGTGGCGCGGCAAGACCTACGCGCTGGACGGCGTGAAGCCGGTGCTGACGTTCCCCGCGCTGCCCTTCCCGGACCGCGTGCGCTTCGGCGCGGCCATCGCCTACCTCAAGTACGCCACCGACAACTGGCGCCAGCTCGAGCAGACCACCGCCGCCGAGTGGACCCGGCGCTGGATGGGGCCGCACGCCTACCGCGAGCTCATCCGGCCGCTGCTCGAGGGCAAGTTCGGCCCCTACGCCGACGAGGTCAACATGGCGTGGCTGTGGGCGCGCTTCAAGGCCCGCAGCTTCAAGCTCGGCTACTTCGAGGGCGGCTTCCAGGCCTTCTGCGACGCGCTGCTCGCCAAGGTCCAGTCGCTCGGAGCCCAGGTCCACCTCGGCGCGCCGATCGAGGGGCTCGAGCCGCTCGGCCCGCAGGGCGATGAGGGCGGCTGGCGCGTGCGCGCGGCCGGCGTGCCCGCGCAGGAGTTCGACGCCGTGATCGTCACCGGCTCGCCCGGCCTGCTGGCGAAGCTCGCGCCGGGGCTCCCGGACGCGTACCTGGCCGACCTGCGCGGCCTGCGCTCGATGGGCGCGGTGGTGCTGACGATCGCGCTCAAGCAGAAGCTGCTCGACGAGATCTACTGGCTCATGCCGCCCAAGAGCGAGTTCCCGTTCCTGGCGCTGGTGGAGCACACCAACTTCATCGAGCCGCAGTTCTACGGTGGCGACCACCTGATCTACTGCGGCGACTACCTGGAGCCCACGCACGAGTACTTCCGGCTGAGCAAGGAGGAGATCCTGGCGCGCTTCCTCCCGGCGCTCAAGCGCGTCAACCCGGCCTTCGACCCGTCGTGGGTGCGGGACAGCTGGCTGCACCGTGAGCCGTACGCGCAGCCGATCGTGCAGGTGGACCACGCCAGGCGCGTGCCGCCGCTGGCCACGCCGCTGCCGGGGCTCTACTGGGCCAGCATGAGCCAGGTCTACCCGTGGGACCGCGGCACGAACTTCGCCGTCGAGCTCGGCCGCAAGGTAGCGGGTGAGGTGGTGGAGTACGCCGCGCGCGTCCGCCTCTCCGGCGGCGGGATTATGGCACGGGGCGGGTAGGCAACGAAGTGCTGAGTGCTGAGTGCTGAGTGCTGAGTCTTGGGTACGAGGATCCCCTGACTCAGCACTCAGGACTGGTCACTCAGAACTGGTCACTCGTGCTTGCGGACCACCGTCTCGGCGCCCACCATCTCGATCACCGGCTCCCCGTCGCGCTCCGCCCACACGCCGCACGTGCCGCCGCCCTGCGCCACCTCGAGCTCCAGCGGCGTGCCATCCATCCGCAGCGCAGGGTGGTAGAACTGCGACACCTGATCGGCGCGGCCCTCGATATAGTGCCCGATCAGCGCGCGGCGGAAGCGGTCGGTGGTGCTGTTCGGGAAGCTGCCGTGCACCAGCGCACCGTTGAAGAACAGCACGTCGCCGGGCTGCATCTCCACCGGCATCACTTGAGCGTCCGGCGGCAGCGGCACCGTCACGTCAGTGAAGCTCACCTTCGTGTCGGCCTTCTCGGTGCAGAGCAGCTCCCAGGTATGGCTCTGCGGCACCACCTGCATGCAGCCGTTCGCCTCGTCGCACGGGTCGAGCGCCATCCAGGCGGCCATGCAGGTGCCCGGCTTCGCCCGCAGGTAGAAGTTGTCCTGGTGAAGCGCCTGGCCGCGCGCCCCCGGCGGCTTGAAGTAGAGCATCGTCTGCACCGCGTACGGCTCGCGATCGAGCAGGCCTGTCAGGCAGGCGTTGATGCGCTCGTCCACCATCCACTGGAGCGAGACCTCGTCCCAGCGGTGCATGTGGATCATGCGCGGGTACATCTTCAGCGGATCTTTGCTGCTCGTATCAACGCCCGACAGATCGCCGGGGTAGGTCCCGCGCTTCCGCAGTGTCATGTAGTGGTCGCGGTAGCGCGCCACCTCCTCCTGGCTGAACAGCCCCTTCACCACCACGTAGCCGTTCTCGTCGAAGAACCGCCGGTGCGCCTCCGTGAGCATATGTGCCCCTCCATTGCAGCGTTGCCGTCGCTCTGTTACCCTCTTTACGGTGCTCTCAGTATAGCACGCCGGGCGCCCCGCGCGGCGCCCCCAAGCGACACTGCTCCCGCTTCGCCGCCGTTCCGATCGCACCGTGGTATGGCCCACAGAGTACACTGGGAGCGACGTTTTGACGCTTCCTGGAGAGCCGCCCATGCACCGCACCCTCACCCTGGTCCTGCTCGCCCTGAGCCTGGCCGGCACCATCCCCCCACCGGCGCGCGCGCAGGTGAACGTGCCGCCCGGCCAGTCCGACTTCGGCGTCAACAGCCACATCGCGGCGCGCCACCCCGACCCCGGCAGCTACCGCCTGCCGCTCGATCAGCTCAGCGGCGCGTCGGCCGGCTGGGCGCGCGAGGACTTCCTCTGGTACCGGCTCGAGCCACAGCCGGGCCGCTTCGCGTGGGGTGTGTACGACACGGCCGTGTCGCAGCTCGCCTCGCGCGGGGTGAATGTGATCGGCGTGCTCGGCTACCCGCCCAGCTGGGCCACCCCCTTCGGCGGCGACCCGGCCGGCCAGGTGAGCTACTACGCGCCCGACCCCGCCGCCTACGCGCGCTTCGCGGCCGCCGTGGTGACACGCTACAAGGACCGGGTGCGCCACTGGCAGATCTGGAACGAGCCGGAGAACGAGCTCTACTGGCGCCCGAGCCCCGACGCCGCCGCCTACGCCGCTCTGCTCCGGGCCGCCTACCCGGCGATCAAAGGGGCCGACCCGCGCGCCACCGTCCTCAGCGGCGGCGTGGTGCCCACCAGCGTCGGCTTCATCCGCGGGGTGGCCCAGAGCGGCGGCTGGGGCTCCTTCGACGTGCTGGCGCTGCACCCGTACGTGGACCCCTACAGCCCTGAGGAGGGGCAGATCGGCGCGGGGGACGTGGCCGCGGTGCGCGCGATGGCCGAGGGGTTTGGCGCCAAGCCGATCTGGGCCACCGAGTTCGGCTGGTCCAGCGGCCCCGCGAGCCGCGATGCGGACGGCGTGAGCGAGGAGGATCAGGCCAGCTTCCTCGTGCGGGCCTCGGTGCTGCTGCGCGCCGCGGGCGTGGAGAAGGTGATCTGGTACAGCATGAAGGACACCGAGCAGCGCGACGGCCGCCCGTTCAACCAGTACGGCCTGCTGGGCTGGGGCTCCGGCCTCACCGACTACAGCCGTCCGAAGGCCGCGCTCGCGGCCTTCCGCGCGCTCAACCAGCAGCTCGCCGGCGCCACGCCCGTCGGCCCGATCGAGCTCGGCCAGCGCCAGACGGTGCTGGACTTCGAGAGCTTCGGCGCGTGGCGGCGCGGCGACCAGCCGAACGGGGCGTTCACCCCGAGCGGCGCGGCCCGCACCGGCGGCGGGGCCGGCGCGCTTGCCTACAGCTTCCCGGGCGGCGGCAATGATTATGTCGTATTCAGCCCGCGCCCGGCGGTGCCCATCCCGGGCAGCCCGAGCCAGCTCGGCATCTGGGTCAACGGCGACGTCAGCGGCCACGCGCTGAAGGTTTGGCTGCGCGACCGCGAGGGCGAGACGCTTCAGTTCCGCCTCGGCTTCGTGGGCGGCAGCGGCTGGCAGTTCCTCTCTACCCCGGTGAGCGCGCAGGTGGAGAGCTGGAACCGCGTCAGCGGCGCGGGCAACCTGCGGCTGGACTTCCCGGCCTCGCTCGTGGCGCTGGTGCTTGATGACGAGCCGGACGCCCAGAGCGGCGCGGGGACGATCACCCTGGACGACCTGACGGCGGTGAGCGGCCCGGAGGCCTACGGTGTGCGCTTCACCACGGGCGGCGCGGCGGTGGATGTGCTCTGGGCGCCGCGCGGCGCCCAGGTGAGCATCCCGACCACTTCGGCGCGCGGCACACTCACCGACCGCTGGGGGACGGCCTCCGGGCGGGACGCGCCGGGCGGCGCCTTCGTGCTGGATGTGGGGCCGAGCCCGGTGTTCCTGAGCCACGCCGCGCCCGCCGTGGGGAGCGCACCCGCGCCACAGCCCGCACCCGCGCCACAACCAGCTCCAGCGCCACAGCCCGCGCCACCGGCTGCGCCGCAGCCCACAAGCTGTCGCACATTCCCCGAGACCGGCCACCAGGTCTGCGGGCGGCTACTGGAGTACTGGCAGCAGAACGGCGGCCTGCCGGTGTTCGGCTACCCGATTGGACCGCAGCAGACAATCACGCTCGAGGGGCGCACAGTAGAGGCGCAGTGGTTCGAGCGCAACCGGCTCGAGCTACACCCCGATAACGCCCGCCCATACGACGTGCTCCTGGGACGCCTGGGCGTCGAGCGGCTGGATGCGAGCGGCCGGAGCTGGTTCGCCTTCCCGAAAGCCGACCCAGGCGCCCCGGCGTACTTCCCACAGACCGGCCACGCAATAGCGCCGGAGTTCATCGGGTACTGGGCTAACCACGGACTCGAGCTGGACGGGAAGCCGGGCACGACCTTCGACGAGAGCCTCGCGCTCTTCGGCCTGCCGCTCTCCCCGGCGCAGCTGGAGGTCAACCCGGCGGACGGGCGCGCCTATCTGACGCAACACTTCGAGCGGGCGCGCTTCGAGCACCACCCCGAGAACGCCGGCACGCCCTACGTGGTGCTGCTCGGGCTGCTCGGACGCGAGACCACCGACGCCCGATAGTAGCCAAACATTTCAGCACAGTTTCCGGCATCGGCTGAGAGAAAGGTGCTATCATAGGCTCTCTAGCACCTCGCCCGTCTCGTTATAGCCACATCGAGGTACCAGTGAGAACAGTTCGCAGGTTGGCGTCACTCATCGCCGCAGCTCTTACACTTCTGGCGCTCGGCGGTCCGCTCGTAGCGAGCGAGACCCAGCCGCCGGCCGGGCTGGCCCAGGGCGCTGCCCCGCTCGACACTATCCCACTGCTGACCATGCCGCCGGTGGACAACCAGGCGCAGATCGCCTCGGCTCGCGCCAAGTCGCTCGCCGACGCGCCGCTCCAGTTCGCGGTGAGCCAGGCTACCAGCGCCACGCCGCTGACGCACGGCAGCTGGGAGACGCTGGCGGACGGCGGCCAGCTCTGGCGGTTGCGGATAGCCTCCGCTGGCGCCGAGTCGATCAACCTCGGCTTCACGCGCTACCGCATGCCCGCCGGAGGCCGCCTGTCGGTGTACGACCCCGGCTACGCCACCGTACTGGGGCCGTACACCGAGCAGGACAACGAGGCCCACGGCCAGCTCTGGACGCCGATCGTCCCCGGTGAGCAGGTGGTGCTCGAGGCCACGCTCCCACCCGGCGCCGGCCGTGGGCAGCTCGACCTGGAGCTCACCAGCGTCGGGCACGCCTTCCTCGACCCGTTCAACCCAGCGTCCGTGCTGGACAAGTCGGGTTCGTGCAACGTGGATGTCGCCTGCTCCGAGGGCGCACCATGGCTGTGGGAAATCCAGTCAGTGGCGCTTATTACTATTGACGGCAGTTACTCCTGCACCGGCGCGCTGATCAACAACACGGCGCAGGACCGCCGGCCACTGTTCCTCACCGCCGAGCACTGCGACGTCGACGCACCGAACGCCGCGACCGTGGTGGCGTACTGGAACTACGAGAGCCCGGTCTGCCGGATGCCCGGGAGCGAGGCGTCGGGCGAAAGCGGCGGCGGCTCGCTGAGCCAGACCCTCAGCGGCGCGATCTGGCGTGCGGAGTACGCACCCTCGGATATGTCACTGCTGGAGCTGGATGATGCCGTGCCAGCCTCCTACAACCCCTTCTGGGCCGGCTGGGACCGTGGGGCTGCCCCGCCGACCGGCGCGGTGGCCATCCACCATCCAAACGGCGACGAGAAACGCATCAGCTTCGAGAACGACCAGACACAGATAACCTCGTACGGATTCGACAGCTCACCCGGTAGCGGCACACACATCCGCGTCGGTGACTGGGACCTGGGTACGACCGAGCCGGGCTCCTCGGGCTCACCGCTCTTCAACCCTCGCGGGCTCATCGTTGGGCAACTGCACGGCGGCGCAGCGGCCTGCGGCAACGACGACCCGGACTGGTACGGGCGGCTGTACACCTCGTGGACCGGCGGGGGTACGCTCGGCACCCGGCTGTCGGACTACCTCGACCCGCTTGGGTTAGGCGTGGAGGCACTACATGGGTTCCCGATGGAGCAGCAGTACCTCCCAGGGACACAGCGTTGACAAAGACAAAGAGAAGCGGGGCGATGGGATGGGTTTGCAGCGCGTCAACCTGCCGCGTGTCCAGCGGTAGCTGAAAGACCCTGGCCCCGCGGCCCCCTTCCTGCCTGGGAAGAGGGGGGACGATCTCCGCACAAGGCCGCGCAGAACACCAGCGTAGGGGTGTTCTGCGCGGCCTTTATCTGTGCGCGGGGAGAGGGGGCGCGTGCCGCAGAGCAATGAACCGGCCGGAGCCGATCTGCTCCAGCCCGCGCGCCAGCGCACTCTCGCGCACCAGCAGCGCCCGGATGGCCTCGTGCGGCAGGGCCAGCGTCACCAGCGGGGTGACCGACACGACGTTGGCGACCGGCGGGATGCCGCGCAGCAGCTCGAGCTCGCCGAGAAAGTCCTTCGGGCCGAGGTGCGCCACCAGCCGCACGCCCGTCCCGCCGTCGCGTCCCCCGCGAGCGCCATCACGAAGGCCGCCAGGCCGAGGGCGGAAAGGAGCAGTGCCAGGACGGCGAACGCGCGGGTGAAGAGCAGCCGCCCGCCCGCCCGGTAGAGCGCGCTGTAGCACGCGTCTACGTGGGGGCATGCCAGGTGATGCCCGTGAGCGCCCTGAGTATCCGGCGCCCCAGGCCTCCGGCTGTTCGGCCGGCGAGGGCGCCCTGCAGGCGGCGGTAGAACCCCACCGGCGCATCGCTCAGGAAGCCCTCGGCGCGCAGGGCGGCGGTGAGCTCGCCCACCGGCAGCAGCTGGCCGTGCCGCATGAAGGCCTGGGTGGCGAGCTGCGCCACGGTGCGCGTGCCGTCCATCGCACGCCAGATATCGCGCTGGGCGGGGGTGAGGCGCAGGTAGGCCCCGCGCGGGCTGTGGATGACCACCAGGTCCTGTCCGCCCTCGCGCACTGGCTCCTCGGCCACCTCGGGGATAGCGCGCGGGCGGTACTGGGCCGGGTCGGTCCGCTCGGCGAGGACCGGCCAGAGGCGCGGGGCGTCAGCGGCGGGGCGAGCGACGCGGCGCTCGAGGCCGCGCCAGAGAGCGCCGGCGCTCAGGGTAGGTGCGCGCCGCCCTGGTTGGAGCGCTCGACGGTGCGTGTGGCCATTGGCGTGGGCGTAGAACAGCGGCACGGCCGCAGTGCGGGTGTCAGTTTGTGGATTGTAGCACTGGGGCTCGCGGGACGCTATTGCGACGCCGGATCGTCACAGGAGCGAAACTACCGGGCAAGAGGACGCCCCAGGACTCGCTCTGAGGTACTCGCTCGCCGTCGGCATGATTGCTTCAGCAGCCGTATCACCCTGCGCCGCTCTAGCGCACCACAGTGGGTTAGCTGCGTGATGGGTCAGGCTAGGTGCATGAACACTGTCGCCAGCCCGAAGCCCTGCACCTTGCTCGTACCGCAACGGTGGTTCTCTCGTCCCATCCGCGCGTACCTGCTGCTCTCCTCGAAAGAAATGGTTTCTCTCGTTTCCTACAGCTCACGACGACCTCGACCGTTTGCCGAAATCCACCGCTTGCCTGGTGCAGTTATCTCATGCTTTCAGTGTGCGAGCCCGCTCAGAGGTACTCTCCTGGGGCGATGCTAGTATTATAGTCCTGCAAGGTACATAGTACAACCCCCTCAGGCTGTGCGTTTGCATTGACTTTTCCGGGCAACTGCCGGAGCCTCTCGCTGCCAGCACTGCGATACTCGCCATGCTATACTGGCTCTATCCAGGTCTTACAGAAGCGAAAAGCCGGGGCGCGTGCGTGATGCGACGATGTCGAGGAGGCGCAATGTCACAGCTCATGCTTGTTACCGGCGGGGCCGGGTTCATCGGCTCACATGTGGTGCGGTGGCTGATCGAGCGTGGCCAGCGCGTGCGGGTGCTAGACAACCTGAGCAGCGGGCGCCGCGAGATGCTCGGCCCCGCGCTCGACAGCGTGGAGCTCGTGGTGGGGGACCTGTGCGACGAGCGCGTGGTGGCGCAGGCTGTGGCGGAGACCGACGCGATCTTCCACCTCGCGGCGATGGTCTCGGTGGCCGAGTCCGTCGAGCGGCCGCAGGCGGCGTACCACACCAACGTCATCGGGACGGTCACGCTGCTGGAGGCCGCGCGCGCCGCAGGGGTGCGGCGGATCGTCCAGGCGTCGACGTGCGCGGTCTACGGGAACACGAGCCAGCTCCCGGCACGCGAGGACTCGCGGCCCGACCCGCTTTCGCCGTACGCGGCCACGAAGCTGGCGGCCGAGCAGGCGGGCAGACTCTACACGCAGCTGTACGGCATGCAGGTGACAGCGCTGCGGTTCTTCAACGTCTACGGCCCACGGCAAGACCCGGCATCACCCTACGCCGCCGCGATCCCGCGCTTCGCAGAGGCGATGCGGGCGGGGCGGCAGCCGACGATCTTCGGCGATGGGCTCCAGACGCGCGACTTCGTCTACGTGGGCGATATCGTCCAGGCGCTCTGGGCGGCCTCGCAGGCGCCGGGGGCCGCGGGCGAGGTGCTGAACGTGGGGCGGGGCGCGGAGTGCAGCGTGGTGGACCTGGTGCGCACCATCGGGGAGCTGCTAGCAATCGACGTCGATCCGATCTTCCTCCCAGCGCGTGAGGGCGAGGTGCGACGGTCGCAGGCGGACGCGAGCCGGCTGGCGGAGCTGACCGGCTTCCGCGCAGCCACGGATCTGCGCACGGGGCTGGCGCTGACGCTGGCCGGGGGCGCGGCTGTGTGACGGAGACGCAGCCAAGGGCCGGGGAGGATGCACGTCCTTCCCGGCCCTTCGTCATGATGCCTGGCGCGACCCTATCAGGGCTGCGGCATTACGGCGGCGTCGAGCGTGATACCGTCCACCGTTATGTTGGCAGCCGTCGAAGTCGTTGATCCGATGCGGAGCCGGTCGGACCCCGCCGTCCAGGCGCCCGTGTTCAGCGATCCGAACGGCGTGCCGAAGGGAGCCGTACCCTCCACCAGATATGCCTCCAGCACCGCGTTGCCGCCGGTCCCTAGCCGCTGGCGCAGCCCCACGCGGTAGAGGGTACCCGTGGTGAGCGCAGCCGAGCTCCCGATCGACGTGGAGCCATTCCGCAGCGTCAGGATCCCGGTGTTGCGGAGAACCAGGTTGCCGACCGAGGTGCCGGCGTTGGAGACCAGCACGATCCGGGTGTCGGACGAGGGCAGGGCATTGACGCGCAGGTACAACGACAGGTACAGGTCGGCGGACGACGTGAAACTTTCCTCCAGATACGCGTTCGCCTCAGAGATGGTAGCCGAGTACGAGCCGGCGAGGGGCGAGGCCGTCTCGAGCGCGACGGTACCGATGCTCCTGTCGGCGCCGTCCGCCGGATCGACGAGGCTGCCGCTCTCGAATGTCATCGTCTTGATCGGCTGTGAGCCCCCCGTCGGCGGGCTCGTGGGCGTACTCGTCGCCGTGCTGGTCGCCGCGACGGGCGTATTCGTCGCCGTGCTGGTCGCCGCGACGGGCGTACTCGTCGCGGTGCTCGTGGGCGTGTTGGTCACGCCCTGCGGCGTGTTCGTCGCCGTGCTCGTGGCCGCGATGGGCGTGTTCGTCGGCGTCCGCGTAGGCGTGGCGGTAGCCGGAAGGGGAGTGCCGCCGAGACTCAAGTAGTTGTGCAGGTACCTACGGCTAGTATTATCGCTCGCCAGGATCACGAGCCCGGTCGAGTTATTGACGTTCTGCTTGGTCGACGTAGGGTTGTTCACGCGGGGGGCCGCCGCGCTCCCGATAAAGACGTCGCCTTTCCCCTCAGGGAAACTGATACTGTTGATGCTGGAGCTCTTGTAGTAGACCATCCCACCGCTCTCCGGCGATGTGGCGAACATATACACGCGGCCATTCTGCTCGTCCAGCAGCACCATCGGCCGGGTGTGGCCGTCGCGCACGCGCCCGACAACGTGGCTCTCCCAGTCTCCGTTCTGCGACCGTACCAGCAGCATCACCAGCGGGGCGTTCTCAGAGGTCAGCGACGTCTTGATGGCCGCGAAGACGCGCCCCGAGCCGTCGGTGAGCAGCGACTTGAGATTGATATGGTCGTCGGCGCAGAGACCAGTGCAGCCAGGGCCAGGGAGCGCCGTCTGCTCCGTCTGCCATGTCGTGTCGGAGGCGCTATCGAGGTGCACCGCGAAGTACATCTTGTCGGTGTTCTGGTTGCTCCACATCACGCCGATCTTGTCGCCCTGGAACGCGACGACGGAGGAGATATCATCGCTGTTGACCGTGTTGGCGGCAGTGCTGGAGGGGATCACGAAGGGCGTGCCCCAATCGGTGTCGCTCCCCAGCGTGCGATTGATCATCACCCGGCTGCCCTCGACGTACGTCACCCACAGCTGGCCGGTGGAGTCCTTGGCGAGCACCAGGGTCTCGGACTTGCCGCGCGTGACGTTCGTCACCGGGAAGCCCGGGTCAAGCGTGTAGGTCTTGGTGCTGGTGTTGTAGCTGTAGCGGTAGAGCCGGCCCCAGTTTGAGCTAGTCGCCTCGCCGCCGGTGGTGAACACGTGCGAGACGACGTAGAGGCGCTGGCCGTCCCAGAGCGCGTCGGCCTTACCGTTGTTGCGGTCGTCGATCGGGACGCCAGTATCGACCCAGGTCTGGGTAGCGAGGTTGAGCCGGTAGATGTGGTGTGCCTGCGCGGTGTCGTTGTAGAGGCTGCCCCACCAGATGCCGTCGTTCCACCAGAGCTTGCTCTCGGGCTTCTCGCCGGTGGGGGCTGAGGCGCCGGTGGTGCCGAACGAGGGTCCGAGGTAGCCGACATCGCCGGCGGCGCTGGCAGGGTTCACCGGCGGCAGCAGGAGCAAGCCGAGCACAAGAACGGCAAACCAAGCAGCCCCACGGCGCACTCCGCGCCCCACTAGCGGCGCGAGGACGCGCATGGGCACATGCTTCGCGGCTGTCAGTTGTCGGTAGTCCATCCATTGCCCCCTGTCATTGTTGCGCCGGCTGCGAGTGCGCCGGCACTACCCTGCCCCGCTGGCGACGCTGCACGTCGTGGGGCCCGCATCAGCGGCGCACAAAGGGCAGAATGTACTCATAGCTCGACAACTGCGGCTGCGCGTTACCGAGGCGCAAATACCCGGAGAGATAGTTGCCGACATCATCGCTCGCCAGCACGACGATGCCGGTGAAGCCACTGACATTCTGCTTCGTGGACGTCGCATTGTTCACCCGCCCTGCCCCGGTGTGACCGATGAAGAGATCACCTCGCCCCTCGGCAAAGGTGATCGCGTTCACGTCTGAGCTCTTGTAGTAGATTGCCCCGCCGCTCTCGGGGGCCGTGGCAAACATGTACAGCCGGCCATTCTGCTCGTCCAACAGCACAATCGGCCGCGTGTGCTCGTCGCGGACGCGGCCGAACACGTGGCTCTGCCAGATCCCCCCCCTATCGCGCACCAGCAGCATAACCAGCGGCTGATCGTCGTCGGTCTGCGACGTTTTGATCGCCGCGAAGACGCGCCCTGAACCATCGCTCTCAAAGGCTTTGAGGTTGATGTGGTCGTCGGCACACCTGCTGCGGCACGGGTCACCGGGCAGCGGCGCCTCATCAAGCTGCCAGGCTGTGTCGGGATCAGCGTCCCGGTGCACCGCGAAGTACATCTGGTGTGTGTTCTGGTTGCTCCACATCACGCCGATCTTGTTGCCCTGGAACGCCACCACCGATGCGATATCGTCGCTGGTGACAGTGACCACCGCCGGATCGACGGGGAGCAGGAACGGCTCGCCCCACACCATATCGCTCCCGATGGTGTGATTGAGCATCACGCGGCCGGCCTCGACGTACGTGACCCACAGTTGGCCGGTGGAATCCTTGGCCAGCACCAGCGCCTCTGATTTGCCCCGCGTGACGTTGGTCACGGGGAAGCCCTGGTCGAGCACGTAGCGGGTGGATGCGGCGTGGTAGCTGTAGCGGTAGAGGCGACCCCAGTTCGACAAGGTCGGGGAGGCGCTAGTGGTGAACACCTGCGAGACGATGTAGAGATGGGTTCCGTCCCAGAGCACATCACCTTTGCTGCCCGAGCGGTCGTCGGCAGATACCCCCGTATCAATCCACGCCCGGCGGGCCAGACTGAGCCGGTGGATGCGGTACTGCTGCGCGGTAGGGCTGTACAGGTTGCCCCACCAGAAGCCATCGTGCCACCAAAGCTTGCTCTCGGGCTTCTCACCCGTCGGCGCCGAGACCGCCTTCGCTCCCGAGTGGCTCACCGACCACGTGGGCTGGTCGTACGCCCTCACCTGCATGGGGAGGGGGGCGCCAGTCAGCGCCAGATAGATTGACACCAGCGTCGCCGCCAGACCCATCAGCCCTACGCGACGCAGGCGTAACCGAGACGAAAAGCGAGCAAGCACGACAGAAAGCGCCCCCAACAACATCAGTTCTGTGTATGCTGCCCTCCAGGGCCAGACGGCGTTGCCGCGTGTGCGGTGTACGTAGCCGGGCTCCTAGTGCACTCTCTCAGAGCATAGCACCTTAACCTGTTTTTCTGATGAATGTATGTATCGTTTTGATCACTCCACGATGAAGAACATGTCATCGCGCTCCAGCTCCTCGCCCTGGGGCTTCGTTCACACGCTTCGTTGCGCCGGCGAGAGCAGAGCTGGGCCGCCGAGCATGCGCGCGCGCAGGAGCGGGAGGCTGGTGTTGAGCGTGACGTTCAGGCGCCTCAGACGCAGCCAGTGTGGGCGGCGCAGGTCGTTGACGCCGGCTTCGGTGGTAAAAGCAACCTCGAACCCCTCCTCGCCCAGGGCGCGCACGACGTCGTTGGTGAAACTGCCGCTCGGGTAAGCGAACGCGGGGGGGACGGCGCCGATCTCGCGCTCGAGGTCGCGGCGCGAGCCCGCGGCCTCGTCGCGCACCTCCTCAAGGCTGACGCGGCTGAGGAGCGGGTGGGTCCGGGTGTGGGCGGCGAGGGCCACGCCCTCGCGGGCCAGGCCGCGCAGCTCGTCCCAGCCGAGCACGTGGCCGCGGGCCGGCGGCGCGCCGAGCCCGGCGCACAGCTCGTCCACAAAGCGCATGGCCTCCCGGTGCGGCAGCGACTTGACGTAGGCGCGCAGCCGGCGGTAGGCCTGCCCGCGCCCGGCGGGGCTGGCGAGCGCGAGCGTCCCGACGGGCGTATCGAGGCGTGGGGCGCGTGACCCCGCCAGGATCTCGTGGAGCCGGTCCCACCAGAACGCGCGCTCGGGGTGTCCCGGGTAGGCGGTGGGGACGAAGAGCGTCGCCGGGAGGCCGTAGCGCCGGAGGATCGGCCAGGCGCACTCGGCGAAGTCGCGGTAGGCGTCGTCGAAGGTGATCAACACCGCGCGCGGCGGGAGCGGCCGGCCGGAGCGCGCCGCCTCGATCAGCTCAGGCAGGCCGACCACACGGCAGTGGGCGGCCAGGTAGCGCACCTGCTCCTCGAAGCCGGCGGGTGTGGCGCTGATCAGGCCCGGGTAGAGCTCGGGGCGTCGGGCGGGGTCATCGACCCTGTGGTACGTCAGCACGCGCAGGCTCTGGGGCTGGTCGCCCGTGAGGCGCTCCAGCAGCCCCACGAGCGAGCCGAACACCGGGCTGCCCAGGGTCTTCGCGGCGAGGCGCTTGATCATGCTCGGGCTCCCTCGGGCGCGCGCGCGTCGCGCAGCTTCACACCGATCTTCGTGACCAGCTTGGACAGCTCGGCGAGGCCGGGCCGCGGGTCGCGCAGCGACAGGATATCAAACCTGGAGGTCGGGCTGAGGAGCCCCAGCACGGCCGCCAGCGCCTGGGAGCGGCGCGGCATCTCGAGGAACGCGTGGCGGCGACGACCCCGCAGCACCGAGCCGATCCACACCAGGTCGAGCTCGAGGTTGCGCGAGCGCACCCCCGCCCGGTACCTGGTATCGACCTGCGCCGGCGCCGCGCCCGGGCCGAGGTAGAGCTCGACGAGGCGGGCCGGGAAGTCCATGCCGCTGTGGACCGCCAGCGGGAGCGAGCCCCAGATGCGGCCGTTGATCTCCATCAGGCGCGGGCCGTCGGCGCCCACCTTGAACTCCACCATCGCCAGGCCGGTCCAGCGCAGCGCCGCGAGCAGATCGGCGGCGTAGCGGTAGAGCTCGGGGTCGAGCGGCACGCTCTCGCGGAACGCGCTCGCGCCGCCCTGGACCGGAACCTCGCGCAGGCGCCGGTGCTGGAACGCCGCCAGCGGCCGGCCGTGGTCCGCCAGGAGCTCCACGCCGTGCCCGACGCCGCGGTAGTACTCCTGGAGCAGCACCGGGCAGCGCCCCTCGAAGTGGCGCATCTGCTCGGCGAGCCGCGCGGGGTGCTCGGCGTAGGTGACGGTGAGCGCCTCGATGGCGCCGCCCTCGCGGTACAGTCGTGAGCGCAGGGGCTTGAGCACGATCGGCCAGCCGAGCGACGGGGCGTGGGCGAGCGCCTCCTCGGCGGTGTGCACGAGCGCGGTGCGCGGCGCCGGCACGCCCAGCCGCCCCGCCAGCTCGAGCGTGCGGCGCTTGTCCGTGACCACCTCGAGCGCCTCCTGCTCCGGCAGCGTCACCGCACAGACACCCGCAAAGCGGCCGCGCGCCTCCGCGAGCGGCAGGATGGCCGCGTCGGTCACGGGGATGATCAGATCGACACCCCGCTCGCGGGCGGCGCGCAGCAGCGCCTCGGCGAAGGCGCGCGGCTCGTGCTCGGGCGGCGGGTACAGCAGCTGCTCGCTTGCGTAGCGCGAGTGGAGACCGGGGGCGCGGGGGTCGGAGTCCGCCGCGATCACGCGCCAGCCGCGTCGCCCGAGCGAGCGGATGCAGGCCACCGCGCTGCCGCGGCCGGCGTCAGTGACGAGGATGGTCGGCTGGCCCCCGCTAGTGGCGCGCATCGCTCACCCTCGTGGGCTTGCTGGCGCTGCGGAGGTGGAAGCCGTAGATCAGCTCGGCCACGTCGCGCGCGACATCCTCGAGCGGCCGGTTCGCGTCGACGACGGCGAAGTGCTCCAGCTGCGCGCCGAGCTGCAGGTAGCTCTGCCGCCGCCGCTCGAGCGACTCGAGCGTGCCCTCGCCTTTGCGTGCGAAGAGCACCTCGGCCGGCGCATCAAGGTAGATCGTCAGGCCGGGCTTGGGGTAGACTCGGTCGAGCATCAGGCCGTGGATGCGGCGCGCGAGCGGCTGCCCGCGACCGCGGTTGGCGATGTCGTAGGCGTAGTAGTCCGAGTAGTAGTGTCGGTCGAAGATGACAATGTTGCCACGACGCTCGTAGCTCCAGGCGAGCCCCTGCCGATACCATTCCTCGCTCACGCGCAGCACCAGGCTCACCATCGAGCGGGCCTCCGACAGGGCGCGGCGCAGCGGGTTCTTCGGGCGCGGGGTGACGCGCGCGGGGTCGCGCGGGCCGCCCCGGTCGGGCGCATCGCCGCGAGCGCGCTTGATCGCGCGGACCAGGCGGGTGGTGGGCAGCATGTGGTTGCTGGAGTCAAGGTTGACCCCCATGTACACATACTTGATCGGCACAGGGATCAGCGCCTCAACCCGGCGCCCGACGGTTGTCTTCCCGGCTCCGTCCGGACCTATCAGCGCAACTGTTGTCATCGTATTAGACCTCTATACTGCGGCTGACCCGGCTCAGCACCCGGTCAAGCCTCTGGCCGCTCTCGCTCCACACGAAATGCCGCGCGACGAACCGGCGCGCGTCTGAGTCCGGCGCCGGGTCGCGCCGGCGCGCCGCGATCGCCCGGACGAGGGCCTCGGCGAACGAGGCGGCGTCGGAGGCCACGACGACCGGCGGCCGCTCACCCTCCTCGGTCCGCAGGCCGTCGGCGGCCAGCGGCGTGGCCACCACCGGAACCTCCATCGCCATCGCCTCAAGCACCTTGTTCTGGATGCCCGCCCCGTAGCGCAGCGGCGCCGCGAAGACAGCAGCACGCTCCAGGTAGGGGCGCACGTCGTCGACGAAGCCCGTCACGGTGACGCCCGGGCGCCTGCCGGCGGCACGCAGCTGCTCGGGCGGGTCCCGGCCGACGATCAGCACCTGCGCGTCGGGCTCCGAGCGCCGCACGAGCGGCAGGATCTCGTCGGCCAGGTACAGCGCGGCATCGGTATTGGGCGCGTAGTCCATCGCGCCGGTGAAAACGATCGTGCCGGGCTGGTGGTCGGGGGCCGCCGGCCGCCAGTAGTCGAGGTCGACGCCGTTCGGCACGACGGTGGCGCGCGGGGTGGCGCCCCCAGTCAGCGCGTCGCGGTCGCGGCAGGTGGCGAACAGCAGGTGCTCGGCGCGGCGCAGCAGGGCCTGCTCGACGCGCCGCACCTGGGCGTACTCCAGCAGCAGCCAGGGCAGGCGATCGACCCCGACGTAGGCCATGCGGCCGCGCACGCGCACCGAGGTGGCGTCGCACAGGTCGGCGATCACCGGCAGCCCGCGCAGGCCCTCGAGGGCCGGGTAGGTCTGCTTGCCGCTAAACAAGACGGCGTCGAACTGCTCGGCGCGGGTGAGCTCCTCGGCGGCCGCGCGCATCTGGCGCACGGCCGGCTCCCAGTCGAGCAGCGCGCGCACCCGCCGCCCGGCCTTCGCCGCCAGCCCCCGGCCGCGCGGGGCGGCGAACGTCAGCACGCGCTCAGTGAACGGTCGCAGGGCCTCGGTGAGCTCCGGGCGGAACTGCGGGCCGACGATCGAGAGCAGGCTAACGCGGTGCTGCCGCGCGAGCTCGCGGATGAGGAAGTAGTGGCGCAGGTACCCGCTGGTCAGCGGGAAGGGGAAGCCGTTGGTGAGATAGAGGATCCGCATGGGCCAACCCCCTGTTCAGTGAGCGTTCAGATTCCAGACGAGCGAGCCGGCGTCGGCGACGGCGTGACGCCAGAGAGCGAAGTAGCGGTTGCCGCGCAGCCAGGCGGCGGTAGTCCCATCGTCCGGGGCGTTGCCCCCCTCGCCGAGCCGCCCGAGCAGGCCGGCGAGGTAGCGCGCCCAGGTCAGCACCAGCAGCGGCGTGAGGGCCGCGGCTGGGACGCCGATCTGCCGGGCGTAGCGCTCGACGTACGGCCGGGCCCAGGCGCGCGGCCCGAAGAACGCCTCGTGGAACGCCTCGACGTGCCCCTGGCGCCCCCAGCGCGCGCGGCGCGCGAAAGCGATGTAGGTCAGGAAGAAGAACAGGTCGCATGCCGGGAGCCCGGCGAGCTCGGCCGTCTCCCAGTCCAGCACGCTCACCCGTCCAGCCCCAGTCAGGAGCACGTTCGGGTGGCTCAGGTCGCCGTGCTCGCACACCAGCGGGATCGCCGCCTCGCGCAGCGCCTCGGCGTACGACCACGTATCCGCCAGTAGCCGCTCCTCCGCGGGCGACGGCCCCAGTGCGTCGGACAGGCGCCGCAGCGGCGCCTCCACCAGCCGGGTGAACCAGCGGGGGTCGGCCGAGCACAGCGGCGCCGACTGCACCTCGATGAGCCAGGAGAGCGCCGCCTCGCAGCAGGCCGTCTGGTCGCGTCGGACGGCCGGCGCCGCCATGGGCTCACCCGCCAGCGCGGTCTCCACCAGGATCGGGTGGCCCAGGTAGCAGTCGTACGCCACGACGCGCGGGATCGAGTCGTAGCCCGCGGGGCGACCGGCCTGGACGGTGTGCAGGATGGCGGCCTCGCGGTCCAGGCTTGCCCCGTCGCCGGGGAGCCGAGCCATCTTCACCGCGAGCGCGGGAGTGAGGCTTCCTTCGGCCAGCACCAGGACAATCACGTGGCTGGAGGCGCGGAAGCGCGGCGTGATCGCCACCCACGCCGGGTCATCACCCACGCCGTAGCGGTCGAGCCCCAGGCGCCGGCGGTTGGATGCCAGGTAGGTCAGTGCGGTGCTCATGGGCGCTGTCCCTCCTCATCACTCGGCTGGCGGCAGGCCACCAGGCTGACGTGCGGCGCGAGCTCGGCCACCAGCCCCGGCCGCAGCAGCGGGCCGAGCGCGCGGGCGAGGGCGGCCGGCGCACCAGAGCCCGCGGCCCCGACGGCGTAGCGGAGCGCGGCCGCAGTGAGCGGGACGATGCGCGTGCAGGCCGCGAAGCTCGGCCAGTGCCAGTGGAGCGCGGCTACGCCCACGGGGTAGCTGCGCAGGGCGGCCGCGCAGGCCGGCGCGGAGGGCAGCGCGCCCGAGGGGGCCTGACGGCTCAGATGCCCATCTACCTCGACGTACAGCCGGCCGCCGGGGCGGAGCAAGGCCACGGCCGCGGCCAGCATCGCCGGCGAGGGGTTGCGCGCCACAACCAGGTCGAACGCACCTGCGCCTCCCTGCCTGGGGAGCATGGTCAGCGACGCGCCGAGCAGCCGCAGCCCCTCCAGCAGCGGCTCATCCGGCGCCCCCAGGTACACGACGTGCCCGAGGGACGGGTCGTCCAGCAGGAAGCGCCAGTCGACCCGGCGCGCGGCCTGGAGCAGGGCGTCGGACCGCGCGGGGCCTGCGGCGCGAGCAGGCCCGGGGGATGCGTCCGC
>JBDLTZ010000281.1:0-7423 GCA_039805565.1 Chloroflexota bacterium | reverse complement strand
CCACCACCACGAAGGAGATGCTGAAGGCGATGTGCGAGATGATCACCGTGGTGAGGTTCAGCCGCAGCCGGACGCCGAGGAGCGCCTCCGCGATACCGAACGAGAAGGAGAAGAACGCCAGCAGCGCCAGCGCCATCACAATCTCGGGGATGACGATCGGCAGGTAGAGCAGCGCGTCGAGCCCGGCGCGGCCACGGAAGCGGTAGCGCTCCATCGCCAGCGCCGTGGTGGTGCCGATCACCGTGGAGGCCAGCGTGGAGACCAGCGCGACCAGCAGCGTGTTGCCGGCGGCGCCGAGCAGCCGCTCATCACGCAGCAGGCGGCCATACCACTCAAGGGTGAAGCCGGTCCAGCGCACGCCGAAGCTGTCGGTAGTGAACGAGAAGACCACCAGGACGACAATCGGCGCGTAGAGGAACATGTACATCAGCGCCGAGTGCGCGGCCAGCGCCGCGTCGCCCAGGCTGCGCCGCCTCCCCGAGGTGGCGGGGGCGGCCGGGCGGGCCTCGGACGAGAGCTCGAGCATCTAGCGGTCCTCCTCGGTGGTGGCGCGGAAGTACAGCAAGATCACCACCGTCAGCACGAGCATGAACACGATCGCCATCGCCGAGCCGAGCGGCCAGTTCGGCGGGTTGGAGCGCATGAACAGGCGTTGCAGCAGGTTGCCGAGCAGGTCTACCTTGGCGCCGCCGAGCAGGTCGGAGACCACAAACTGCCCGACAGTGGGGATGAAGACCAGCACCGAGCCCGCGGCCACCCCCGGCATCGTGAGCGGCAGCATGACCCGCCCGAAGGCCCGCCAGCGGTCGGCCCCGAGGTCGGCCGCGGCCTCCATGAGCGTGAAGTCGAAGCGCGCCAGCGAGGCGTAGAGCGGCAGCACCATAAAGGGGAGCTGGCCGTACACCAGCCCCACCAGCACGGCTCCCTCGGAGGGGTAGAGCGGCTGGCGCGGCAGCCCGAGCGACTGGATCAGGCTGTTGATCGGGCCGTTGTTGCTCAGCAGGATCATCCAGGCGTAGGTACGGACGAGGAAGTTGGTCCAGAAGGGGATCAGGATCAGGAACAGCAGTGCGGTCCGCACACCGGGCGGCTGCCGCACGATGAACAGCGCCAGCGGGTAGCCGATCACGAGGCAGACCGCGGTGGTGAGCACGCCGGTCCAGAGCGAGCGCAGGTAGGCGTTGACGTAGATATCGCGCGTGAAGAGCGTGATGTAGTTGTCGAGCGTGAAGGTCCACTCAACACGGCCGGTAGCGCCGGGGGTGGCGAGGCTGTACAGCACAATCACCAGCAGCGGCGTGGCGAAGAACAGCAGCAGGTAGATCAGGCCGGGGGAGAGCAAGGCGGTAAGCCGAGCGCGTTCGCCGCGACGGCGGGCATCCTCGAGCGCACCGTCTTGGGCTCCGAGAGGCGGCGCAGTTTTCGTCGTCATAGCTCTCCAGAACACAGTGCCGAGTGCCGAGTGCCGAGTGCTGAGTCTTGAGTGCTGAGCCGCCTCACGACTCGTCCCCTGCTCAAAACGCAAGACGTATGGCTCAGCACTCGGCCCTCGGCCCTACTCCGTCAACACCAGCGCGTTCTCGGCCGGCCACCACAGGTACCCGGTCTCGCCCGGCTGCCAGTACGCGTCGCGGTCGAGCGTCGAGCGGCTGTTCTGCTCCCACACGTCGAACAGGCGATCCTCGCCGAGCCGCACGATGATACGCGTATCGCTGCCGATGTAGGCCACGCGATCTACGATGACGCGGAAGGCGTTGGCGGCGCCGGGAGGCGGTTCCTGCACGGTGAGGAAGGCCTTCTCGGGGCGGATGGAGACGATCGCGCGTGAGCCATCGGCCAGGCGCTCGCGGCCCTGGGCGCGAAAGCAGAGCCCGTCGGCGCCTTCGACCGTCACGCAGCTCTCATCGCCAGCCCGCTCGGTAGCGCGCACGGTACCGTCGAGGAAATTCGCCTCGCCGATGAAGTCGGCCACGAAGCGGCAGCTCGGGCGCTCGTAGATCTCGGTGGGGGTGCCGACCTGGAGGGCCTTGCCGGCGCTCATCACCGCGATCCGGTCACTCATCGTGAGCGCCTCCTCCTGGTCGTGCGTGACGAAGATGAAGGTGATGCCCACGCGCTGCTGGAGGTTCTTGAGCTCGGCCTGCATCTCCTTGCGGAGCTTCTGGTCCAGCGCGCCGAGCGGCTCGTCCAGCAGCAGCACCTCGGGCCGGTTCACCAGCGCGCGCGCCAGGGCCACCCGCTGCTGCTGCCCGCCGGAGAGCTGGCGCGGCCGCCGGTGCTCGTAGCCAGCGAGGCGGACCATGTCGAGCGCCTCGCGGACACGCCGCTCGATCTCGGGCGCCGGCACCCGCTTCATCTGCAGGCCGAACGCCACATTCTCCGCGACGCTCATGTGCGGGAACAGGGCGTAGGACTGGAAGACCGTATTGACGTTGCGCTGGTGCGGCGGGGTAGTGCCGATCGGGCGGCCGTGGAGGTGGATCGCGCCGGCGCTGGGGAACTCGAAGCCGGCAATCATACGCAGGGTGGTGGTTTTACCGCAGCCGGACGGACCCAACATTGCGAAGAACTCGCCGTCCCGGATCTGCATCGTCACGTGGTCGACGGCCGTGACCTCGCCGAAGCGCTTTACGACGTCGCGCAGCTCGATGGCAATGCCGCTGCTCATCGCGCCCCTTTCCGATCCTGCTATGGAGGTCTGGATATCCAGCGATTATAGCATACCGCTGAGCGCTGATCATGCCCGGCGTTCAGTGTTTCGCGCCCGGGAGGTGCAGCAGTACGTTCTCGAGCGCCAGCTGGGGGTTGACGTTCTCGCGCAGCTGCTTGGCGGCCGCAGAGATCCGCACGAGGAGGGCGTGGATGTCGGTCAGGGCGTACCGTGCCGCGGCGCGCTCGAGATCCTCGCGCCGATCCACGTGGGTCACGGAGTCCGGGCAGCCGGCCGCGGTGAGCAGGACGTCGCGCCACCAGCTCTGCCACAGCTCAAGCGCGGCGAACACCGCCGCCTGCTCGCCGCCGCGGTACTCTTTGGCGCGCTCCTCGGCCCAGCGGAACGCATCGGCGCGCGAAAGCCCCGCGAGCCCCGCCAACTCGTCGAGCTGGTTCTGGCGCGTCTCGAGCTCCTCGGGGGCGTCCACCATCCGCAGCGCCCAGCCGACGCGCCCGCCGCTCCAGGCCGCCAGCAGCTCGGCGTCCCCGCCCGCGAGGTTGCGCTGCTCACGCAGGGCGGCGGCCACCTGCCGACGTGGCACAGGGCGCAGCTTGAGCGGCTGGCAGCGCGAGACAATCGTGGGCAGCAGGTCGCCAGCGGTGTTGGCCACCAGCACCAGCGTGGCATACGGCGGCGGCTCCTCGAGCGTCTTAAGCATAGCGTTCGAGGCCGCCTCGCTCAGGCGCTCGGCGTCGTGCAGGATGAAGACGCGCCGGCGCCCCTCGTACGGCTTCAGGTTCACGTCGCGCAGCCACTCGCGCACAGTGTCGATCTTCAGATCCTTCTGCCGCGCCGCCTCATCCGCCTTCAGCCCGGCCGCCTGCGCCGCCATCCCCGCGATACGGACGTCGGGGTGGTTGCCGCGCTCGGCGCGCCGGCAGGAGCGGCACGTCAGACATGGGTCCGGCCCACCAGCCTCGCAGTTCAACGCCTGCGCCAGCCGCAGCGCCAGCAGCGACTTGCCCACGCCCTGCGGGCCGCTCAGGAGGTAGGCGTGCGACTCCCTCCCGCCGGCGAGCGCGCGCCGCAGGAAATCCACCGCCCACTCGTGGCCGACGACACCCCAGCCGCTAACGTCTACTACCATTGTGCGTACTCAGCAGAGCCCGTATCTTTCACAGATGTCTTTAAGTTCATACTAGTGGAACGACGAACTCCTGTGCTCCGAGGCACCCATGCCAGCTCAGTCTCCCACGCGCACGATCCTGATAGTTGACGAGGCGCACGACCACCGCGACATCATCTCGCGGCTGCTGCGCGCCACGGGCTACCGGGTGGTGGAGAGCGATCCGGGAGAGTCGGCGCTCGACCGCGCCGACCGCGAGGAGCCGGACCTCATCCTGATGTCGCTCTCGCTGCCGGGCCAGCCTGCCTGGGAGACGACCCGCGCGCTTCGGGCGCACCCCGCGCTGGGCAGCACCCCGATCCTCGGCGCCACGATGCTCACCACGCTCCTGAGCCACAGCCATCTGCGCGCCCTCGGCTGCGCGGACTACATCGCCAAACCGTTCGACCTCGACGCGCTGCTGGAGCGCATCGACGCGCTGCTCCCTGACGCCCCCCCCGCCCTCGCCGCCTGAGCGCCCCAGCAGTCCGAAAGAGGCCGCCTCTTCGCGGCGGCGCTCCAACAGATAGTCACCCCGCGCGCTTGCGCAACACCAGCACCGCGTTCACCCCGCCGAAGCCGAACGAGTTCGACATCGCCACCTCGAGCGCTGCCGGGCGCGCCGTATTCGGCACGTAATCCAGATCGCACTGCTCATCTGGTGTGTCCAGGTTGATTGTCGGCGGGATGATGCCGTGGCTCAGCGCCAGGATCGTGGCCGCAGCCTCAACGGCGCCGGCCGCGCTGGTGAGGTGACCGATCATCGACTTGGTGGCGCTGATCGGGACGCTGGAGGCGTACTCACCGAACGCCTGCTTGATCGCCATCGTCTCGACCACGTCCCCCACCGTAGTGCCGGTGGCGTGGGCGTTGATGTAATCCACCTGCTGCGGGCTGACCCGGGCACGCGCCATCGCCCTGACCATCGCGCGTGTCGCGCCGTCGCCGTCGGGGTGTGGCGCGGTGACGTGGTAGGCGTCGCTGGTCGAGGCGTAGCCCGCCACCTCTGCGTAGATGCGGGCGCCGCGCCGGCGGGCGTGGGAGAGCCGCTCCAGCACCAGCACGCCGGCCCCCTCGCCAAGCACGAAGCCGTCACGGTCCCGGTCAAACGGCCGCGACGCCCGCCGCGGGTCATCGTTGCGGGTGGAGAGCGCGCGGATGGCAGAGAAGCTGGCGAGTGACAGGCGGCAGATCGGAGCCTCCGCGCCGCCGGCCAGCATCGCCACCGCGTCGCCGCGCCGGATCACCTCGGCGGCCTCGCCGATCGCCTGGGCGCCAGCGGCGCAGGCGGTGGAGATCGCCGTGTTGTAGCCCAGGAGACCGAGCTGGATGGCCACCTGGCACGAGGGCATGTTGGGCAGCGAGCTCGTGATGTAGAAGGGATTGACGCGCGCCGCGCCACGCTCAAGCATGGTGCGCGCGGCGGCCTCGGTGTCGGGCGGCGAGGTGCTGCCGTTAGCGATCAGGACGCCGACCTCATAGCGGTTGGACGCATCCACCACGAGCCCCGCGTCGGCCTGCGCCATGCGGGCGGCCGCGATGGCGAACTGGCTGGCGCGCGACACACGCCGGGCCTCCTTGGCATCCATGAACTCGCGCGGCTCGAAGCCGGGCACCTCGGCGGCGATGCGGCAGGGGGAGTCCTCGGGGTCACACAGCGTGACCGGCCCAGCGCCGCTGCGCCCGGCCTGAAGCCCCTCCCAGAAGGCCTCGAGGCCGATGCCGAGCGGCGTCACCACACCCATGCCCGTGACCACCACCCGCTCGTCCTCGTCCCACGCGTCCGTGAGGAGCGGCGCCGGCTCGAGCACGGGGTCCTCGCCCAGCGCATCCTCCAGCAGCTCGTCGATCTGCGCCGCGAGCAGGTCCTCGTCCACACCCGACGCGATGGCAAGCTCGATCAGGCGGCCGCGGAGCAGCGCTCTGCGGCTCGAGTGATGTGTTGAGGTCTGTGACATCAGCGGCCTCGGTGCAACTGGGCGCGACGTGCGTCGTGGGCGCCCGGCGCGGCGGTAGCCCGTGATTATAGCACGCTGGACCCGAAGGCGCCTACCCGCGCGCCAGCACCATCGCGACGATCACTAGCGCCAGCAGGATGCGGTAGGCGGCGAACACGCCGAACCCCACGCGCCGGATGTAGCCCAGCAGGAAGTGGATCGAGAGCGCACCCACGGCCGCCGAGATCACGACGCCCACGGCGAACTCGGGCAGCTGTGAGGCCCGGATCGCCAGCAGGTCATCCGCCTTTGTCAGGAAGGCGGCGAGCGTGATCGGCGTGCTGAGCAGGAACGAGAAGCGCGCGGCGGCCGCCCGGTCCAGCCCGAGGAAGCGGCCCATGGTCATCGTCCCACCCGAGCGCGACACGCCCGGCACGAGCGCGCAGGCCTGTGCCACACCGATCAGCAGCGCATCGCGCCACGTCACGTCGGATACAGCCTTACGCTGCGGGCAGTACCTATCTGCCAGGTAGAGCAGCACGCCCATGAGCGCCAGCGTACTGGCCATGAGCAGGTACTGGGTGCGGAAGACGGTCTCGATGGTGCTCTCGAGCAGCACGCCGGCCACCACTGCCGGCACAGTACCGATGACGATGGCGATCAGCAGGCGCACGGCCTCGGATGGCGGGTGGGTACGCCCACCGGCTACCCAGCGCACAGCCTCAGGGGCGGCCAACGCCAGCCGGAGCAGGTCGCGCCAGAAGTAGGCCACCACGGCCACGAGCGTGCCGAGGTGCAGTGCGATGTCGAAGGTGAGCCCGTGGTCGGTCCAGCCGAAGAACCACGGCACCAGGATCAGGTGCGCCGAGGAGGAGATAGGAAGGAACTCGCCTAGGCCCTGGACAATGCCCAGCACCACGGGCTGGACGAAACCGACCGCGGCCAGCGCGATGCAGCCGACCAGCGTCAGCACAGCGAGCAGGGCGAACGTCGGCGGAGTTCTGCGGGCGGCGGTGGGCGCCGCAATCTGCGGCCGTGTGTCGTGCATGGTGTGCGTGAGCTCCGTTGTGTACAGTGCCGGTGGCTGGCCTCTGTGATTATAACAGAGCAGGCACCCTGAAAGATACGCGCGACGCTCTGCAGGCGTGTTTCTTGGAGGACCGCACGCCTAAACTCGCGCTCTCATCTAGCGCGTATGTACCTATCGTGTTGAATTACTCTACGAACCCTTGGGAGCGACTTCCACACTGTGAGAGGTATTTCCCGGGAACCACATACAGCTTTTCAGTTTCGAGTAACAAGATTTGTGTAATTTATGTAATTATGGCATGTTGTGATAATCGCGCTGATCGCTGGCGAGTGTACCTGACTTGCGCAACAGCAAGGGTTGATATAGTATACAATCAGTCATCTCACAAAGGTCTTTCTGTAGATGTCATCGTGCTTCTAAAGGAGCAAACAATGCCAAGCGTTCGCAAGCTGGCCCCCGAAGAGGTTCGGGCCATTGAGAACCGCGGCAAGGGCCAGCGGAAGATCATCGAGGAGCAGTACGACGAGATAATGAGCGAGTACGGCCCCGGCGACTACGGCGAGGCGGATCTGATGCCTGAGGAGAACCGCCTGACGGTGCGAAATCGGATCAAGGCTGCCGCCGCCCGCCGCGGCCTG
>JBDLTZ010000280.1:0-11920 GCA_039805565.1 Chloroflexota bacterium | reverse complement strand
TGGTCACCGGCCTCGAGGTGGCGCTGTACGTCATTAACGAGCAGGAACTGATCGCCAAGTGGCTTGAGATCGTGATCCTCCTGGTCCTCTCGACCATCAAGGGCGCCGCCGTGGTGATGTACTTTATGCACCTCAAGGGCGACGCAAAGATCTTCCAGTTCGTCTTCATCGTGCCGTTCGCATTTGCCGTCACCATGCTGCTGGCGTTCCTGACGATCTTCTCGAACCACGTCGGTATCGCCGGCTAACTAGTCCTAGCGACCAACGACTGTGGACCAAGGACGAAAGGCCGACGTTGCTCGCCTTTCGTCCTTGGTCCTTCGTCTTTCGTCCTTCATCCCGAAGGGGTAATAGTATGTACACCTGGAACTGGGAGCCTGGCCTGCTCATCGCGCTCGCGTTACTGCTCGGCGGCTACCTGCTGTGCGCCGCCGGCCCGCTACGCCGCCTCTTCCCCGGCACGGGTAACGCCTCAGCACTCGAGATCCAGCTTTTCGTCCTGGGCTGGCTCTCGCTCTTCATCGCGCTCGTCTCCCCAATCGACACGCTCAGCGGCTGGTCGCTAAGCATGCACATGGTTCAGCACATTCTGGTCACGCTGATCGCGCCGCCGCTGCTCCTCCTCGGCACCCCGAGCTGGCTCCTCCAGCCCATCGCGCGCGTGCCGCTCGCCGTGCGCGCTGGCCGCTATATCACCGGCCCGATCTTCGCCTTCCTGCTCTTCAACATCGTGTTCACGGCCTGGCACGTGCCGGCAAACTACAACCTGGCCCTCACTGACCTCCACGTCCACATCCTTGAGCACGCTATGTTCTTCGCCGCGGCCGTGATCGCGTGGTGGCCGGTGTTCAGCCCGATCGATGAGATCCCGCGCGCCCACCCGCTCGCGCAGACGGCGTTCCTCTTCTTCCAGGCCCTGCCCTCCACCATCCTGGGCGCGATCATTGCCTTCGCCCCCGAGCCGCTCTACCCGCACTATACCACCGCACCGCGGCTCTGGGGTATGACCGTGATGGACGACCAGCAGCTCGCTGGGCTGATCATGTGGGTGCCGGCCAGCCTGATCTACTTCGGCGTCCTCACCATCGTCTTCCTGCGCTGGCTCAACCGCGACGACCGTGACCCGGAGCCGTACGCGCATCGCACAACACCCTAGACGTTAGCCACAGTGCCCGCAGAGGCCACTGAGAGACGAAACATTCCAGCCGTCTTCAGGCAGGAACATATGGCGGGAGCGCCGCCCTCCATGTGCCCCTGACCTCTATGGCAAGAAAGCAGCACCACAATGCCGAACGCATCGTTCCGCCGCCTCTATCCACCCGCCGCCCCGGCAACCGACCGCGCCCTCTGGGTGCTGCTCCGCGGCGCCGATATCCTGGTGCCCGCCGATGCCCCGTCCACGCTCTTCAGCGGCACCACCGAGTCCCCCGACGTGGCCGACGTGGTCGACCGCTTCCTCCTCGGGGCGATGGGTGACACTCCGGTGCTGGCGGGCGCCCTCGACCCGGACGCGCCGCTGCCTGAGGGCTACAAGACCGCCGGCCTGCGCAACGTCATGGCCGACGCCGACCCAGAGACCGCCGCGCTCACGGTCTACGCCTCGCAGATCGCGCAGTGGGGCCGCATCGCGCGCTTCTGCTCCGCCTGCGGCCAGCCCCTCGGCTCGGTCGAGGGCACCTGGGGGCGCGCCTGCCCCTCCTGTGGCCACACCGTCTACCCGCCTGTCAGCCCGGCAGTGATCGTCCTGGTCTACGATGGAGAGGGACGCGCGCTCCTCGCCAGCAAGCCGGGCTGGGGCAAGCGCTACAGTTTGGTGGCCGGCTTCGTCGAGCCGGGGGAGACCTTCGAGGAGTGCGTCAGCCGTGAGGTCAAGGAGGAGGTAGGAGTCGAGGTCGGTGAGCTCACCTACACCGGCAGTCAGGCCTGGCCCTTCCCCCACCAGATTATGGTTGGTTTCCTGGCGCGCTACGCCGGCGGCGACATCGTGATCGACGAGACCGAGCTGGCCGACGCTCGGTGGTTCGCCCACGACGCGCTCCCCGAGCTGCCGCCGCCCTTCACTATCTCGCGCCAGATCATCGAGCTCTGGCGGAGCCAGCGCTGAGTGTGGAGCCGTGAGTCTTGAGGCTTGAGCACGGAGTCCCAAAGCTTATGCCTCAAGACTCACGCGCCCCCCTGTCCTGCGCCAGCAGATCCTCACGCGGCGGGCTGAAGGTGTCGAGCGCCAGTGCCTCCTCCAGCACGTCCGCCTCGTGCGGCACGCCCCCCGGGATCAGTAGCGACTCGCCCGGCCCAATCTCATGCGGCACGCCCCCCACCACCAGCCGCAGCCGCCCCCGCAGCATGTGTGTAACCTGCTCGTGTGAGTGCGCGTGCAGCGGCAGGTGTGCCCCCGCCTCCAGCGTCACCACCATCTGCATCATCTGATCACCGGCAGCTACGGTCCGCCGCACGATCCCCGGCGCGATCGGGAACCAGCCCCCTCCGCTCATCTCGCTCATCGCTTTCCCCGCAACCTTTCCAGTGTCACAGCGTATATATTGCCGTATACTATACCGTAACTCCCTACAGGAGTGGAGATAGCGATGGATATTATCTCGAGTGTGCTCTCGGCGTTCGGGCTGTCCACAGCCGCCGGCCTCAACGCATACATCCCGCTGCTCGTCGTCGGGCTGCTGGACCGCTACACCAACCTCGTCAACCTCAGCGCCCCGTACGACACCATCTCCAACCCCTGGGTCCTGCTGGTGATCGCTGTGCTCGCGCTGATCGACCTGGTGGGCGACAAGATTCCGGCAGTGGACCACGCCTTCCACGCGGCGGGCATCATCATCAACCCGGTGGCCGGAGCGCTCCTGTTCATGGCTACCACCGGCTCGGCTGGGGACGTTAACCCGGTGCTGGCGGCGATCTGCGGTGTGCTCCTCGCCGGCGTCACCCATGGGGCGCGCGCCACAATCCGGCCTGTGGCCACCGCCACCACTGCCGGCTTCGCCAATCCAGTGGTGAGCACCGTCGAGGATGTGACCTCGTTCACCATCTCACTGCTTGCGATCTTCGTGCCGCTGCTCGCCTTCCTCGCCGTCATCGGCTCCGCCGTCGCGGTGTTTCTGATCGTTCGCCGCGTCCGGCCGCGCCGCGAGGCCCGCGCCAGGTAAGCGTTATGTCATGCACACGTATGAAGCCGCGAAGGAGTGCTACGGCTCTCCTTCGCGGCTTCAGTATTCAGCATACCCGGCTACACTGGAAATACCTACGGCAACACCGTTCAGCGTTCTGTCAGGCCGCCTCCGCCTCCCACGGCTTGTAGTCCAGCGACTGGTGTCGGAAGTAGGTGTTGTACAGCTCAGCGTAGTGGCCGCGCCGCGCCAGCAGCGCCCGGTGCGTCCCCTCCTCGATGATCCGCCCCTGCTTCAGCACAATGATCCGGTCGGCCGCGCGTACGGTGCTGAGGCGGTGCGCGATCACAATGCTTGTCCGGCCGCTCATCACCACGTCGAGCCCCTCCTGGATCTGCTCCTCAGTGAACGGATCGATGCTCGCCGTCGCCTCATCCAGGATGAAGATCGACGGGTCCTGCAACAGCACGCGCGCCAGCGCCACCAGCTGGCGCTGACCCAGCGAGAGCCGCGCGCCACGCTCCCCCACATCGCTCTTGAGGCCCTCGGGCAGATCATCCACCCACTCGCCGCCGCCCAGCTTCAGCGCCGCCGCCGCCACCTCGTCGTCGGTCGCTTCGGGACGGCCGTAGCGGATGTTGTCCATCACCGTCCCCGAGAACAGGAACGGCGCCTGCGGCACCAGGCCAACGCGCCGCCGGTACTGACCCAGGTCCAGCGTGCGGATGTCCCGGCCGTCCACCAGCAGCCGCCCGGCCTGGAACTCGTAGAAGCGCGTGATCAGCTTCACCAGGCTGGACTTGCCGGCGCCGGTGTGGCCCACCACCGCGATCTTCTGGCCCGCCGGGATCGTCAGGCTGAAGTCCCGCAGTACCCACGAGGGGGAGCGCTGAGCGCCTGTGCCGTTGTCGCCGGCCTGCTCGGTGGCGGAAGCTCTGTGTGCGGCGGCGAGATCCTGGGAGCCGGCCCTTGGTCCCTGGCCCCTGGTCGTCAGCTCTTGGTCCTCACTCGTCGGGCCTTGGTCTTTGGCCGTCGGGGCTCGGTCGTCGGCTGTGGGTGCGTGGTCCTCCGCCGCCTGTCCCTGGTCATACGAGAAGTGCACTCCCTCGAAGCGTATCTCGCCCTTCAGCTCGGACACCGGCTCGCTCGCCCGCTGCACCACGCGCGGCTCGGCGTCGATCAGCGCGAACACGCGCTCGCTGGCTGCGAGCCCCTGCTGGAACTGGCTCCAGAACGACGCGATGCTGGTGAGCGGGAAGAAGAAGATCGCCAGGCTCTGGACAAACAGATACCAGTCTCCCACCGACACCGTACCCTCGACCGCGCGCAGGCCGCCGAAGTAGATGATCACGGCCAGCCCCAGCCCCGAGAGATTGTTCAGGATGGGGAAGATGCTGCTGAACACCAGCCCCTGGCGCAGCCGCACCCGGTACGCCAGCGCGTTGGTGGCCTGGAACTCCTGGTAGATCGCCGGCTCCTGGCGGAAGCTCTTCGCCACCGCGATGCCACCGATCGTCTCCTGGATGGACGCGTTCACGGAGGCCAGCGCCCGCTGCGCCCGCTGCGTCGTCCAGCGCGCCGCCTTGCGGAATGCCAGCGCCACCAGAATCACCACCGGCCCGATCGCCAGCGCGATCAGCGCCAGCTGCGCGTTGATAGTGAACATCACCGCCGCGATAATCACCACCAGTAGCAGCTGGCTCATCAGGTCGACCGTGAGCGTCACCACCGTGGCGAAGTCCTGCGTGTCGGACGTGACCCGGCTCACGATCCGCCCCGAGGCGTACTGGTCGAAGAACGACATATCACGCTGCATCACGGCCGAGAAGGTGTCCTCGCGCAGCGCCAGCACCACGTCGCCCACCGCCCGCGCGGCATTGATGCCGCGCACGTAGTTCAGCACCCACCCGAGCGCACCCATCAGCGTGACCACTGCGGCGAGTCCGAGCAGCAGCGGCGCGCTCGGGGAACCGGCCAGCAGGTCCACGCCGCGCGCGATCACCAGCGGCGTCACCGTCTGCGCCAGCGAGCCGAGCACCACCATCAGCGCCACCAGCCCTACGCGGCCAGCGTGCGGCCGGAAGTAGTGCGCGATGCGCCGGACCAGCTCGCCATCGCCGTAGCTGCGGTCGTAGGCCTCGGCGCCCAAGCCATCCATCAGAAAGCCCATGGCCCCTCCTACTCCACCAGCAGCTGCCGCAGCCGCTCGATCTGCGCCGGCGTCAGCCCGATCGTCTCCAGGTAGCCCCGCACGCCGCTGTAGCGCGCCTCCAGGTGCTCGAGCACGCCCAGCATCGCCGCGTAGGGCGATCCGGTCAGGCGGTCGAAGCGGTCTACGTCCAGCCCCAGCTGCAGCCGGCGCACGCGGATCTCGGCCATCAGCGGCGCCAGCAGCTCCTCGGAGAGCGCGTAGTCCTCGGCGATCGTCTCGTGCGGCACGCCCGCCGCGCCGAGCGCCAGCGCCACCACCACGCCCGTGCGGTCTTTGCCGACGTAGCAGTGCACCAGCGCGGGCGCCTGCGACACAGCCAGTGAGGCCATGATCGCGGCCAGCTGCGGCTGCTGCTCCTCTACCATGAACATGTACAGGTCGCCCGGGGTCTGGGAGGCAATCTCGATGCGCTCGCCGTCGTCATCCAGCAGCACCGGCAGGTTGTGGTAGATCACGCCGGGGACCGAGGCCAGCACGTTCGGGTCGCGCGCCACCTCGGAGGGTCGCCGCAGGTCGATGATCGTGCCGAGGCCGTAGTCCAGCAGCGCCCGCTGGCTGTTGGGCGGCAGGCGGTGCAGGCTGTCGGCCCGCAGCAGTCGGCGCCAGCGGATCGGCTGCCCGTCGCGTGTGGTATAGCCGCCCACATCCCGTACGTTGAAGGCGCCCTCCAGCCGGATATGGCGCAGTCCCTCGTCAGTCGTCAACGCCGTACTCCCTCTGTCTCCTCGTAGCGCGCAAAGATGCGGCGGTAGGCCTCGCTCGTGGCGAGCAGCTCGTCGTGGGTACCTTGGGCCGCCAGCTCGCCCCGCCGCAGCACCAGCACCCGGTCCGCCCAGCGGATCTGCGACAGGCGATGCGTGATCAGCAGTGTGGTGCGGCCAGTCATGATGCGACGCATGGCCTTCTGGATCTCGTCCTCAGTGGCGCTGTCGATAGCGCTGGTTGAGTCGTCCAGGATGAGGATGCGCGGGTCGGTCAGAAAGGCGCGCGCGATCGCCAGGCGCTGCCGCTGCCCGCCCGAGAGGGTCACGCCGCGCTCGCCGATAATGGTGTCGTAGCCGTCGGGCAGCTCGGCGATGAAGGCGTGGGCCTGCGCCTCACGTGCCGCCCGCTCGATCTGCTCGCGCGTCGCGTTGCCCGCCGCCCCGAAGGCGATGTTGTCGGCGATGCTGCGCGAGAACAGGAAGATATCCTGCTCGATCGTCGAGATCTGCGACCGCAGCGAGTCCAGGCTCCACTCCCGCACATCCACCCCGTCGATCAGCACCCGCCCCGCGCTGGCGTCGAAGATGCGATTCACCAGCCGCGTCAGTGTCGTCTTGCCTGAGCCGGTCTGTCCCACGACCGCCACGATCTCGCCCGGGTTGATGTGGAACGAGATGTCCTTGAGGACCAACGCCGGAGGAGAAAGGACAAAGGAGGAAAGAGGAGCGCCTGCTTCACGAGGTGTACTCTCAGCGTGGTCCTCAGCGCCTGGTCCTTGGTCCTTGGTCTTTCGCCCTTCGCCCGCATACCCGAAGCTCACGCCCTTGAAGGCGATCTCGCCGCGCAGCTGCGCGCTGTACCCTGCGCTGTTCTCATCCAGGTCGGTCTCGGCCTTCAGCATCTGCAGGATGCGCTCGGCGCCCGCCAGCCCGAGCTGCACCGCGGAGAAGGTGAAGAGCGAAATGTAGGTCGGGAAGCGCAGCACCTCCAGCAGGCCCATGTAGGCGATCACATCGCCCACCGAGAGCTGACCGTTCAGGAACAGCAGCAGCGCGTGCCCCAGCGCCAGGCCATAGAGCAGGCCGTACAGCAGCAGCGGCAGATAGCGCGCCTGAACATCCCCCTCGCGCACGAACAGGTCGCGGAAGCCGCGGGCGCTCTGGGCAAACTTCTTGCGCTCCTGGCCCTCCTGCGCGTACCCCTTAACCACCTCGATGCCGCTCACAGCCTCCGCCAGGCCCGCGTTCATCACGCCGAACTGACCGCGCAAGGCCCCAGCCACCGGGGCGAGCTGAGCGCTGTAGCGCCGCAGCGCGAACACGAAGGTCACCAGGAACACCAGCGGAGCCAGCAGCAGCTCGCCCCCCAGCGTCGCCCCGATCACCACTAGCGGCACCACGATGCTGATCGCCGCCTCGCAGATCAGGCTCAGCCCCGGGCTCAACATCGGATTGAGCTGCTGCACGTCGTTCGTCGCGCGCGCCATGATATCGCCCACACGCTGGCGATTGTGGAAGGTCTGGCTCTTACCGAGCAGACTGATGTACAGCTCCTCGCGCGCATCGCGCTCCACCAGCTGCGCCAGGAACTGCACCGAGAAGCTGTTGACGAAGTCCAGCCCGCCGTAGAGCAGCCGCGCCAGCAGCACGGCCACCGCCGCCGACACCAGCGCCGCCGCGCCACCGCCGCGGGCCACCACATCGAAGGCCTGCCCCACCAGCACGGCAGTGTAGCTGTAGGCCACCGCCATCCCGATCGTCGTCACGAGGAAGACTATCGGCAACAGCGGGTAGCGCAGCATGTGCGACGCAACCCATCGGACCGGCGTGCGGCGGTCGTACACATGCTCACCAGCCACCGTAAACTCTCGAGCGGTCAAATTCTGTACTCCTGTGTCAGATCGCGGCCAGCGCGCCGCGGGAGTGACGCCTACCGTCTAGGCTCAAGAAGGAAATTGCGCATCAGCGCGGCGAGCTCCACCGGCCGCTCGACAGTGAGCAGATGGCCGGCACCCGCCAGCGTCACCAGGCGCGCGCCCGAGATCGCGTGTCTCAGCCGCTCTGCGGTCGGCAGTGGGTACGCCTCGTCACGCTCGCCCCAGGCCAGTAGTGCCGGCGCACGCACGGCCCCCACCTGCCGCCGCAGACGCTCCCACCCGTCCAGCTGCCGCAGTGTCTGTATCAGCGCGCGCCGGCCCGATGCGCTCCTGAAGACCGAGGCGACCTGCCCGACGAGGGTGCCGTCGATGGCGGAGTCATCGGCCAGGACTGAGCTGAGGAGCGCGTGCGCGCGGGGCTGCGGCGCGAGGCGCATCACAGCATCCAGGAGGCCTGGCACCCGCCGCGCCCAGCGGGCGAAGCGGGCCTGAGGCGTCTGCGGCCACCACTCCAGCCCCGCCGACCCCACAAGCACCAGCGCGCTCACCCGCTCGGGGTAGCGTGCGGCGAGACCTAGTGCCACCGCCCCGCCAAGCGAAGCTCCCGCCACAGCGCACGGCACAATCTGGGCGGCTGTAGCAAACCCCGCGGCCGTCCGCACAAGCTGATCCGGCGAGAGATTTACTGCTGCCACAGGCCCGTCAAGGGCAGGCACATCCAGCGCCACGACACGGAAGCGACCCGCGAGGTACGGGATCACCGGCGCCCACAGGCGGTGGTCGAAGGGAGGGCCGTGCAGCAGCATCAACGGCGGGCCACTCCCCTCAGTGACATACCGCACCGTGCGACCCTCGACAGTCAGCTGTCCATAACGAAGCATCGTCACACAAACAACCGGGGACCGGGAGGATCTACGCACCGCCCCGGCCCCCGGTTCTTTCATCACATCGCGAGCCGCGAGGGCTTACGAATCACGCCTCAAACCTCACCCCTCGCCGGCCCAGCCGTCACCACCACGTAATCCGTGGCCGAGAGATACTTGCGCGCTACACGCACCACATCCTCGGCGGTGATCGAGCGGATGAGGGCGGGGTAGCGGCCGATGTAGTCCAACCCGAGGCTATAGCGCTCGATGCCCAGAAGAGTGGCGGCGATACCGTCGTTCGTCTCCAGGCCCAGCACCAGACTGCCTGTCATGAAGTCCTGCGCGTCGCTCATCTCCGCGTCGGTCGGCCCGCCGTTCAGAAAGCGGTCGATCTCAAACACGATCGCCTCGATCGCTTCATCCACATGTGCCGGGTTCACACCCGCCAGAGCAGCCCACGGTCCGGCGCCCAGGTCCGTATCAAGGCTGCTGCCGCAGTAGTAGGCCAGGCCGCGGCTCTCGCGCACATTTTCCCCGAGCCGGCCGCCTAGCCCGATCCGCCCCAGGATCATATTTGCTACGCTCGCCGTGTAGTAATCCGGCGACAGCCGCGAGAGACCGTGCACACCCCAGATCACATCACTTTGGCTCTTACCGTCCATTGCTATGTCGCGTCGCTGGATGCCACGGATCGTTGTCACCCCCGGGAGCTCAAGGCGCGGCGGGTCGCCCTGGACCTCCCACGCACCGAAGGCCCGCTCCAGGTCATCGATGACACGTGCCGGGTCCACATCGCCCACCACTGCCACCATCGCAGCGGCAGGGTGGTACAGCCGGTGGAAGGCGGCAAGGTCCTCACGCGTGATCGCGGCCACTGTGTCGGGGGTGCCGCTGCTGAGCCGGCTGTAGGGGTGCTCCGGCGGGAACATAAGCGAACGTACCACGCGCGAAGCCTGCACGCGAGTATCCTGCTCATTCTCTCGCAGGCCCATCAGGAACTGGCCACGCAGCCGCTCGACCTCCTGCGCCGGGAAGGTCGGCGTCCGCAGCATGTCAGAGAGAATCTCCAAAACGAGCGGCAGATCCTCAGAGAGTGCCCGGCCGCCGAAGCCGCTCGAGTGCATGCCGCCACCCGCATTCACGCTCACCCCCAACGCCTCAGTTGTCGCTACGATCTCCTGGAACGAGCGCCGTTCAGTGCCGCGGATCAGCGATGCGCCTGTGAAGGCCGACAATCCGGTGCGCTCGGCAGGCTCATTCACGGCACCTGCGCGTACCTCGCCACGCACGCTCACTGTCCGGCTGCCCTCGTTACGCTGAACCAGAGCGACCATGCCGTTCGACAGGACGTACCGCGTCGCTGTCTCGATAGACGTCTGTGGAGTTGCCATGCGTTCTCCAATCAATCACTGCGCCACTGAGAGAAGGCGGGCGCGGACAGTTGACTGCCCGCGCCCGCCTACACGCTCACTCACTCAGCGGCTCAGTTGTCGTCGGGATGAAATGCCCTACGGTACGCCGCCGCTCCACCAGATACGTCTGGGCCGCGCGCTGCACGTCGTCTGCCGTCACTGCTTGGACCTGCTCCAGCAGCGTGTCATTGCGCCGGAAGCTATCCAGCGTCTCCCACATGCCAAGCAGCAGCGCCTGGTTTGTCACACTCTCACCGGAGTACGCGATCTGGGCCCGCACCTGCTTCTGCACCTTCGCCATCTCATCAGCGCTGACACCGTCCTGCTGGATCTTCTCCACCTCCGCGATCAACGCGGCCTCAACGTCATCGGCAGAGTGCCCATCCTGGACCGTCGCGCTGAACTCGAACAGGTGCGGGTCGATCGTCGCGCGGAAGCCCGAACCGGCATACGTGGCCAGCTGCGTCTCCACAAGCGCCCGGTAGAGACGTGCGCTGCGGTTCGTCTGAGCACCACCTCCGAACGAGAGCGGCTTCGCACCGGAGAGTACGGCATCGAGCACCAGCAGTGCTGGGAAGTCCGCGTGGCGACAGCCGGGGGCGTGGTAGGCCATCTGGACGTACTGCGCGGGACCTGGGCGGCGCACCACCACTCGTCGCTCACCCTGCTGCTCAGGCTCCTCGATCCTCACCGGTGTCAGCGAGGGGCCAGCAGGCAGTTGCCCGAAGGCGCGCTCGACATCGCGCAGCATCGCATCGGTCTTGAAATCCCCAACGAGCACCAGCACCGCGTTATTTGGCGTGTAGAAGGTCTGATAGTGGTTGACGAGTTGCTCACGCGTGAGTGCCAGCAGGTCGCTCTTCCAGCCGATCACCTCGTTGCGGTAGGGATGTATCTGGAATGCGGCAGCCATCACTGCCTCGTTCAACCAGAAGTCAGGGTCGTTCTCGTACCCCTCGCGCTCGGCGATAATCACTGTTCGCTCGCTCTCGACCTCGTCGGGCTCGAAGAGCGAATTCACCATCCGATCGGACTCGATCTGTAACCCCAGCTCAATTCGATCGGAGGGTAGTGTCTCGAAGTAGGCAGTGTAGTCGTTCGAGGTAAAGCCGTTGAAGGTGCCCCCATTACGCGCAATCAGGCGGTCCATCGCACCCTTCGGGATATTTGGTGTGCCCTTGAAGAGCATGTGCTCCACCCAGTGCGAGATCCCAGTATTCCCGAGCGTCTCGTTGCGCGAGCCGACGCGATACCAAACGAAACACGTCGCCACGGGAGCGCTATGGGACTCACGCGTCAGGACGAGCATACCGTTCGACAGCGTGTGCGTGTGAATCTCAGACATGTGAATGCTCTTTCTCTATCGCCGAGTGCCCATGGGCATATCGCTGTTCAACACAGTAGCTTGAGCACCACGCCAATGCGCAGCACCACATACGACTGAGCAGAGGGGCTCAACGCCACACGCGGCAGAGCCAAGTGCCAGAACGAAACTTTCTGCACGTAGGCAAACCTGTTCAGTAGATCATTATAGCGTATTCTCGTACTGATCATCAGTGCGCCCACAGGGCAGAGAGCAAAGCATCAGATTGAAAACGTACCATAGGGCTCTTGACACCTCACCGTCAGCGTGCTATACTACCGCTCACCGAAATCAGACGGTTTCACCTCCTTGTGAGGTAAACCCAACAAACAACTCCCGGCGCCGACCTCTCTGTGTGTCCCAAACG
>JBDLTZ010000279.1:0-4241 GCA_039805565.1 Chloroflexota bacterium | reverse complement strand
CGCCGACCAGATCAATCTGGCGGCACCGCTCACCGACGGGCAGCACATTATCGTCCCTCGTCTGGGAGCAGCATCGCTCGCCTTGGCGGAGGGAAGTCAGGCCGGGCAAGATGGCGGACTACTCGACATCAACACTGCGGACCCTGAGGCGCTAGATGCTCTGCCGGGGATTGGCGCTGCGATTGCGGAGCGCATCGTGGCGTACCGCGAGGAGAACGGCCCGTTCCGTGCAGTAGAGGAGCTGCAGCAGGTCAAGGGGATCGGAGCGGCGCTCTTCGAAAAGATTGCGCCGCTCGTCACCGTCGGGCCGTGATGAGCAGATGAGGAAGAGGGAAAACCCAATGCGCAGGACCAAAATAGTTGCAACCATTGGCCCCGCTACCGGCACCCCGCAGATGATCGAGCGGCTGCTGCACGCAGGGATGGACGTGGCCCGGCTGAACTTCTCCCATGGCACCCACGACGAGCACGCTCGGCGCATCGCGATGCTGCGCGAGACAGCACGGCGCCTGGGGCGCCCACTTGCCATTCTCCAGGATCTCCAGGGGCCGAAGATCCGCACCGGCGAGCTCGTGGACGGGAAGGCTGTGCAGCTGCAGCCGGGCGCACGCTTCATCATCACCACCCGTGAGATGGTGGGCACTGCCGCGATGGTCAGCACCACCTACGAGGAGTTGCCGCATGACGTTCGCCCCGGCGACCGCATCCTGCTCTCCGATGGCCTGATCGAGCTGCGTGTGCTGGAGACCAGCGCCGATGAGGTGCGGACTGAAGTGGTGTTCGGCGGCGAGCTGCGTGAGCACCAGGGTATCAACTTGCCCGGGGTCGATGTCAGTGCACCTGCCCTGACCGAGAAGGACATCGAGGATCTGCAGTTCGGGCTGGAGCAGAACGTCGACTACATCGCCCTCTCGTTCGTGCGGCGCACCGAGGACCTGCGTGATATCAAGCGGCGCATCGCCGCGGCTAACAAGGCTACGCCAGTGATCGCCAAGATCGAGAAGCCTGAGGCGCTCGACGAGATCGGCGGCATCCTCGCCGCCGCTGACGGCATCATGGTGGCCCGGGGTGACTTGGGCGTCGAGATGCCGCCGGAGCAGGTTCCGGTCGTGCAGAAGCAGCTGATTGAGGCCGCGAATGACGCCGGCATCCCCGTCATCACCGCCACACAGATGCTGGACTCGATGATACGCAACCCCCGCCCGACGCGCGCCGAGGCGAGCGATGTCGCAAACGCGATCATCGATGGCACGGATGCGGTGATGCTGAGCGGCGAAACCGCCACCGGTGCCTTCCCTGTCGAGACCGTCCAAATGATGTCGCGCATCGCCGAGGTAGCCGAGGCCAGCGGACGGCGCGGCGACCACACGTCCTCGACGGTCTGGAAAGTTGTTCGTCAGCCCAGCGTCCCGGATGCGATCAGCTCGGCGGCGTGCGCGATCGTTAACTCGCTCCCTACCAAAGCGATCGTCGCATTCACGATGAGCGGCAGCACGGCCCGCCTCGTTTCGCGGCTGCGCCCCTCCGTGCCGATCTTCGCCTTCACCCCCTCTGAGGAGGTGTACCAGCGCCTGAGCCTTGTGTGGGGCATCACGCCGGTTCGGACCGATTACGTTGACCGGCTCGATGGCCTGGGAGGGATCGTGAGCCAGGTGCTGATGGACCGCGGTGTCGTGAAGATCGGGGACACAGTGGTGATGACAGGCGGGCACCCGATTGCGACACGGGGGCAGACGAACTTCGTGAAAGTTCTCGAGATCGGCAGCTAGGGTGTGTGGCTCTCACCCCATGCTCATCCTGCCCTTTTAGAGACAATGGTATAGTAGTGCTGGCTCTCACAGCAACACGAGCACTAGCTTTGGCTGGTGGCGTGTTCGTGTTTGTAGACGATCTTTGCGCTGGGGCGGCGTCGTGTCTTCGCCGCTTCACAGCGCCTCTGATACAAGGTAGGGGAACAGGATGGGCGAGATGGGCATCGCCGCGCTGTTTATCTCTCTCGCCGTACTGATTGTGCTGTCAGGGCCGGCACGCTTGCTCAAGTTCGGCAAGGCGCTCACCGACACGTTGCGAGCGATGCGGCGCGGCGATCGAAGCAATAGCCACGAGGCGGCTGCTGGCGAGTGAGCAGTTCACACCGATCTCAGTGCGTGATCGAGGTGGTGATGTGAAACATGTCCTGCGCGTGGTGCTGGTAATTGTGGCGCTGGCGCTCATAGCGTTGCCGGTGGCGATGTACATGAGCGGGCGGGAAAGCCTCACGCTCCCGTTCGTCGCTGTCGCGCTTTCTGGCTTGTGCAGCTTCCTCGCATACCGCGGCGCCGTCCTGCTTCGCGAGCGCATCGACGCCGTTGGCGAGATGACGCCGCAACGCCGTAAGACGCCAAGGCGCGAGGGGTAGCGCCACGCTTCTGAGACCGTGTAGACGGTACAACCCTTTTTCCTCAGCCTGTCATCATATTCTTGTTAGGTAAGCGTCCCTCACGCTGACGTTGTATCCCATGGGTTTTCTTGCATTGTGCTCGCTTCTTGGGCGTCGAATGCTCCAGTGCGGAGAGAGATAGCTATGCGCTCAGCACGGTTATGGATCGTGCTCTTCGTAGTACTTGCGGCCCCTGTGCTTAGCGCACAGAGCAGCAGTTCCCCGGTGCCTTCTCAGGTGCACGTGCTTGACCCTGACGTGATGGGAATGGTGGTTCGCGACCCCTGGTTCGACTACGGGACCAATCCGGCATTCGCCGGTGCCAACAGATCGGCACAAGATCGCATGGGCGCCATCCTCGCACAGGCGGGGGTTCGGTGGGTTCGGCTCGACTTCCGCATCGCTGCGGGTCTCGACGCCTCGCAGGACTTCGTAGATACAGAGATAGCCAAGAACGACTACTTCATCAAGGAGGTGGCACCGCGCCACGGCTTCAAAGTGCTTGGTCTCCTGGCCTTCGATCTGCTCCAGGGGGTAGATGCGAACCTACTTGATGAGGTCGAGGCCGTTGACGACCCGCTGTACGGCGGTGGTGTCACTCCCTACATGCGCGTGTGGCTTGATCGTGCGCTGCGAGTCGCGGATCGCTACGAGGGGTACGTTGCAGCCTACCAGGTACTGAACGAGCAAAATCGTCTGCCGCAGTACCTACCGGGAGGGCCGGCAGGCAACGCCATCGAGCCGAGTGTCGTTGGGAGGCTCGTCACCAAGCTGTATCGGTTCTGCCGCGGTATCGACCTTCCTGTGGGTCAGCAGGCACGCGGGTGCAGCGGCGCACAGATCATTCTTGGGGGTCTCCACCCGCGCGGCACCACTGACCCTGTGCCTCAGTCTGATGCCGAGTATCTGAAAGATATCTACGCGGACGCCGGCTCGTTTACAGGGTTCTACAACAGGCACAATTTCTGGCCGATCGACGGTGTCGGCTATCACCCGTACCCCGAGGAGATCCGGCAGTCCCTATCGAAGCAGGTGCTTGTGGATCAAGGTCTAGCACGTGTGCGGCAGGCCCTTGTGGAAGCCGGTGACCCCTGCCGGCAGCTGTGGGTCTCGGAGGTCGGCTACAACGTCGGTTTTGATGTGGACGGGCCGCTGAACCCGATTCCACGGCAGACGGAGCAGGGTCAGGCGGAGTTTATGCAGGATGTCTACACGACGCTTGCTTCACGCCAGATCTGCGGCGGCGTGCGCGAGATACCGCATATCTTCTGGTTCAAGTATGAGGACTTCCCGCCCGCGACCGGGGCCAACGCGCAGCGCTGGGGAATAGTGCAGATCCCATTCCGCGCACCGGCTCCTGGCGAGAGTTGTCCCGGCGGGGCGTGTTACGAAGTGAATGGTGCGCCGGCAATGCATCGCCTTGCGTACTTCACCTATCGGGAGCTTGCGGGAGTACAGCAGCCTGGAATACGTCTTCCTCTCATCTTTCGATAGGTTTGACAGTTCCGTGATGCTATGCTATAGTACGCGGGCTTGAGCGCGGGACTGTTTCGCTAATACAGTAAGCAGTTCTAACTGAAGTTAATAGGCCAGTATATATGTAATATGCTGGTTTTTATTGCTCAGTGTTGCGCATGCACCTTACCAACAACAATGTGAAGTTTGTTCAGTGTGCCGGCCACTTGTGGCTGGAAGCACCATTTTATGAAGAGTTTGATCCTGGCTCAGGACGAACGCTGGCGGCGTGCCTAATGCATGCAAGTCGCACGGGTAGCCTTCGGGCTGCTAGTGGCGCACGGCTGAGTAACACGTACGTACCTGC
>JBDLTZ010000278.1:0-4299 GCA_039805565.1 Chloroflexota bacterium | reverse complement strand
CTCCCGGAGTGCGGGGTCGTAGGCCCCCTGCTTCTCCAGCACGTTGCCGCGCTTGCGGTGGGCGCGGCGCACGACCGGCGTGCTCGGCGATCTGGCGGCGCAGTGGGGCGGGCAGCTGTACATTCCCGGCGAGCGCGGCGGCCGTAGCCGTGTGCGTGTGGGCCGGCCCGTCGAACAGCACCAGCAGCGCGTCGCTGCCGAAGGTCAACAGGTCGCCGCCGTAGGCCTGCACCACGTCGGTCATCATGGCGAAGATCGTGTTGAGAAAGTCTGTGACGATCTCAGTCCCCTCGCGCCCGAGGTTGCTCAGGCGCTCGGCGAGCGCGGTGGAGCCGGAGAGATCCGCGAAGAGCAGCGAGGCGTCGCTCCGCAGCAGCCAGGGCGGCGCTGCGCGGCGCTGGAGGGTCTGCGATAGTACCAGGCGCGGGAGGTAGGTGGAGATGGCGTAGCGCGCTGCGGCGAGGTGGACGAAGGCCTCCGCGGCGCGACTGCGGGGACCGGGCTCCGCGTCGGCCGCCAGCGCGTCGAGCAGGTCGGCGGGCAGGTAGCGCCGGAGGCGGGTGTCGGCGGGGGAGGCATGCGTCGGGTCGGGCGGCTGCGGCATGGCCTTCTCGCTGGGTGGGACCAAGGCGCTGGCAGCGTCGTCGGGCCCATCATAGCCGTGCCTGGGGTGCGGGGCAATAGCAGGGTCCCACTCTGGCGGCTCTAGTGACGCTGCTCCACCTGCGCTCCGCCGCCGGGGAAGGCGACCACCAGGGCGCCAGGGCGCAGCGCATCCTCCAGACCATCGCGCCCTGTGACCACCGCGCGCATCTCGGGCCCGCACGAGAGCCGCACGATCGCCTCGGCGTGCGGCGGGGCCAGCGGCGGGTCAACCACGACCACGCGCGAGGGCGGGGCGGCGGCGCACTCGGCGCTGACGAGCCGCCATAGGCTCCCCCCAGGCCCGCTCGCGGCGGAGAAGCGCCACTCGCGCACAGCGAGCTCGCCGGCGCTCCACCAGGCCAGGGCCAGGAGGAGCGCCAGAGACGACAGACGAGCGGCGAATGTCCAACGACCGGCGTGTGTTGTCCTCGGCCCCTGGTTCTCGGCCCTTGGTCTTTGGCCTTCGGCTCCTGGCCTGCCGAGCCGGACGCCGGCCAGCGCAGCAAACGCGAGCACCGGCAGGTAGACGTAGCGTGAGTCGGGCGGCGAGGTGAAGGGGGCGGTGGGCAGCAGCGTGAGCGCCACTGCGAGCGCCATCCGCAGGTGGCAGGCCGGGTTGCGCCCGCCCCGAACAGCCCACAATCCAACATCGCCAATCCACACTCCAACCAACAGAGCTCCGGCCCACGGCAGCCAGGGCGCGTCGCCGTACTGCGTGCCGGGGAGCGGGGCGGCTACCAGGCCGAGGGTGCGGAGCGGGTTGAGCAGCAGCTGCGGGCCGAGGCCGTACCCGGCGCCGCGGATGATCTCATTGCGCGCGAGGATGTCGGCCTGGAGGGCGAGGTAGGCGGCGGTGAGCGCGATCGGCACGGCGAACAGACCCAGGCGCAGGGCGAGGGGCCCGTGGCGCGTAGGTGGGCCGATCAGGAGCAGCAGCCCGAGCCCGATAACGGCGCTTTCCTTCGCCAGCAGCGCCAGCCCGAGCGCCAGAGTCGCCAGGAGCACGCGCCCCACGAGGAGGCCAGGGCGCTCCTCTGCCAGGCCCGGCGGGAGCCAGAGGTGCAGTGCCAGCAGCAGGAACAGCGCCGCCAGCAGCTCGCTCTGCGCCGAGACCCACACCACCGCCTCGAACGGCGCAGGGTGCAGGGCGACGAAGAAAAGGCAGCACGCGACGAGCGGCACACTGGCTCGCCCTGGCTGCTCGTCGCCGCCAATGCTGTCGCGCTCTATGCCGAGCGCTTCACGCTGCACCTGCCAGAGACGCCACGCGATGAGTGTCAGAAGGGCGGTGTTCAGCAGGTGGAGCGCCAGGCTCACCGCGTGGTAGGGGGCCGGGTCGAGGCCGAAGGCGCGCCCCTGCAGCCAGAACAGCAGCCACACAATCGGCCGGAAGAAGTGCGTCTGGGCGCCGGCGTCGAACGCGCGCGACGTCACCTCACCCCACGTCAGGCCGCGCACATTCAGCAGCCACTGATAGTCGTCGGCGGCGAAGGGGCGGCCCGGCAGCTCGCGGTAGGCGTGCAGAACGAGGCCGGCGGCGAGCAGCGCGAGGGCTGCGGGGAGGGCGCGGCGGAGCGTCGTGGCCATCACAGGAGACCTGGCGGTGGGTGCGATCATGGGCTGGACGGATTATAGCATAGCCGGGCGGGTGCCTCAGCGGGCCATCGCCGCAAGCTGCTGGCGCATCCAGTCGAGCTGCTCGTGGTTGAGCACGTAGCAGGTCGCCGGCCCATCTGGCTCGGCCTCCAGCACACCGGCCGCGCATAGGATCTTGAGGTGCTGGGAGAGTGTGGACTGGGCGCGGGAGGTTTCTGCGGGCAGGTGAAGGAGGATCTGGTTGCCGATGCAGCGCGGGTGGCGCTGCACGAAGCGGACGATCTCGAGGCGGACAGGGCTCGCCAGCGCCTTGCAGAGCTGGTAGAGCCGCTCGGTGTCCTGTTGCGCGTCCCCAGTGGACATCGCTGGCCTCCTAAGGTGGACATGAATGTATCCTGTGGGAGGCTGGTCTGTCAAGAGGCGCTGAAGATCAGCTCACGGCGCGAGAAGGCGTACACCGCCAGCGACAGCAGCCCGAGGGTGAGGGAAAGCTGCGCGAGCGGGATGATGGCGTTGATGCCCGAGTAGTCGCGGCTGACCGAGAGCGCAAACCCGGTGAAGGAGGGCAGGAGCGGCGTGCTGAAGATGGTGCGGAGCACGTCGAGCGCCGTGGCGACAGCCGGGGGCAGCGAGGCCATAGTCGGGCCACCGATCAGGCTCCCTGAGAAGGCCAGTGCGACGAAGGCCAGGATCGTGAGGCGCCACCCCGTGCTGAGGACCATCGGCGCGAGCAGCAGCAGCAGCGCGCTGAGCAGCGCGATGTTGAGCAGCAGCGGCGCGGACCCGAGCGCCCAGCCGGCGAGCGAGAGCCCGCTCACGGGGTTGGCGAGCGCTATGCCCAGGCTCACCGCTCCGTAGGCGGCCGCCACCAGCGACACCGCCGCCAGGTACAGCCCCACGAGGTACCCGCCTCGGCCGAGGCGCCGCGCCAGGACCAGGTACCCCTGAGGTCGGTCGCCCATCCCCAGCACGGTGGAGGCCGTGTAGAACGTGAGCGCGAGCGTGAACAGGCCGGCAGTGGAGAAGAAGTACTCCGGCGTCATGGGTGTTGCGAGGCGGCGGAAGAACAGGTAGAACACGGCCGCAGTGGCCGCAAGCTCGACGAGCACCCGGCCGGACCGAGCGTACTCGACCAGAGTGAAGGCGGTGAAGCGCAGGCTGCGGATCACAGATCTCACGGTGTGTCGCTCCCTTCGCCGCGCTCGTCCTCTCTGCGCAGGAGCTCGCGCAGCAGGGTATCGCCGCGCCGCCGCACGGAACGTGGGGCAGCCGGCTGTGGTGGCGACGCCTGTTCCTCGCCCGGTGTCTCCTGGATGGCTCGCATGTACAGTTCCTCGAGCGGCCGGCCGCGCGGCTCGAGCGAGATGATCGGTACGCCCGCGTCCAGGAGGGCCCGCACGACCGCCGCCTGGATGGCGGGTGTGTTCGGGTTGATCGTGACGCTCGCCTCGCCGCAGCGCACGGCGGGGGCGATCTGCCTGAGGTGCGCGGCGAGCTCCGTGGTGAGGCCGGCGACTGCGATCTGCACGCTCCGGCCGGGGGCGCGCAGCTGCTCGGCGTCGGACTCCGCAGCCAGCCGCCCGTCGAACAGCACGCCCACGCGGTCGCATAGCTGCTCGGCCTCGTCGAGGTAGTGGGTGGTCATGAGGATCGTGTGGCTGCTCCCGCGCATTGCCGCCAGAAGGTCGAGCATCTCCCGCTGCCCGGCCGGGTCGAGGCCGCTGGTGGGCTCGTCGAACAGCAGCAGCGCCGGCTCGTGCAGCAGGGCCTGGGCCACGCCGAGGCGCTGCAACATGCCGCGTGAGTAGGTGCCCAGCATCCTGTCGCCGGCGTCCAGCAGGCCGACGCGGTGGAGTTGCTCCTCGACGCGGGACTCGAGCGCCGGGCCGGCCATGTCGCTGAACTGTCCGAGGTAGCGCAGGTACTCGCGGCCAGTGTAGCGCAGGTGGTACCGCAGGCGCTCTGGGAGGTAGCCGACACGCCCAGCCACCCGGCTAGGGTCGGCCGCGCCCAGGACGCGGACCCGCCCGCCGTTCGGCCGCAGGAAGCCGAGCAGCA
>JBDLTZ010000277.1:0-21506 GCA_039805565.1 Chloroflexota bacterium | reverse complement strand
CGCTTACCCATGGTATGGAGTCCTCCACAGCTATGATGCTCCGAGCCGCCCAGGGTCGGTATGAGGGGCGTGTCCGTGTGCCCGGCGCGGCCGCACACGCGGGCGGAGGTCCCCACGTGGGCTTTCGACGCAGAGGACCTGGGACAACTATACGAGCTGCGGCTCCGCTGTGCGTGGTATCTCGCTCACAGTGTGAGGCAGGATCGCAACGGGTGGCCGGCGGCGCGGCGATGACCGCGTCAGAGCAGCCGCTCCCGCGCCCCGTCGAAGCTGCGGTAGTGCAGGTACTCGCGCCCGCTGAGGCGGATCGCTGCGGCCCGGTCCTCGCGTGCGGCGGGGTCGCATTGGCGCTTCTTGTGGCCTGCGCCGTGCTGAGTCCCAGCCTGGTACTGCCGATACCGTGTAGACGGTCTGCACTGCGCCGGCAGTGGTGGTGCCGCAACGCGGCGGAGCCGTTCCCCGCTCGCTCGGGGCGCGGGGCGGGCGCAGCGGCCCGCTGATTGCGGCCATGCACCGCTTCTGGTATCCTCCCTTCTCATGAAAGCACTCATTCTCTCCGATATTCACAGCAACATCGTCGCGCTCGAAACCATCTGGGCGCGAGAGCACGACGCAGACGTCATCTACTGCGCAGGCGACCTGGTAGACTATGGACCACGCCCGCGCGAGGTGCTGGATTGGGTGCGGGCGCACCATGTGATCTGCGTGCAGGGCAATCACGACCGTCATGTCGCGATCACGTGGGATGAGACGGATCTGTGGCGCATCCCGGGTGGCGCGCTCTACTGGCGCCACCACAACGCCCGCCTGCTTGACTCCGCGGACGCGCACTTCCTCGCCGGTCTGCCGGAGGCGGTCACGTTCGAGCTGGACGGCATCCGGTACGGCATGACGCACAGCTACCAGAACTACGACCTCGTCCTCCACCGCCACGCCTACCGGACCTTCTGTGCGCAGCGGTTCGCCGGCACGCCCATCGAGCGTCTGGTACTCGGGCACACGCACCGCCAGGCTGTGATGGTGCTGGGGGAGCAGGAGCAGTGGCTCAATCCGGGGAGCGTCTCGTACCGGCGCCGCGACGACCCGGACCAGGAGGCGCACTATATGGTCATCGAAGATGGCCGTGTTGTGCTGCGGAGTGTTCCATACGATGTTCAGGCCGTGTACCGAGAGGTCATCCAGCAGCCGCTGACCGAGGATGAGCTGCGCGTGACGCGCTGGTTCTTCGGCTCGCGCGGCGGCGAACACGCCAGCGGATAGCCCTGGTGCGGCTAGAGCGCGCCGGACGCGTGCTGGGCGCCCGTGGTACGGCGAGCAGTGCAGCGATGGGCTCTGGCGCGGTCATCTTGATCCGCAGGCTACGGCACCCCTCATCATCAGCCGTCCGCTCGGCTGCGCGCTGGTGCAGGGTGGCGAGCGCATCTGGCTCGGCGTCAAGCTGCGAGCGCAGCGCCTCGGCGAAGAGCTGGTGGTAGCGGCACCAGCGGCGCTCGAGGTCGATCGGCACCAGGAGCAGGTTGGCCCGCTCCAGGTCATCGAAGATGCGCTGGCTGTACGAGTGCCCCAGAGGAGACTCGGGGAGGCGCGCGATCACCCGGCTCCACTGGCCGGCCAGGCATGGCCTTGATGGTGCAGGTTCTCGAACGGGTGTGGGTTCGCAGCAGGTGGGTGACACTGAGGCCAGGGCCGACACACCGTTTGCGCGTCTGCCCTGGCCTCTCGTCTGGATCGCTGCTGCGGCGATGAGCGCTGAGAAGACACGATGGTCGCCGCCTGTGTGCGGGAACCCCTGTGTCCTCAGGCCGGATAGGAGCGCTCCATCGGTGCTCTAGTCCGAGTAGCGCTCCTCTTTCCACGGGTCGGCATTGTTGTTGTAGCCGTAGCGCTCCCAGAAGCCGAGCCGGTCCTCGCTGAGGAACTCGAGGCCGCGCAGCCACTTGGCGCTCTTCCAGAAGTACTTCTTCGGCGTTAGCAGCCGCAGCGGGTAGCCGTGCTCCGGCGTCAGCTCCTGGCCCTCGTACTTGTACGCCAGCATCGCGTCGTCCTCGAGCAGGATGTCGAGCGGAACGTTCGCGGTGAAGCCGTACTCGCAGTGCGCCACAACGAACCGCGCCGTCGGCTTCAGCGCCGGGATGTGCGTGAGGAACTCCTTGAACTGCACGCCCTCCCAGCTCGTGTCCAGCTTGCTCCAGCGCGTGACGCAGTGGATGTCGGTGGTCACCTGGATAGTCGGCAGCGCGCGGAACTCCGTGAAGCTGAGCTGCGCCGGCTCCGCGATCTCGCCCCACACGCGCAGGTCCCAGGTCGTCTCCAGATCGCGGTAGAGCGGCACGTCGCCGTAGTGCAGCACCGGGAATTTCTCAGTGAGGTACTGGCCCGGCGGCACCCGGTCCTGGGTGTCTTGGGTGGTGCGGTCAAACTTTTTGCGAAATGCATCGAACATGCTCGATCTCTCCTTCTACTCCGCGCTCCGTAGGTGATCTGACTCGGCGGCGCCCTCGGCGCTACACATCAGTACGTGGCGTATGACAGAGCAGATGGCGTGCCGCCTGAGTAGTATACAACAGCCGAAAGCCGCCGGCAGGACATCATCCTACCGGCGGCTCTCAGATGCTCCTCGGACCCCTGCGCTAGAACACCACCGCCTCGAAGGCCAGCCCGCCGCGCAGCGCGCGCCGGTAGGGTGCGTCGCTCGCGATCTGCCGCAGCGCAAACTGGAGCTGGTCACGCTCGAGCGGCTCGTTGTAGCTGTCGATGAGTCTGCGGATGGGCTCGACCTGATGGCTCGCCGGTCGGTAGCGGTACGCCGGCTCATCCCGGCCTCCCATCACTACCAGTACACCATCTTCTGCGAGCTCGCGCAGCGCCTCGCGGGTGCTCCAGATATCCCGGTATGTCCGCTCGGCAACCTGTAGTGCGGTCACCTCAAGCTTTGGGCTCTCGTGGAAGAGCAGCAGGAGCTGGAGTTTGGTAGGTGTGTCAACAGCCTGCTCAAACAGGCGTTGGATCGTCGGATCGATCATCGACCGTCCTCCTCTCAAGGTCGCCATTGACCTTAGCGTGCGGTTGCCTACGGGACCATGTTGTGTGCACAACAGGCGTTGGCTTCCTGCAGCCATGGAAGGAGCCGACTTGGCCTTGGGTGTGGTGACGCGGGACGACGAGTTGTACCGCTCAGCAGCTAACGTGGGGGTTCGTGGGTGTGCACCTGACTAAAAGTATACTACACAATATCTCTACTTTCTAGGGGGATCTTTCAAAGATTCTATCTGGCTTTCCCCCGCCGATCGCCCCGAGTACTGCATCGCCTGAAAAGTGTGCTATAATCCGCGCGATAGCGTACGGCAATGAATGCCATATTGGGCAATTGAGGCCTGCCTCGTCACGAGGCGGGCTTGTTTTTTCTGTGCCGCAGGAGGGACCTATGGCTCACCGCAATGCTCCGGCAACCGAGACGTGCCCGAAGTGTCGCGCCGCTCTCACGTCTGACAACGGGCTGCTGCGCTGTGAGGCGCACGGGGTCTTCTTCAGCTACGGCCCGCACCTGCTGGTTCGCGCGCCACGCCTGAATGGCAAGGGCCCAGAGACGCCCATGCCGTGGGAGAGCCGCAAGCCGCGCGCGACGTAGCGGCGTTGGGACGAGACCGAGTGCGAGGAACAGCGGCGGGGTAGGGCGGCGACACACTGCTGCCCTACCCCGCCTCGCTTTGTCTGCTGCGTGTACGGTCTTCTGCGCTTCCTCTACCAGCCGCCGCCGGAGCGACCGCCCCCGCCGAAGCCGCCGCCGGAGCTGCCTCCGCCACCCCAGCCGCCGCCGGAGCGACCGCCCCCGCCGAAGCCGCCGCCGGAGCGACCGCCCCCGCCACCCCAGCCGCCGCCACCCCCTCGGCTGCCGCGGTGATCGTTGTCCAGCATCGAGCCGATTGCCGTGCCGATCAGGATATCGCGCATCTGGTCCTGCTGCCGCCGGTGGGCCGCGACCTGCTGCTCGAAGAGGCGCTCGGCCTGTCGAGCTCGCTCGCGCGCCTGGTCGGCCAGCGCCACAGCCTGCCGCGCCTGCTGCTCGTCGTGGACCTGCGGGATGGCCTGGTAGAGGCGCTTCGACTCCTCGAGCAGCGCCACTCCCTCCGAGCGTGCGTTGATCACTGTGCTCCCGCGCGCTAGCTCCTGCTGCGCGCCCTGGATCGCCTGGTATGCGCGCTGCACCGCCTGGCTCACCTCGGCGCGGATCTGCTCCGCGCGCTGGAAGGCCTGGTAGACCTCGCCGTACACTTCCTGCGCCTGCCGCTCGAGCGCCACGTAGCGCTCCCGCGCGTCGCGCAGCGCCATCGCGCGCGCCTCCTCCTCGGTCTGCTCGGCGGCGCGCGCGGCCGCGTAGGCCGCCTGGACGTTCGTCTGCAGCGCGTTGAGCTGCCCCTGGCTCGCCTGCGGGATATCGCCGGCGTGCAAGCCCACGAACTCGACGACTTTCTGCACCTCGGCGGTGGCTACCTGCTGCGCCCGCGCCAGGGCCGCGCGCAGCCGCTCCATCTCCTCGACCTCGCCGCGCGCGCCGGCCAGCGCCTCATCTGCGAGCCGGTTGGCCTCCTGCGCATCCCGCACGATCGCCAGCCAGTCCGGCCGCGGCTGCTCAAGCATCGCCACCGTGCGTCCCAGCAGCGTGTCGGCCTGCGTCAGCAGCTCCTCGGGCCGTCGCCCGACATCAGGGTCGTTGGCCGCCACGAACGCCCGCCCGGACCCGATATCCTGCTGGGCGGCGGCGACCTCCTCGCGCGCGGCGTCGCGGGCGGCCTCCAGGTCCCTCAGGCGCTGCACGATCGTATCTATCAACCTGCGCGCGAAGCCGATGCGCTCCTCGGCGGCGTCCAGATCGGCGGCGGCCTCGACGAAGGCCTGTGCCTCCATGGTGTTGCGCTCGCGCGCCCGATCCCACAGCCCCTGGGCATCGTCGGCGGCGGCCTGCGCCTCGCTGCCGTTGCCGCGGATGTCGCTCCAGGTGCTCTCCGCGAACTCGTCCACTGCGTCGAATGTGCGCCGGCCCTCCTCGATGTAGGTCGCCAGCTGCTCGCCGGCCTCGCGCACCTGCTCGATCCGCTCGTCGTTCCTGCGGCGCAGCGCCGGGAGCCCGCCGCCGCGCGTCACGCCGGCCGCACGCGCCTGCTCGGCCTGCTCCATCAGCGGCAGCGCGGCGGCGGCGCCGCCCACGGTCAGGGCGGTCGCTGCCTGGCGCAGCAACCCCTCGGCGGTGGTGAAGGCCGCGAGCCCGGCCTCGACGCGGTACTCCTGCTGGGCCACCCGCTCGGCGCCCGATCGCCCGGCCGAGATCCCCTCGCGGATGTCGGCGTAGCGCGTCACGGCGCCCGCCAGCTCCTCGATCGCGGCTGACGCCGCCCCCGCCGCCTGCATGGCGTCGGCGGCGCGTCGCTCCCGCAGCAGCGTCTCGGCGCGCTCGACCAGCGCCTCTAGTGGGCGCGTGATCTCCTCGGGCCGAGGGATGTCCTCGCCCAGGGCGCGGAGCCGCTCGACGGCGTCAGCCAGCGCTTTTTTTGCCTGGTCCACCTCGCCGGGGGCCTGCGCGTTCAGCTGGTCCAGCTCGGCGCGGCGGGCCTCGGCCTGCTCCAGCGGCTGGCGGGCCTCGGCCACGGCCTGTGCCACCTCCTCGAACACGCGCTGGCTCTGGCCGTACTCCTCGAGCGTCGGCTCCTTCTTGAGCGCCAGCGCGTCGGTCGCGGCCGCGTAGCGCTCCTGGGCCGCCACGAAGCCTTCTTCGGCCGTGGCGTGCAGCCGTATTAGCTCCTCGACGTCATCCGCGCTGTAGGAGACGCGGTCGAACTGCGCCTTCTCGCGCGCCGCCTGAAGCAGCTGGCCCATGTCGGCGATCGCGCCCCCGGCCGCGCTCCTGGCCTTCTCGGCGCCGCCGCGCGCCCGCTCGTACGCCTGGGCCGCCTCGCGCCGCTTGCGGATCGAGCGCACGGCCACCGGCCCGCCCACCGCCAGCCCGATCGCCCCGAGCGCCCCGCCAACCAGCAGCGTCGTCCGCCGCTCATCGGCGGCGATCTCCTCCGGGGTCTTGGGCGCCTCGATAATCGTCGTGCCGCCGCCCGGCGTCGGGGGCGCCGCGATCGAGCGCTCGATGGCGCGCAGGCTGTCTACCACGCCGCGGGTGTAGTCCCCCGAGGTCAGGCCGGGCACGAGCTGGTTCTGCCTGATCAGCCCGGCGTTGTCGTCGGTGCGCAGCGCGGCGTTCCAGCGATCGCCGTAGGCGATCTCGGCGTAGCGCGGGTCGAAGGAGACGTAGATGGAGATCGTGTCGTTCAGCACATCCTGCCCGCTGCCGAGGCCGGCGGCCTCGAGCTGCGTGATGGCGTCCTGCTCACCGCCGCGCTCTACCAGGAACACGCCGACGTTCGCGCCGCGGGCCAGGAGCGGCCGCGCTGCCTCCTCGACGGCCCCGCGGTCGAGCTCGCCGGTCTCGTCCTCGATGGTGAGGCGGCCGCTCTGTGCGAAGGCGGGCGCGGCCAACAGCAGCAGCCATGTTAGCGCAGCGAGCAGGCGAAGGGTGCTCTTCGCCGCATGTCGTCTCATGATTCGTGGTACTCCTCTCTGCCTGATCTGCGCGCAGCATACACCTGCCGCAACCAGGGCGTCAAGCGAAGCGCGGGTGCTGAGTGCAGCCCTCAAGACTCACGACTCAACGCTCACCGCTCCCGGTCGAGCCCCACGTCCTGCCACGAGACCGGGTCATCCAGCGGCTCCAGGTGCGTGAAGACCGTCACGGTCCCGAGGGCCGCGCGCACATCGCGCTCGATGCGCTCCAGCAGCGAGTGGCCGCGCCGCACCGTCCACGCGCCCGGCACGAGCACGTGGAACGAGACGAAGCGCCGCGCGCCCGACTGCCGCGTGCGGAGCGCGTGGGTCTGGATGCCCTCCGCCCGGTAGCGATCGAGCACTACCATCAGCGCCGCGCGCTCAGAGGAGGGCAGCGCCGTGTCCATCAGGCCCAGCGCCGAGCGCTGCACCAGGCCCACGCCCGACCAGACGATATTGGCGGCCACGGCCAGCGCGATCAGCGGGTCCAGCCAGCCGATCCCCGTGACTGACACGGCCACCACGCCCAGCATGACCCCGCCGGAGGTCCAGACGTCGGTCATCAGGTGGCGCGCATCGGCCTCGAGCGTGATCGACGCGTGCTGCTTCCCAGCCTGGAGCAGCACCCGCGCCACCGCGAAGTTGATCGCCGTTGCCACCAGCGAGATCGCCACGCCGACCCCGACCTGCTCGAGCTCCTGCGGCCGCAGCAGCCGCTCCCCTGCGGTGTAGCCGATGCTCGCGGCCGCTACCAGGATCAGCCCCCCCTCCACGCCGCTCGCGAAGTACTCGGCTTTATCGTGGCCGTAGGCGTGGTCTTCGTCCGGCGGTCGCGCGGCGACGTTCAGCGCCAGCAGCGCCACAACGGCCGCCGCGAGGTTCACGAGCGATTCGAGCGCGTCGGACAGCAGGCTCACCGAGCCGGTCAAGAGGTATGCGCCCGCCTTCAAGCCGATCGTGCTGACCGCCGCCGCGATCGAGAGCCACGCGAAGCGCGTGAGCGAGCGAGACTGTTTCACCATCTCTTCGCTGTTTCCCCCGGTCGGGCCCACGTCACTGTGCCGCTTATTGTGTGTGTCGTGTCTCTGCACCGTTATCCTGCTGAGTATGAAAGCCTGTTTCTCGCGGGCTGCGCTCCCCGGAGCGCTGCTCCGCGCTCCCGCCCATTCACGCGTTCCCTCACATGGTACAATACACCACTTTTCGTGTGCAGGTTGCTCAGGACAATCATGCGTGTAGACCCTGCTATCCAGGCGTATATCGGCAACATCCACGCCGCGCCGCAGCGGCTCGTGTTCGAGTTCGCCGGTGCCGGTAGCCTCGGCCTGTTCTGGCTGCACAGTGTGGGGGGGTCCTCGCGCACGGTGCTCGAGGCCACCGACCGCTACTCGCCTCCCTCGCTCATCGATCTGGTGGGCGAGACCCCCGAGCAGTTCGTCTCCGAGGACACTGCGCGCGATATGGCCGCCCGCGCTTACCGTCGGGCGATGCGCCTCGCGGACGGCGCCGTCCCCTGCCTCGGCGTGGCGTGCACGGCGACGATCGCAACCGATCGGGCCAAGCGCGGCGAGCACCGGGTCTGGCTGGCGGTGCAGGATACCCACGAGGCGCGGGCCTACGGGCTGACGCTCGTCAAGGGCGCGCGCGACCGGCTGGGCGAGGAGACGGTGGTGAGCCAGCTCCTGCTGCGGGCGCTCCTGCGGGCCTGCGGCCTCCCGGACGACTCGCCGCTTGCGCTGCTGCCGGAGGAGGTGGTGGAGGAGACGCTCCGCCCCGCCCAGGACCCGCTCGCGTTGCTGCTGGCGGGCGCCGCGCGCACGGTGACGGTGGAGGCGGACGGGGATATGTTGGCCGGCGCGCCGGTGCGCGGCGGGCTGCTCTCCGGCTCGTTCAACCCGCTGCACGCCGGCCACGAGCGGCTGGCGCAGGTGGCGGCGGTGATTCTCGGGCAGCCGGTTGCCTTCGAGCTGCCGGTGGTCAATGCGGACAAGCCGGCGCTGGGGTACGCCGAGCTGGATCGGCGGCTGGACCAGTTCCGCGGTCGCTTCGCGCTGGTGCTCAGCCGCGCGCCGCTGTTTGTGGAGAAGGCCGCGCTCTTCCCCGGCTGCACCTTTGTGCTGGGGTACGATACGGCAGTACGGCTGGTGGACCCCAAGTACTACGGGGGCGCGGCGGGCCGAGACGAAGCCCTGGCTGCCATCCGGGCGCAGGGCTGCCGCTTCCTGGTGGCCGGGCGGGTGAAGGAGGAGGTCTTCCTCACCCTGGCCGATATTGCGCTGCCGCCGGCGTTCGCCGATCTCTTCAGCGCCATCCCCGAGCATGTCTTCCGCGCCGACCTTTCATCTACTGCGATCCGCGCCCAGGCGGCGCAGCCGTAAGGCGGGAGCGGCGAGTCGTGGGCGCGGCACCGTCACGCACGACTCACGGCTCCAAAAGCGCGCGCAGCGCACCGCTGAACGCCTCGGGCGCCTCGAGGTTCGAGAGGTGGCCGGCCTCGGGCAGCTCGAGCAGCGTGCTGCCGGGAATGGCCGCCTGCATCGCGCGGGTCTCCTCGAGCGGGATGATCGGGTCCTGCCCGGCGCCCACCACCAGCGTGGGCACGCCGATCTGTCCCAGCAGGCCCACCGAGTCCGGCCGCGCGGCCATCGCGCGCTGGGCTGCCGCGATCCCCTGCCCACTGTTCGACATAATCATCCGGCGCACCTGATCGCGCAGGTGCTGCGGCGCGCCCGGCGAGAGAAGCCGCGGCAGCATCGCGTCGGCCACGGCGCCTGGCCCCTGCTCTTCGGCTGCGCGGGCGCTCTGCTCGCGTCCCCTGCGCCCCTCCTCGGTGTCCGCCAGGGCGCGCGTGTTCGCCAGGGCCAGCGCCGCGATCCGGCCGGGGTGGCGGCGCAGCAGCGCGAAGGCGATGTAGCCGCCCATCGACAGCCCGGCCACCGCCGCCCGCGCGAGCCCCAGGTGGTCCAGCAGCGCGGCCAGGTCGTCGGCGTAGGTCTCCATCGTCACCGGGCTGTCCCCGAGCGCGCTGCCGCCGAAGCCGCGCGTGTCCGGTGCGATCACGCGGAATGTGGGTGCGAGCGCCTCGACCTGCGGCCGCCACATCGCAGAGCTGAGCGGGAAGGCGTGCACAAGCACCAGCGGCGGGCCGGCGCCCTCGTCGTGGTAGGTGATGGTGGTGCCGTTCACAGATGCGGTAGGCATGTTCTCCTCCGGAGGAGTGTGGGGAGGCGAGGCCTCCCCACGAACAAGACTGTGCGCGGCTCGAAGGCCTGCGCTCCCCTACTTCCCGTTCTGCTTGCGCCACTCCTCGTACTCGACCTGCGCCTCGGGCGAGAGCGGGTAATACTTGCGCAGCTCGCCGCCCTCGGACAGCCGCATCCGGGAGAAGATCTCCCAGTCGTGGTGCTCGCTGGCCTTCTTCAGCAGCTCGGGCGCCATCCCCACCGGCACCACCACCACGCCGTCGTCATCGGCCACGATGATGTCGCCCGGCATCACCAGCACATTGTTGCAGGCGATCGGCACGTTCACCGCGAACGGGAAGATGTTGGTCTGGGTGTGGAAGTTCGGCGTCACGCCCTTCAGCCACAGCGGCAGGTCCAGCTCCTGCACGTTCGTCCAGTCGCGGATGCACCCGTCGATCACCACGCCGGCGCCGCCCTTGCCCTTGAAGTAGGTGAGCATCATCTCGCCGAACACGCCGCTACCCATGTCGCCGCGCGCGTCGACGACCACGATGTCGCCGGGCTGCGTGTGGTACAGGACGTGGCGGTGGAGCTGCTTCTCCGGGTCGGCGTACTCGTCCACCCGGTAGATATCCTCGCGCTTCGGCATGAACTGCAGCGTCAGCGCGGGGCCGACCACGGTCTTGCCCTTGGTCCAGGGCACGACGCCGCGGATGTGGACGTCCCGGATGCCGAGGCGGCTCAGCTCGCCGGCGGCGGTGGCGCTGCCGATCTCCCGCAGGCCCTCGATGAGATCCTTCGACGGACGGGTGATGTCGGGTGTGGTTGTCACGATGCTTCCCCTTGTCAGCGTTGACTCCGAAGCTTCCGCGTTCTGCCACAGAGCCTCGGCGGCTACAGAGCGGACGTGCCCCATCCGCTGTGGCCCCCTGCCCTCTGTGGCGCCCCCGGTGGCCGCTATCCGCTCGGCGGACGCGGCTCGCGCAGCGCCGCCCACAGGAACAGCGGCACTGCGGTGAGAATCCGCCGCCAGCGCCGCGGCTGGCGGGCGAGTCGGTAGAGCCACTCCATCCCGATCCGACGCACCCAGGCCGGCGCCCGCGGCACTGTTCCGGCCAGGTAGTCGAACGTCCCCCCCACGCCGATCGCCACCGGGACCCCCAGCAGTGGCTGGTTGCGCGCGATCCAGAGGTCCTGCGCCGGGTGCCCATAGGCCACCAGCAGCACATCTGGCCGCGCCTCGGCTACCCGCGCCCGGATGCCTGGCTCCTCCTCGGCCCGCGGGCTCCCGGCGTAGCAGCCGGCCACCCGCAGACTGGAGTGATTGTACCGGAGGCGATCAGCCGCCAGCTCGGCCACGCCCGGCGCCGCACCGAGCAGGAACAGCGACCAGCCGCGCGCCGCGGCCTCGGCCGCGATCCGCTCGGTGAGCGCTACACCAGTCACGCGCCCGCGCAGCGGCGTGCCGCGCAGACGCGCCACCAGCAGCAGCCCGAACCCGTCCGGCGTCGCCATATCGGCGGACGCCAGCACGCGGCGGAAGGCGCTGTTGCGGCGCGCCTCCATCACGAACTCGGGGTTGACCGTCACAACGTGGTGCGGGCCGCCATCGGCGACCATCGACGCCACGCGCGCGACGGCCTCGTCCTCCACCACGTCGTCGAGGGCCACGCCGAGGATCTGGATGCGGGAGCGGTGTGTCAGGCTCATAGGCGCTCACGAGTATACCACGCCCGCTGTGCTACAATGCCGCCGCCGATAGCCCACACGGAGCACGCAATGTCCCACCACCGCACCCGCCGCCACACACGTAAGCCGGAGCGCCTGCCACCCGCCGAGAGCTTTGCCCGCCGCCTCGCGGCCCTGCGCGCCCTGCGCGAGACCGACCCCGGCGACGCGGGTGACCAGGCGCTCAAGCTGCTCGAGGAGTACCTCCAGAGCCTCGCGGCGACCCACGGCTACGCGGGTGAGGGCAGCCTCAGGCGCTACGCCCAGTGGCTGCGTGGCAAGGAGGTGCTGACCGCGGAGCTGCTCGACCGGGTCGAGGTCTACACCGAGGCGCGCAACTGCCTGGCGCATACCTACGGTCTCCAGACCACCCCGGCCTTCGCCGCCGAGCTGCTCGACTTCGTCGCTACGCTGCTCAAGCAGAGCGCGCTCACCGCGGGCGAGCTCATGACGCGCGACGTGCGCTCGGTGCGCGACAGCGACTCGCTCACGCACGTGCGCGACCTGCTGCTGGACGAGGGGTACGGCCGTCTGCCGGTGCTTGACGGGGGCGGGCGTCTGGTGGGGCTGCTGACCGAGCGCGATGTGATGGTGGCGCAGGCGCATGCAGAGCGCAACGGCGGCACCATCGCCAAGCGCACCGCGGGGGACTCCCTGCCCCCCGACGCGCTCGACCGGGTGATCATCGCCGCGCCAGACGCCTCGCGCAACGATGTGGTGGAGCTGCTGAGGCGCTTCGGGGTGGTGGCGGTGCTCGTGACCCCGACCGGCGCCCCGGACGAGCGGCCGGTCGGGATCATTACGCACGCAGACCTGCTGTATCGGATGTAACTACAGCAGGCGTCCGTCGGCGTGGAACGGCAGCTCGCGCGGCGGCCGCACCAGCGTGATCCCTGGCCGGTCCAGCAGTGCCGGCAGCGCGCTCTCGCTGGCCTCGAACTCCTCCAGGCTGAGGGTGTCGCGGATGTGCAGCGCCGTGACCCCTGAGGTGTCAGAGCCGCGGGCGTGGCGCGCGAAGGCCGCCTCGATCGCCGCCTGGTCGGTGGGGTAGGCCGGTGGGATGCGGCCGCGGCGCAGGAAGCCGCTGGTCTCGATGTTGATGCGCGTCACCTCGACGTCCATCGCGCGCAGCAGGTCCTCGGTGACGATGTCCACGAAGCCGGTGCCGCAGGCGTTGCCGTGGGTCGCCTCGGTCAGGCGCAGGGTCACGATCGTGCCGATGCGCGGCTCCTCGGGCTCGGCCTCGCCGTCGATGTACATGCGCCCCAGCACGTTGTTATCCAGGCCCGCCCCGCTGATGTCTTTGCCCATGCGGTCGACGATCAGCACGTCCAGCGTCGGCAGCGGCAGCCGCGGCAGCAGCTCACGTGAGCGCGCCAGCAGCCCTGGCTCCTCGGCGGGGATCGCCGCGGCCGGCACGGCGCGCACCACGCTCACGCTGTGGCCGCCGTCCTCGATGATCGCCACGCCGCACAGCACCGGCGCGTGGGCGAGCTGTACCAGGGCCGCCTGCGGGATGATCTCGCGCAGGCCGCGCGTCCCGTACTGGTGGATTGGCTCGGCGCCGGCGCGCTTGCCCAGCCCGATCACCAGCATCTTCGTCAGGCCGCTCTCGGTGGGGCCGTGGAAGTCGGTGTGGATCTTGACGCGGTTCACCACGATGATCCCGTCGCTGGCGTGGGCGGCGGCGTCGCAGAACACCGGCACCCCCTCGGCGGTGGCGCCCATCTGCACAACCGCCATCGAGCTCACCACCGGGCAGCCCATCGTCTCGGGGGTGATCCCCTGCTCCTGAAGCACCTCGCGCTGCCCCTCGGCGGTGGCGCCGCCGTGGCTCCCCATCGCGGGGAAGATAAACGGCTCGGCGCCCATCGCCCGCAGCTCGTCTACCACCGCGCGCACCACTACCGCGTAGCTGGCGATGCCGCGGCTGCCGGCGCCCACGGCGATCCGCGCGCCCGGCCGCACCCGCGCCCCCAGACCGATGCGCCGCAGCTCCTCGCGCGTCGCCCCCGCCACATCCCCGAGCGGCGCTCGGGGGACCTCCTGCCGCACCGTCGCGAACCGTGGGAGTGTCATCATTGAAGTGCTCCTGTCTCGTGGGGGCCGTTGGCCCGTAGCCTGGCAGGGGGAGGTGCGGAGGGGTGCAGCCCCTCCGCGGATCGTGTAAGGCGGATCGGTTAGGTGGTGTGCTCGCCGCAGGCGGACACACCACCTAACGAGCGAGAGCCATCCGCACCGCCACGTCGATCGCCTCGAGCATGCTGTCCGGCCGGGCCCTGCCTGTTCCGGCGATATCGAAGGCCGTGCCGTGGTCCACCGATGTGCGGACGATCGGCAGGCCGATGCTCACGTTCACGCCGCTGTCGAACGCCAGCAGCTTCATCGGGATGTGGCCCTGGTCGTGGTACATCGCCACCACGATGTCGAACTCGCCCTTCACCGCGCGCAGGAACACCGTGTCCGGCGGCTGCGGGTCCGAAACGTCCAGGCCCCTCGCGCGGGCTGCCTCTATTGCGGGCTGGATCACGCGCGCCTCCTGGTCACCGAACAGCCCGCCCTCCGAGGCGTGCGGGTTCAGCCCTGCCACGGCGATGCGCGGCCGCGGGATGCCGAGCGCGGCGCACGCCGTCTGCGCCAGGTCGATCGTGGCGCCGACGCGCTCGGGGGTCACGCGCCGGATGGCCTCCTCCAGCGCCACGTGCGTGCTCACGTGGACGACGCGCAGCTTCGGGCCGGTGAGCAGCATGCTCACCTTCTGCGCGCCGGTGCGCTCGGCCAGCAGCTCGGTGTGCCCGGCGAAGTGGAAGCCGGCCAGGTTCATGGCCTCCTTGTTCAGCGGCGCGGTGACGACGCCGGCCACCTCGCCGGCCAGGGCCAGGTCGCAGGCGCGGAAGACGTACTCCACCGCAGCGCGCCCGGCCGCTACGCTCACCCGCCCCGGCGGGCACTCGTCGGGCGTGGCGTTCGCCATATCGAGCAGCGTCACCGCGCCCGGCTCGTAGCGTCCGTCGCCCGGCCGCGCCACCATATCGTAGCCAAGTGACCCGGCGCCTGCCCAGTCTGTAGCGCGCTCCAGGATGCGCCGGTCGCCAATCACCAGCGGCCGGCTGCGGCGGTACACCTCCTCGCGCAGCAGCGCCTTCAGCACCACCTCCGGCCCGACGCCCGCCGGGTCGCCCATTGTGATCGCGAGGATCGGGCGTTCGGTTGTCATAAATACCTCTCTCCCCATTTCAGTCGCGAGTCGTGAGTCGTGAGCGCTCCAGACTCAGCATTCGCGGCGCCTCACGCCTCACGACTCAGCACTCGCAGCGCGTCATCCTCGCCGAAGCCGCCGGGCTTGAGGGCGAACTGCCATGCGCGCCCGTCCGCGCCTGTGCCCTCCATCAGCGGCGTGCCCGGCAGCAGCTCGCGGATGACGTCGAGCCGTGTCACTCGCATCCGCGCTAATACCGCGCCTGCCGTGTCCCCGCCCGTCAGCACGATCAGCCGCGGGTCGAGGCGCTCGATCAGACGCACTGCTGCCTTCGCCAGCCTCCCCGCGATCTCCCGCGCTCCCGGCCCGTCCAGCGGCACGCCATCCGCCGGGGGTGGCAGGTGTAGCAGAACAGCAGTGGCTCGGGAGTTCGGCAGTGACAGGTCGCCGGCTGTGGGTAGCTCCAGCGCGCACACCTCCTGCAGCGCCCGCAGGTTGGCGATCTGGCGCTGTGCTGCGCGGCTGCCGCTCCCCACCACAACCAGCGCGGGCCCAGCGCGAGGCGGCGCGGGCGGCGGCCCCTCGACGCCCCGCTGCTCCTGTGCCAGCCGCTGCGCGAGCGTCCCCGCGAGGCCCGCGCTCCCGCATCGCAGCGCCCCCGGCAGGGCCGTAGCCGTCGCCAGCTCCACGATGACCAGGTCCGCGTCCGTCTGCGCGTCCATCGCCACGATCTCGGCGCCTCTGCTCACGGCCTCGCTCAGGTGCCGGGCGAGCGCCGTAGGCCCTGCGCGTACCACGTCCAGAGGGATGTGCGTCGAGGGGCGCCGTGAGGACGCCAGGATCCGCCGCAGGTCCGGCGCGTCGCCCCGCAGATCCGGCGCTGTCAGCACGCCGCCCACCAGCCCGCGGCCCTGCGCGGGGAACGCCGGGCAGACCACCGCCGGGCCGCCGGCTGCGTCGAGCAGCGCGTCGAGCTCAGCGGCGATGTTGCCCCGCAGGGTAGAGTCGATCTTCTTGTACCACAGAGCGCCGGTGGGGGGTGCGGTCGCCGCGAGTAGCGCGCGCACCTGTGCTGCGGCCTCGGCGGGCGGCAGGTGCCGCGAGTCGGAGGTCAGCGCGACGGCGATCTCGGAGGGGAGCGGGCCGCACAGCACCACCGACGCGCGCAGCCCGGACGTATGGCAGCGTGCCGCAGTGTCGGCGGCGCCGGTCACATCGTCGGCGATGATGAGGAGCTGTGCCACGGAAGTCCTGAGCGGCCGAGCGTGCCGAGCCCGCTGCCGGCGCGCCGCTGGCCTGAGGCGAAGGGTACACAAATACTAGCACACTTTCCACCTCCGGTCGCTCCGGTGGTGGAAAGTGTGCATGCGCACGAGTGCGTCGCGGAGTTAGCGTGGGGGCGCTCCGCAGTGCCGCGCGAGGGCGTCCATCAGGAGAGTGAAGTCGATCGGCTTGGCGAGATGCTCGACCCCTCTCATCTCCGCCGCCGCCTGCTTAAGGTCTGTGCGCGCCGAGAGCACTATCACCGGGATGGCTCCAAGGCGCGGGTCGCCGAGCTGCGCCGATCGGAACTCTCGACCATTCATGCCAGGCATCATCAGGTCGAGCAGGATGAGACACGGGAGCGGGTCCCGCTCCAGAGTCGCCAGCGCCGCCGCGCCATCGGCCGCCGTGACCACCTCGTACCCCTCGTCCTCCAGGGTCTGCGCGAGCATCTCGCGGATATCGCGGTCATCGTCTACTATCAGAACTGCCATGGCCCCTCCGCCACAAGCGTGCGTTACGACTCTCCAGCGCGGTGCGCGGCGTGCGCTAGGCTGCGCGTGTCGCCACGGGATCTCCAGTATCCGAGAGGCACGTGTCCCAGGGGAGATGACAGAGAAACAGTTGCATTTTGCGTGCCAGTCAAGAGTCGTGCAGCTTGGTCTGGTCGCGTGATTGTTTAACAGGATATTAACATCGGTATCGCCGGGTTTTAACGAAGAGACGCTATATTCACAGGTGTCTGACGCCTCACGATGAATACGTTGCTTCGGCACCCGTGTTCTGAGCGTCAGCGCTCTTCGTGACTGGAACCGGAAGTGAAAGGAATGATCATGCCGATGGTGACGAAACGCGTCTGGGCGTTTCTCCTGATGCTGGTGCTGATTGTGCCCGTACTGGCCGCCTGCGGCGGTGCCGCGACGACAAGTTCTCCTACGGCGGCCCCGGCTGCGACTGAGGCCCCGGCTGCGACTGAGGCCCCGGCGGCGACTGAGGCCCCGGCGGCGACTGAGGCCCCGGCGGCTGAGGGCGGCATGCTGCCCGAGGTCGACGCTGCGGCTGTCACCGGCAACATTGTGACAGCGGGCTCGTCCACCGTCTTCCCGCTCACGCAGGCCATGGCAGAGCGCTTCACCGACGAGGGCTACGCCGGCAACATCACGATCGACAGCGTCGGCACCGGCGCGGGCTTCGAGCGCTTCTGCGTGGCCGGCGAGACCGACATCGCCAATGCCAGCCGCGCCATCCGCGAGGAGGAGATCGCCAGCTGTGCCGCGCTGACCCCGCCGCGCACCCCGATCGAGTTCCGCGTCGGCACCGACGCGCTCGCGATCGTCGTGAGCGCCGAGAACACCTTCATCACCGAGATCACGCTCGAGCAGCTGGCGCAGATCTTCAACGGCGACGTGAAGACCTGGGACCAGGTGGACCCGAGCTACCCGGCCGAGGCGATCCAGCTCTTCAGCCCGGGCTCGGACTCCGGCACCTACGACTACTTCGTCGAGGAGGTGCTGGGCGACGACGACACCAAGCTCCAGGGCTCCGGCGCGCAGTTCAGCGAGAACGACAACGTGCTCGCGCAGGGCGTCGAGGGCAGCCCGTACGCGATCGGCTACTTCGGCTACGCCTACTACAAGGCCGAGGGCGACAAGCTGAAGATCCTGAACGTCGACGGCATCGAGCCGAACGACCAGACGGCCGAGAGCGGCGACTACCCGCTGGCGCGCCCGCTGTTCATCTACTCGGATGCGACCATCATGCAGGAGAAGCCGCAGGTCGCCGACTTCATCAACTTCTACCTGAGCTTCGTCAACGAGGAGATCACCGACGTCGGCTACTTCCCGGCCAGCGCCGAGACCCTCGAAGAGGCTAAGCAGGCCTGGATGACTGCCGTCCAGGCCCCGTAGCAGCGGGCTGGCCTTCTGGTACGATGTGCGGGGGCGGCCAGCCGTCTCCCGCACATTGTTCTGTTTGCTGTTTGCATCGAACATGCGCGTCGGGCACTATCGGCTGGCTCGCCCCTGGTGCTATACTGACGCCGTTGTCCCTCTACCGTCGACTGAGGGGTAGGAGAAACGCGGTATGGAGAATCAGGTGCGCGTCGGCGCAGAGCGAGCGGCCGCAGTGCGTACGGAACCAGAGCTCGACCTGCGGCGCAAGTCGCGGCCGGGGGAGGCTGTGATCCAGGGCATCCTGCTGATCTGCGGTGTGCTCTCCATCTTCACCACCCTGGGTATTGTGTACGTGCTGCTGCAGGAGGCGTGGCTGTTCTTCAGGCTCCCCGAGGTGACCATCGTCGAGTATTTCACCAACACCACCTGGGCCCCGCAGATCGGCGAGTTCGGCGTGCTGCCCCTGCTCAACGCCACCATGATCACAACGGTGATCGCCATGCTGGTAGCGGGGCCGCTCGGGCTCGGCGCGGCGATCTACCTCAGCGAGTACGCGTCGCCGCGCGCCCGCAGCATCCTCAAGCCGGTGCTCGAGGTGCTGGCCGGCGTGCCGACGGTGGTCTACGGCTACTTCGCGCTCACCTTTGTCACGCCCAATATCCTGCAGGCGCTCTTCGGGCGCGACACCGTCCAGATCTACAATATGGCTGCCGCGGGCCTGACCATGGGCATCATGATCCTGCCGCTCGTGGCCTCGATGAGCGAGGATGCGCTGACCTCGGTGCCGCGCTCGCTGCGCGAGGGGGCCTACGGCCTCGGCGCCACCCGCCTGGAGACGGCCATGCGCGTGATCGTCCCCGCGGCCATCTCGGGGATTGCGGCGGCCTTCATCGTGGCGATCTCGCGCGCCGTGGGCGAGACCATGATCGTGGCGCTGGCTGCCGGCGCCGGCCCGAGCTTTACCTTCAACCCGTTCACGGCAGCTGAGACGATGACCGGCCACATCGCCCGCATCTCCGGCGGCGACATTAGCTACGGCTCGATCCAGTACGACAGCATCTTCGCCATCGGCCTGACGCTGTTCCTGATCACGCTGCTGCTGAACATTGTGAGCGGCTGGGTAGTGCGGCGCTTCCGCGAGGTGTACGAATGAGTGAAGAGATGAACCCGCAGCCCCCGCAGTCGGCGGGCGCCCTGCCGCAGGGCGAGGAGCTGCAGCGCAATATCGCCGCCCGCCGCAGCACCGGCGCGCGCTGGCGCTTGTCTTTCGCCTCGGCGCTGCTGATCGGCATCCTCGCGCTGCTCACCCTGGCCTACACTGTGGTGGACGACGTAGTCGGCCTGGCGGCGCGCGAGTACAGCGTGGACCCCGCCACCCTGTCGAGCCGCCCGCTGGCCGAGCTCTCCAAGGATGAGCTGGTCACGATCTTCCAGGAGAACGTCTCGCGCGGGCTGTACCGCCGCTACGACCGCGAGAAACCCTTCGCCGAGCGCTCGCAGGCCGAGGTGCTGGCGCTGGTGCGCGAGCGCGTCGTCGAGGAGCGCATCGTCGAGTCCTACAACCTGACCGAGTCGCTGCTGCGGCGCGGGGCGATCGAGGCTGAGGTGGCCGAGAAGCACCCGAGCGCCCGCCTCGCGTGGCACAGCTGGCTCAGCGGCGCCTTTCTGACGCGGCCGATGGCCAGCGAGCCGGAGTTCGCAGGCGTGCGCAACGCCATCCTCGGCTCGCTCTGGATGATCGCGATCACCATGCTCATCGCCTTCCCTGTGGGCGTGGGCGCCGCGATCTACCTCGAGGAGTACGCGAACAAGAGCTGGTGGAACCGCATCATCGAGACCAACATCAACAACCTAGCGGGCGTGCCGTCGATCATTTACGGCCTCCTGGGCCTGGCGATCTTCGTGCGCGCGCTCGAGCCGTACACCAGCGGCGCGTTCCTCGGCGTCACCGACAGCAACGGCCGTACGATCATCTCGGCCTCGCTCACGATGGCCCTGCTGATCCTGCCGCTGATCATCATCAACTCGCGCGAGGCCATCCGCGCCGTGCCGAGCTCGCTGCGCCAGGCCAGCTACGGCCTCGGCGCCACCCGCTGGCAGACGGTCTGGCACCACGTGCTGCCGAACGCCCTGCCCGGCATCCTCACCGGCACCATCCTCGGCATGTCGCGCGCCATAGGCGAGACCGCCCCGCTGATCGTGGTGGGCGCCTCGACCTTCATCGTGACCGACCCGGACGGGCCGTTCTCGAAGTTCACCGCGCTCCCGATCCAGATCTACAACTGGACCCAGCAGCCGAGCGACCAGTTCCGCGACATCGCGGCGGCGGCGATCGTGGTGCTGCTGACTCTGCTGCTCACCCTGAACGCCGCGGCCGTGCTGCTGCGCAACCGCTTCCGGAGGACGTACTAATGACCGCCATCGCCACCTCCCGCCCCGCCGACACTGCCAACGGCGCGACTGCGATCGCCGCCCGCGCCATGAGCGTCTACTACGGTAGCTTCCGCGCCGTCAAGAACGTGGATCTGGCGATCGAGCCGCAGAAGATCACCGCGCTGATCGGCCCCTCGGGCTGCGGCAAGAGCACGGTGCTGCGCTCGTTCAACCGCATGAATGACCTGGTGCCCGGCGCGCGCGTGGAGGGCGAGGTGCTCTTCAAGGGCAAGAACCTCTACGCCCCGGACGTGGACGCCGTGGAGGTGCGGCGGCGCATCGGCATGGTGTTCCAGAAGCCGAACCCGTTCCCCAAGAGCATCTACGAGAACATCGCCTTCGGGCCGCGCATCAACGGCTGGAAGGGCTCGCGCGCCGAGATGGACAACCTCGTGGAGCAGTCGCTCCGCGGCGCCGCGCTGTGGGACGAGGTGAAGGATAAGCTCGATAAGAGCGGCCTGGCGCTCTCCGGCGGCCAGCAGCAGCGCCTCTGCATCGCGCGCGCGCTCGCCATTCAGCCCGAGGTGATCCTGATGGACGAGCCAGCCTCGGCGCTCGACCCGATCTCGACCCTCAAGATCGAGGAGCTGATGTTTGAGCTGCGGCGACAGTACACGATCATCATCGTGACGCACAACATGCAGCAGGCGGCGCGCGCCTCGGACAACACGGCCTTCTTCCTGATGGACGCGGACCGCGCGGGGCAGCTGGTGGAGTACGGGCCGACGCAGCAGCTCTTCACGGCGCCGAAGGAGAAGCGCACCGAGGACTATATCTCGGGCCGTTTCGGCTAGTCTGCGGTCGGGCCGCTCCTGGTGTGGGGGCGAGGGAGGGCACCGGCCCTCCTCGTGCTCCTGGTGTGTGAGCGAGGGAGGGCACCGGCCCTCCTCGCGCTCCTGGTGTGGGGCGAGGGAGGGCACCGGCCCTCCTCGTGCTCCTCGTGTGTGAGCGAGGGAGGGCACTGGCCCTCCTCGCGCTCCTCCCCGCCAGAGGGGCGCTTGCGCCCCCTCCGGACCTCCCACTCAATGTGAGCCTTCCCATACCGACATCGCAATGACACGAGACTGAGCACGCCCCAGCCGCCAGGATTCCGGAGGCGCGCTCCCGATCCTGGAGGTCGGGGTCTCAGTTGTGGTGCCGACCGATAGTGGTCCGGCAGTGCTCCCCTTTGGGGTTCGAAGGGGCGAAGCCCCTCGCCGGGGGAGTCCAGAGGGGCCG
>JBDLTZ010000276.1:0-5647 GCA_039805565.1 Chloroflexota bacterium | reverse complement strand
CTAGAGCATTTCTCAAATAGGTTGACTGTATGGTAGACTGCGGGCATGCGCGCTTACTCAGTCGACCTTCGCGAACGGGTGGTGGCAGCCTTGGAGCAGGGAATGCCCCGCGACGAGGTTGTCACGACCTTTGCGGTCAGCCTGTCCAGCGTCAAGCGCTGGGCAGTAGAGTGTCGAGGATACGCGTAACACCCGACAGCGTCAGGGAAATCACGGGTACCGTTCCCTTTGTCTCCCCGCTACCCGCTGCCTCCCCGCATCGCTACCATGGGCAAGGAAGTCCGAATCTGCTCGTAGGCCGGCGTGCGGCCAGACTGCTGCCGCTTTCGAGCTTCCTATGAAAGAGGTCAGTGATGGGCTTTGCCGGACCGATCGGCTTGGCAGTCGCTGCTGTCTTGCTGCTCATGGTGGCGCTCTCGGCGGTCAAGATCGTGCCCGAGTACGAGCGCGGCGTCGTCTTCCGCCTCGGCCGGCTGGTCGGTGCCCGCGGCCCCGGCCTGGTGTTCCTCATCCCCGTCGTCGAGCGGATGGTCCGGGTGGATATCCGCGTGATCACCCTGGACGTGCCGGCCCAGGAGGTCATCACGCTGGACAACGTGACCATCAAGGTCAACGCCGTGCTGTACTTCATGGTCGTCAACCCGGACTGGGCGGTGGTGAAGGTGATGGACTTCGTGCGCGCCACGCTGCAGATCGCCCAGACCACGCTGCGCAGCGGGGTCGGCCAGGTGGACCTGGACACGCTGCTCTCCCGCCGCGAGCAGCTGAACGCGCGCCTGCAGGCGATCATCGACGAGCAGACCGAGCCCTGGGGCGTCAAGGTCACGATCGTCGAGGTCAAGGACGTGGAGCTGCCCCAGAGCATGCAGCGCGCCATGGCGAAGCAGGCCGAGGCCGAGCGCGAGAAGCGCGCCAAGGTCATCCACGCCCAGGGCGAGTTCGAGGCCTCCAAGATGCTGGCGCAGGCCGCCGATGTGATCGCCCGCGAGCCGGTCACGCTCCAGCTGCGCTACCTCCAGACCCTCACCGAGATCGCGGTGGAGAAGAACAGCACGATCGTCTTTCCGTTGCCGGTGGACACAATCAAGGTGTTCCTCGAGCGGCTGGCGGCGGGCGGCCACGGGAACGGCGTGGTGCCGGTGGCCCCTCCGCCGGCTCCGCCCGCGGTGGGCTAGCGCCCCCCACGCCGCGCGCACAGGCGGCGCACCCACCCACCCACGGAACTCCGAGACGGAACGCCGCTGGGCGAGCAGACGAGCGCCGCAGCGGCACTCGCGCTCCAGCCTGCACACACGCTGCGATGCGCGCTACGGTGGCGCACCGCGGCACTGAGGAGTCACACACGATGACAGCCGACTTCCGCATCCGCCCGCTCGCCGACCGCGTGGTGGTCAAGCCAGCTGACCGCGAGGCCCAGACGAAGGGCGGCATCTTCCTGCCGGACACCGCGAGCAAGGAGCGCCCGATGGAGGGCACCGTGCTGGCCGTCGGCGAGGGCCGGCTGGACGACAACGGCCGCCGCGTGCCGATGCACGTCAAGGCCGGCGACAAGGTGCTGTTCGCCAAGTACAGCGGCACCGAGTACAAGGTCGACGACGTCGAGTACCTGATCCTGTCCGAGAAGGACATCCTGGGCATCATTCAGGAGTAGTCCGTTCCCAGGATGTCACACACGAATGCCCCCATGCTGACGCCGCACCCCTGATTGGGCGGCGTCGCATAAGTAGCAGAGAAGAGATGCACAATGGCAAAGCAGATTGTGTTTGACGAGGCGGCGCGGCGCTCGCTCAAGCGCGGCGTCGATATGGTGGCCGAGGCCGTCAAGACCACCCTCGGCCCGCGCGGCCGCAACGTGGGGATCGGCACCACATACGGCGTCCCCACCGTCACGCACGACGGTGTGACCGTGGCGAAGGAGATCGCGCTCAAGGACGTCTTCGAGAACATGGGCGCCCGCCTGCTCGTCGAGGTCGCTACCAAGACCAACGACGTCGCCGGCGACGGCACCACCACCGCCACCGTGCTCGCCCAAGCGATCATCACCGAGGGCATGAAGGTGGTGGCCGCCGGCGCCAACCCGATGCAGATCAAGCACGGCCTGGACAAGGGCGCCGAGGCCGTGGTTGCCGAGCTGAAGCGCCTGGCTAAGCCGGCGCGCGACCGCGCTGACATCGCCCACGTGGCCGGGATCTCGGCCGCGGACAGCGAGATTGGCGACCTGATCGCCGAGGTGATGGAGAAGGTCGGTAAGGACGGCGTGATCACGGTCGAGGAATCCAAGGGCACCGCCTTCGAGACCGAGTTCACCGAGGGCATGCAGATCGACCGCGGCTACCTCTCGGCCTACTTCGTCACCAACGCCGAGCGCATGGAGGCCGAGCTCGAGGAGCCGTACATCCTGATCACCGACAAGCGGATCTCCGACATCCAGGACATCCTGCCGGTCCTCGAGAAGGCGCTCACGGTCACCAAGAACATCGTGCTCGTGGCCGAGGACGTGGACGGCGAGGCGCTTGCGACCCTGGTGGTCAACAAGCTGCGCGGCACCTTCAGCGTGCTGGCGGTCAAGGCCCCCGGCTTCGGTGACCGCCGCAAGGCCATGCTGCAGGACATCGCGATCCTGACCGGCGGCACGCTGATCTCCGAGGAGATCGGCCGCAAGCTGGACAGTGCGACGCTCGAGGACCTGGGCCGCGCGCGCCGCGTGGTGTCCGACAAGGACACCACCACCTTCATCGAGGGCCGCGGCAGCGAGCAGGCGATCAAGGCCCGCATCGAGCAGATCCGCGCGCAAATCGAGACCACCACCAGCGACTTCGACCGCGAGAAGCTGCAGGAGCGGCTGGCCAAGCTGGCCGGCGGCGTGGCAGTGCTCAAGGTCGGCGGCGCCACCGAGCCGGAGCTGAAGGAGAAGAAGCACCGCGTCGAGGATGCGCTCTCCACGGCCCGCGCGGCGGTGGAGGAGGGCATCGTCCCCGGCGGCGGCGTGGCGCTGATCAATGCCGTCTCGGCGCTGGAGCATGTGCAGGTGTGCAACGAGGATGAGCGCATCGGCGTGCGGGTCCTCAGGCGCGCGCTGGAGGAGCCGATGCGCATCCTGGCCCGCAACGCGGGCGAGGACGGCGCGGTGATCATCGACGCCGTGCGCCGCGGCGCGAAGGAGCTGGGCGACAGCACCTACGGCTACAACGTGCTGACCGGCGAGTTCGGCAGCATGATCGAGCAGGGCGTGATCGACCCGGTCAAAGTGACCCGCTCAGCGGTGCAGAACGCGGTCTCGATCGCGGGCCTGCTGCTCACCACCGAGGCCCTGATCGCCGACCTGCCCGAGGAGCAGGCCCCGGCGATGCCCGGCGTCATGGGCGGCATGGGCGGCATGGACTTCTAGCGCCGGCGACCGCACACGTCAGGGAGCGCCACAGACCATCCCGGCCAGCCGGCCCCGCTCAGGGAGCAGGGCCGGCTGGCCGGCGACCACGGGAGGAGACCCACCATGAGCGAGCTCAACAACGAGCTGGAGATTCACGCGTCGGCCGAGCGAGTGTGGCAGCTGCTCACCGACTTCGCCCGGTTCCCGCAGTGGAACCCCTACATCCATCGGACGGACGGCGAGCCGGCGCTCGGGGCGCAGCTCCGCGTGACCACCCAGCCGTCCGGCGGGCGCCGGACGATCGAGCGAGCGACTGTGCTGAAAGTCGAGCAGAACCACGAGTTACGGTGGGTCAGCCGGTCGCTCTTCCCCGGCGTGCGTGATGTCGAGCATGTCTTCACGATCGAGCCGCTCGATCCCGGCCGGGTGCGCTTCACGCAGCGCGAGATCACCAGCGGGCTGCTGGCGTCGATGCAGCGGCCGAGCCGCAGCACCGACGTGCGGCGCGGCTTCCGCGAGATGAGCCAGGCGCTCAAGCTGGAGGCGGAGCGACCGCGCTCCGGGGGCTGAGACGGTCCTCCGCGCTCGCCGTAATCACGCCGGAAGCGCTGCCTGTTACGCAACGGCCCTAACCCCCTCGAGGATGCCGTCGTCAACATCCGCCACCAGGACCAGGTGCCGGTAAGCGGAGCTCGGTTTGGCCTCTACTATACTCACCACTCCGAGCGTGTAGACGCCCGTCGTGCATATAGTGGGGAACGGTGGGTCGAGAATCGCAACCTCATATCCGCGTTGCGCACCGCCGCTACGCCGCACCTGCCTTGCGCGCCCGCGGTCGCTTCGGCCAGGCCGACGGCGGCGGGGGGGGCGCGTAGACAGACGGCACGGGGTCAAACGGCGCCGGCGGCGCGTCGATGTGTCGCGGCAGGCCGTTGACAAACCAGTCGCCGTCCCACGGCGTGTCGGCGAAGCGCTTCGCGAGCTCGTCGCCAGTGAGCACGATTGTTGGTGCATCGTCGGTCGGCTTGATGTCGTCCGGCGCGATCAGATGCCACGAGTGGTCCACGCCAGGCAGCTTGAAGCGGTACTGGAGATCTTCGAGGCCGAGCTGCCCGGGGACGAAGGAGCGCTTCGTCGCAAGGTGGGGGCCAATCTGCTCCCAGGTGATCGTGCCAGCGACAATGACGGAGGTGTACTGGCGGCAGTCGCGTCTGTCTGCGTAGCGGTAGCTGATGCGGGTGTTCACGGGTTGGCCTTTCAGGGCGATCGCCCACAGGCTGCGGGCGCCATCAGTCCGTTTCTCCATCGGCGTCGACGTCGCATGCTATCCGACCGAGCCCTCCATCTCCATCTGGATCAGGCGGTTGAGCTCGACCGCGTACTCCATCGGCAGCTCGCGCGTGAAGGGCTCCATGAAGCCCAGCACGATCATCGACATCGCCTCGGACTCGGAGATGCCGCGGCTCATCAGGTAGAACAGCTGCTCCGCGCCGATCCGGCCGACGCTCGCCTCGTGCGCCAGCATCACCTTGCTCTCCTCGATCTCCATGTACGGGAGCGTGTCGGAGGTGGACAACTCGTCCAGGATCAGCGCGTCGCAGTTGACGTTGATCTTGGCGCCGGTGGCCCCCGGCGCCACCTTCACCAGGCCGCGGTAGGTGGTCTTGCCGCCGTCCTTCGACACCGACTTGTTGGTGATCCGGCTGGTGGTGTCCGGCGCCACGTGCACCATCTTGGCGCCCGCGTCCTGGTGCTGGCCCTTGCCGGCGTACGCCACCGAGAGCACCTCGCCGCGCGCCCCGCGGCCCATCAGGTACACCGAGGGGTACTTCATGGTCAGGCGCGAGCCGATGTTGCCGTCCACCCACTCCATGCTGGCCTCCTCGTACGCCACGGCGCGCTTGGTGACCAGGTTGTAGATGTTGTTCGACCAGTTCTGGATGGTGGTGTAGCGGAACTTCGAGCCCTTCTCGCAGATGATCTCTACCACGGCCGAGTGCAGCGAGTTGGTGCTGTAGGCCGGCGCCGTGCAGCCCTCGATGTAGTGCGCCGAGGCGCCCTCCTCGAGGATGATCAGCGTGCGCTCGAACTGGCCCATGTTCTTCGCGTTGATGCGGAAATAGGCCTGCAGCGGCATCTCCACCTTCACGCCCTTGGGCACGTAGATGAACGAGCCGCCCGACCAGGTGGCCGTGTTCAGCGCCGCGAACTTGTTGTCGGCCGGCGGGATCACCGTGCCGAAGTAGCGCCGCACGATCTCCGGCTGCTCTTTGAGCG
>JBDLTZ010000275.1:0-10840 GCA_039805565.1 Chloroflexota bacterium | reverse complement strand
ATGAGTTACAGCGTTCGGCTCCTCAGTACGATAACCGAGTCGGCTCATCTCCTCGTTCAGGGACCTATACTGCCGTTCGGTGATCACTTCCAGGTCGCGAGCCCGTCTAATCAGTGCCGCGATCGAGACCCGCCAGCGCTGCTTGAGTTGCGCCAGGTGGGCCAGCGTCACAGGGGTCAGTTCGGGCAAAATGTCTCGACGGGGCATCAGTAGCGCCGATGCGAAAGCATCGGCCTGGAGCTCAATATCCACTGTCGGAACATCATGCATCACGAGGTGACCAATCTCGTGCGCCAAGGTGAACCGCAATCGATCGCCGGGAAAATCACCGTTGAGTAGGAAGACGGGAGGTGATGGCTTAATCCACTGGACAAGCGCATCGATCTTCTGTGTGCCGTAGAACGTGTAGTGGACTATTCCTCCAGCATCTTCGATGGCCCCGACGAGATCGGCAACCGGCCCACTTGGGAGCTTCCAAGCTGCGCGGACCGCCTCAGCTATGCTCTCGATGTCACCGCTGAAGTCATCCGGATCCAAGGACGGGAAGACTCGGGGATGTTCAAAATCCATCGACCGCATCAGATCGGTCACATTGATGCGGAAGATGTTGACGCGAGCAATGAATGAGTCGAGCTTTCGATCAGGAAGCGTCTTGCGCTTCCGATGGTAGAGGCCACTGCTTCCTAAACCAAAGCGCTCCCCCGAGCGGTAGAAGAAGTCCACTGGATAGTGCAGTGCATCCGCGATACGCTGCAGGTGATCACTGTTGATGGTTCGAGTCTCAGTCTCGTACCGAGAAATAACCGCCTGAGAGACCCCTACTGCACCGGCCAGCTGTGTCTGCGTCCACTCCCGCGACTCACGCGCCAAAATCAGCATTGCTGAATTGACGGTATCATGCGGCCCCCGTTTGGTCATTGTCGGTGCGCTCATTTTCGTTGACCTTCTTCGGTCGAACCCTCCGCTCGCGAATTGGCTCAACGTTCGCAGGTGTGATGGTCGCGATGGTAACGGTCTTTCTGGCCACAGGAATCTCGAATGCCCACGCCAGATGATCCACGCGCTGGAGCGTAACCGCAATCTTCTCGATGTCGTTCTGGAGCGCCGTGAGAACATAGCCCATGGTCAGTCGGGTGACTGGCGGAATACCAACGAGCGACTCCTGGCGGACAAAGGCAAGCTGTTGCTGCGTCCAAATGTTCTTTGGACGCAGCTCCCGGTCAAGCTTCTTGAATCGGATAGCGATGTGATCCTCCAGCACCAGCACACGCAGCCCGCGGGACTCCACGATCGCTGTGCCGTCCACCCCAGTGAACCTCTGCTTTACCGCTGCCCAGATGGCGTCGTGGACAATGCTCGCCCGTGCTCGGGCGCTGAGCCAGGGCTTGTTCTGAGCAAGCAAGCTCCATTCTGCCCAGCCCTGCTGGATCCCCTCAGACAGGGTGGGCAAATGTGGCTGCATTACGGCTTTTGCTTCCGTGACGGAGATGTCGTACGTCTCGTCAATGTAGCCCATGCGGTCCTGACTCCTACAGCGAATGGCAAATATTGAATAAATTATACCACTCTCTATTCTCGCGTCAAGCACAAGTTTACTAACTCACCCTGATCTACCCTTATCGGCAAGCAGCAGGAGCAGAAGATCTCCGCCTTCCGCACCGCCAGCTCATCGACCAGCAGCTTAGGAGGGGGGTACAGCATAGCGCCGGCGCTGCGGCGAGACCGGGCGTCGCCCGCCCCCGCCGCAGCGGGCAGGTTTTTCCCGCCGTCCGCCGGCCACCACGTAGGGCGTTTGGTTCGCGATACGGGCGCGCAGCGTCGTGTGGGATAGGAGGGGAAAGCGCAGCGCTGGCCGCAGGCCAGTCCCCTCCTATCCCACACGATGGAACACCCTATCGCCGAACCGCCGCGTGGTAGGCTGGGCCGGCGGGGAAGACCTGGCGGGCAGCCCGGTTGTCGCAGCCTGAGCATGTCCGGCGCGGGTCTACGAGGAGCGTCCCTGGTCTGGTCCAGCGTCATACCGCTGCTGGTAGCCCCCCTTGCGGCCGAAGACGAGCCCATCCGCGAGGAGCTCCTTGATCAGCTCGTGCAGCCAGATCAGGTGCCGGTTCAGCGTTGCCTCGGCCTCCTCAAGTATGACCATCCGCTCGCGCGCACGCTTCAGGTTCGTGCTGAGCTGCGCGGCCTCCCGCAGCGTCGCATCCCGCCCCTGCTCGGCCTCGGCCTGCGCCGCGAGCGCCAGATCACGCTCTCGTCGCGCCTGGTCCCGCTCCCGCTGCGCCGCCCCATGTGCCAGCCGCGTCTGATCACGCTCGCTTCGCGCGTGCTCCAGGTCCTGCATCGCCTGGCCGAGCGCCCCCTGCACCTGCGCGAGCGCCACCCGCACGCGCTCGCGCTCGGCCTCCGCGCCCACCTGCGCCGCCTGGGCGACGCGCACCTGGAGCCGCAGCGCATCACGCTCGGCCTGCACGGCCTCATAGGCGGCCCGCAGATCCTCCAGGTGCTGGCGGTCCAGATCACGCGCCGCCTGGGCCTCAACCAGGCGGTCGAGGAGTTCGCCGGAATGGCTAGGAAGGGGGGGCGCCTCCGCCTCCATCTGCGCCAACTCGGCCATACGCTGGCGCAGATCGCCTTCGTGGTACTGCACCCGGCCGGCCACCACCCGTCGGCGCACCTTCCCCGCCCGGTGCCAGCGCAGCAGCGTGGTATCGGTACGCTTGGTAAGTTGCTCGGCCAGCTCGGCCGCGATGTACTGGCGCTGCTTGCTCACCTGCGCCGCCGCTCCTGGGCGGCCAGGCTGCGTGCCCGGCGCTCGACGAGGCGCCAGGCGTCGGCCGCCTCCACAGCCATCCGCGCGTTCTTGTGCGTCAGCTCCGCGTCTCCGTCCACCACATACTGCGCGGCCTCGAGGATGGATTTCAGGGCCAGCAGGCGAAGGCGGGCCGGGTCGGCGCCCAGCTCAGCCATGATCGCCGTGTGCTGGTGCTCGCCGACGAGGCGTGCCGTCGCGGCCTGCGAGGCCAGCGACGCGAGCACCGAGACCATGTCGGCGAGCTGGCGCGACATCGCCTTCAGCTCCGCCGGCACGTCCACCACCGGGCCGATCGCGCGCGGCGGCTGTGGTTCGCCCATGGTTATGCTCCTTCGGTAGAATCAGGATGTTCAGTGCGCCGCCTCACACGGCCCCTGCTGTTCACGCGTTTTCGCCCGCCGAACCGCTTGCCCACCGCTATTTGCACCAGGATGGCGCCTCGCTGGGGGGAGCCTGTGAGCTCCACTGGGCCGTCGCCTACGGCACACTGCACGCCTGACATCTGCACCGTCGTGCGCAATGCACCAGCAGGTGAACCCGTTCGATGCCATGGCACCCTGACCCCGGCGCCTCGCGCCACTCAGCTCCATCGCATCAACGTCAGGCCCGTTCGGGCAATGCACCACTCGGTGCAACGCTCGTGGAGGTGCCAGCATACGCTGGCGTCGCAACCCAAACATTACCGCGTCCTGATGCGCCAAAGCCCCTCGCGGTGAGGGGCGTTATAAGCCCCCCGTGGAGACGGGGAGAGACAGCCGATAGGATGTCTCTCCCCGCCGGCCTCGCCGTCCCTGCTACCCGGTGGCACCCCAGCCCTGCTCCGCGATGCGCGGGCGCTGGCGGTCAGCGCGAGAGCATCGCCCGCAGAGAGCCCGCCATGAGCAAGCGCCCGAGCCTCGTCCAGCAGGTCTGCCAGGCCCTCCACCACAGCGCACGGATCGGCGAGAGCCGGCATCGCGCCAAGCAGGAGGGCGTCGCCCACCAGTTCATCTACTCGTGGGAGAGCCTCCGCACCCACCAGCAGCGCTGCATCTCCGCGCTCCGCGGTCTGCCCCCCGAGGTCCGGCCGAGGATGCTCCGCGAGCTCACCGTCGCCCACGTCGGTGCGGTCGCCGGCGGCATGCGCGCCCAAGGGCTGTCGCAGACCTACATCAAGAACACGCTGGGCAGCCTGCGGAAGCTGGGCTACGCGTTGAACGACCTGGGGTGGAACACGGTCCCGCCCGACCAGCTGGTTCCCACGGAGCTCTACGCCGGCCTCCGTCGTAGCGCTCCACGAGGCAGTTACAGCGCCAGTCAAGCAGACCGGCTGGCCGAGCGCCTGGCGCGTGACCCCGACGATGGCCTCGAGTTCGCGCGCATGCTCCGCCTGCTGCGCGCCTCGGGGCTCCGCCACAACGAGGTCGCACGGCTGCGTGAGGAGGACCTCGATCGCGAGGCCGGCACCGTCACCGTGCGAGGTGCCAACGCCAAGGGTGGGCGCCCGCGGGTCGTCGGCCCGACCCTCGACGATGCCGGCCGCGCCGCGCTCCGGGAGGCGATCGACGACATCCCGGCCGGCCGCAACCACCTCTGGAGCGACGGCCGGCGCCTGGCCCGGCGGCTCGAGGACGCCATGCGGGAGGCCTGCGACGAGCTGGGGATCGACCGCAAGGGCCTGCACGGCTTCCGGGCGCTCTTCGCCCAGGAGTACATCGACCGCCGGGTCGCCGCCGGCCTCAGCGAGCGCGACGCGCGGCGCGAGCTGATGGCCCCCATGGGCCACAGCCGGCCCAACTTCACCTACAGCTACGTCCCCTAGCGCAGTGCCTGACGTGGCGGCCGACTCCACCACGTCGTCGCCCACCAGGTTCAGCACCCACGCGATCGCCCCGGAACGATCCTCCGCGAGCCCTGAGGTGAGGCGGGGTGTCGCACCGTAGAGCGTGGTTCCGACGATGCTGGCGCCGGTGAACAGGGCCTTCGCTGCCACCGGGAGGCTCGCCCATTCCGAGGCTGCCAGCCAGTGCGGGCGCTCCCCACGCGCGGCCGTGACCACGCCTCGGCGGACCTGGACCTCGTTGGGCATTGTCGCGGCGATGCCAAGCTCGGCCAGCACCGCGGGCACCAGCGGCGCCAGCTCCTGCTCGACGACTACGACGGGGGCGATTGCAGGGCAGATCAGCGTGATAGCCCGCTCCTCGCGCCGAACCTCCACCTGCTCCACGAGCAGCCGGCGGGGCGAACGCACGCGCTCTCGCAGGCCGCGCCGCACAAGCGCCGTGAGCTGCGCGTCACTGAGCGGTGGGTGAGGGGCGTCAGGAGACGCGATCGTGAGCACGGTCCCTGGCATATCGCCTAGTGGGCGTGCGTGGGACGCATCGTCGCACACCGCAGTGGGCATTGCGGCCACAGCCGCCGTAGACGTAGGCGCACACTCGAGGGCTGGCGTCTGGTTCTCCGCACACGCCACCCCCTGTCCCACTGTCCCAAGGGCTGCCAGCTGCCGACGGGCCAGCTCATCATCGATCTCCGCCGCTAGGCGCAACAACGCGAACCGCTGCCGCTCGTGGGCCGCCTTGGACGCGGCCCCGAGCAAGCGCCCACGCTTCACGTGCAGGTCCTGGTGCGTGAGCGTGGCGAGATCGCTCTGCTTCGACGCGGCGAGCTGGCGCGCGTTTCCTGGCGTGACGTGCGGGGGAAGCGGAGGAGAGGGGGGGATTGGCACGTCCCCTCCCTGGTTTCCCGCGTCCTGACGCGGTGCGGGGCTCATGCGGGGGGTGATCGCGTCGCTGTTGCCCCCCCCCTTCCTAGTTGAACCGATTCCTAGCTTAGATTCGGGTGATCGCGCGATCACCCCCCCCTCTCCCTGTGTCGAGGGGGGGAGCAACTGTACTTGGCTGGTGTTGCGCCCGTCAGTGCTGACGCTCACGGTGATGTAGCCGAGCTCGCAGAGCCGGCGCTTGGTGAACTTGATGGTGTCGAGCGGCACACCCAGCGCCTCCGCCGCTGCCGCGTTCGAGGGGCGGCAGCGCGACCCGGTGGTGCAGCGCTCGGCAAAGAAGGCGTATAGCCGCCGGTCCATCGGACGGGCGCGCGGGTCGCGCTGCAACGCGGTGAGCCGGCTCTGTACGGCCGCGCGCCAGTCGTCGTCAAGGCTAGGGGCAGGGGTGATCACGACATCATCAGGTGCGAGGGAGAGTTCGTGCTGCGCAGGCTGGTCAGGCGCGACGCCTGAGGCTTGCGTCGGCGGATGACCGTCGCTCGGGGGGGCCGGCGGGGTGCGCGGAGGCAATCCCGCGCCGCCAAGCGGCCCGCCGCGCCGGGATGGAGGGCGGAGGCGCTGGCTCTGCCGCTTCACTCCTTCGCCGCGGTCGATGCCTTCCAGGATGCAGTACACCTCGAAGGCGTCCTTCACCTGGCCGGGGCGGTTGTGGAGCCGGCAGTTCGGCGAGTAGCAACCGCAGATCAGCTTGCCGGTCTGCCGACCAGTGCCGGGCTGGACGATGAGGCTGGGGTGCTGGTCGCCGTTCCGGTGGTCCTGGTGCACGGCGCAGTGGAGCAGCACGCGCCCTCCGGCGTAGTGGTGGACGACGCGCGCGCCGTACCCCTCAAGCAGTGCCACCAGATCGGTCGCGGCATTGTAGGCCCGGATGACGTCCGCGCCGGTCACGGCGGCGCCGAGCGGCAGAGCCTGCTCCACTCGCGCGGCGAGGACGGCGCTAGCAGCGGCGCGCTCCTGCTGCGCCGCGTGCGCTTGGGCGACGGGCGCGGCGTCGGTCTCCTGGTAGGCCTGCAGGAAGGCGGTGAGGGCGCCCACGGGGTCGGCGTCGATGGCGATGCCGGGTGCTTCGCTATGGAGCAGCAGCTGGCCGCGCCGATCCTGGCGGCGGTGGAGCCCGAAGGGCAGCCGCAGGTCCGCGCCGGAAGGGTACACTTCAAGACCTGGAACACCAGCGTCGGCTAGGATGTCGCGCATCAGCGCGCGCAGGTCCTCGGCGGGGTGGGCTTCCCGGAAGACGATCCAGACGTGCCCGCCGTCGTGCTGGCCGGCGTCAAGCGCGAAGGCCGTGGCGTGACACCCACGCCGCTCGGCGGCCTGGACGACGCGCCGCAACGTCGCCTCCCCGCCTGTGTCGAGGTCGCAGGCGGCAACGTGACTTCGGCCGTCCCGCTGGAGGACGGCAGCCAGCGTCACCTCCCCAGCGAGGTGGGCCGCGAGGTCGGCGTCCGTGATGGGGCCGTAGGGCGCGCCCGTCGTCGGGTCGTCGCGCAGGTACTTGGCGCGGAAGCCCGACGGCGTCATGCGGGCGTGCGACAGTGGCTCGTGCCGAAGAAAGGCGTGTCGATACTGCTGGAGCAGGTCGTCAGGGAAGGTAGGGCCGGGCATGCTGCCTCCCAAAGCCCACCCGCGGGATGCCGCGAACGAGGAGCGGCAAAAAACTGCCGTCCCCCGTTCGCAGACAATATTGACCTAAGCCCCGGCATCTGCTACAATCTTTGGTGTCAGCCAGAAGATTGTTTTATGTGATGCCGGTGCTTGGTCGCTTCCCGCGACCGGGCACTTTGCTATTTAGACGTCTTTAGTTGTGGAAGCGGGGCACTGCCCCGCGTTTCGTCCTCTTGTACGCGAGTATACCACAGCGGCGTGGCGGGGGCGATCAGATGTGCGGCTGCGCTCGTGATCGACTCGCGAGCGGATGTGTCGCACACTTATCCCACCGCCACGGGCGCCGGCTTGCACGTCCGGCAGTAGCCCCGCCGCACCGCGCTCCCGTACTGCCCCAGGCTGAGCTCCGCCCCGCATCCCGGGCACGTATAGCCAGCGCTCCTCGCTGCCCTCCTGGTTGCGAGGAAAACCTGGGGTGCCTCAGCGCTCGACTCCAGCGAGAGAAAGCCGGACTGCACGACCGCGACCTCCGCCGGCCGCGCATAGCTCACGATCGGCCCGTCGCACACCGTGGACGGCTGCTCCCCGGTAGCACCCCGCTCCAGCACGCGCGGCTCAGCCAGCGCCAAGCGCAGCAGGTGCGCCTCAATCTTCGCCAGAATGAAGATCAGCGCCGGGATGAGCGCGTTCGCCAGCAGCCAGGAGATGCTGGCGATGAGCAGCGCGGCCCACCCCTCGCCGAGCAGGTTCAGCAGCGCATGCCCGCCCCGCAGGTAGCCCGCCACCAGGTTCGCGACGATCTGCACGCCGAGCACGGCGGCGAGGCCGCGACCTGCCCAGGCCCGCAGCGTGCGCTGGAGCTGGAGGTCGTCAGTGAGGCTTTCCGCCACGCCCTCACCCGCGATCAGCGCCACCGCCGCCAGCTCGATCACAATAGCAGCGGCAAGGCCCAACGCCTCGGCGTGCGGCTGGCCCGACTCGTATAGCCGGAACAGCCAGGCCGTGCGATCGAGTGAGTAGGCCAACAGCGCGACGATTGCCAGCCCCACCCCGCAGGCGATCCAGCCAAGGATGTGGCGCTTCATGCATCCTCCTCAGCAGCACCGAGCGCAGCGCGGCGCAGCCGCGGGAGCTCGTTCTGGTCTACCTTTAAACCTAGACGCTTGCAGTGCGCACGTACCTGCTCGTAAGTACAGCGCCGCTGGAACAGCGCGATGATGGCCTTATCGCGCGCGCTATGGACTATGCTCTGCCGCGCCGGTGGCACCTCAGGCACGGCGGCATCGTCCGCATCGGGCATCGCAATCGCTGGCGCCGGCCGCACGCGGTAGCGTAGGGTCTCAAGCTCCTCGCGCGGGACCGGCGGGACGCGCACCCTCGTAGGCGTGGACCCGAGGCCGCGGAGCACCACCGCCTCGCCCTGCCCGAGCGACGCGACGAGACGCGCGGTCTCCGGATTGGAGATCAGCAGCCGCGACTGGTTGGGCTGGAGGTTGTGGATGACCTTCGCCCCGCCGAGGTCGCGCAGCGCGGAGCCGCCCACCATGTTGGCGGTCAGCGTGTGGATGATCAGCAGCGCCCGGACGTTGAACTTGTTCCCCTCGCGGCCGACGACGCGCACGATCCGCGCGAGCTCGTCGCGCTCATCGAAGCTGTCGCCGTCCATCAGCGCGTTGAACTCGTCACAGATGAACAGGACCGGGGGCCGCGCGAGCCCAGCGTCCGCCTTGCGCGAGTCAAGGACCCGGGCGACGAACCGCGCCGCATCGATGATGCTCGTGGCGTCGCCGGCGACCGGCAGCAGGTAGGCGGGCTCCAGCGCCGCACAGGTGCGCGCAAGGCTCTTCTCGGGGTGCGCGGCGTGCGGATCGGCCAGCACCAGGCCGATCGGTTCCACTGGGTTGAGCGCGGCCTGCAGGGCGAGCAGGCGCGTGGTGTTGCTCTTGCCCTGGTTCGAGTTGCCGCAGACAAGCGTGAGTGGGGAGGCTGCCCAGTCGAGGTACTGCGGCACCCCCTGCCCATCGAACCCCACCAGCCACTCGGTCCCGCTGCGCGCGATAAGGTTCCGCGCCAGCAGGTCCGTGAGACGCGTGGGCGCGTCTGGGGCGGGGAGCTGCGCCGGCGCCGTTGGCTCAGCGTCGATAACCTCTGGTGTGACGCCGGTGAAAGCCCGCGAGAGGTCCAGCTGGTTGAGCGACCGAAGGGCGCTGTTACGCGCCCAGGTCTGCTCGGTGGCGTAGAAGGCGTGCATGCTGTCCAGCGCCGCCGGCTGCCAGTCGGGGGACAGCACGTCGGCGATCGCCACCGGCATGGTGTTCGGGAGCTGCACGACGCCAGCGGCGCGCGCCTTGTTCCAGAGCCAGTACAGGCCGATGAGCACGGCAACGATCGGACCAACGAACAGCGTTACCTTCAGTGCCGCGATGAGGTAAGCGTCCAGCCAGGTCGTTGCCCGGCTGGCGTCGGCGAGGTAGGTGACGAAGCGCCACAGCAGGAAGATCGCGGTCCCGCCCGTCAGGAGGACGACGGCCAGCAGCGGCCGCCAGTCCCACGACGCGCGAACGGGGCGCGGCTCGGGCCAGCCACGCGCCCGCTGCCAGTCTGGGAGCCCGTCGCGCTCCGCCTGGTCGAACTGCTGGCCGCGCTCGACGACGACGTTTCTATAGCCGGCCATCTGCCCCTCCTCCGAGCGAGGCGCGCGGCGTGGTGCGGTAGGTCAGACACTCACGCATCGGCGTCCGCCTCCGCCATGCGCCCCACCAGCGCGGCCACGATAAGCAGCGCGGTCGCGGCACCCAGCAGCCAGAGCACGGTCACGACGAGATGGCGCGTGGGGACGTTGGTGTGCAGGAAGTTGGTGCTGAGCGCGACGAGGCCGAGGAACGCGGCCACGCCGCGCAGGACAATCGCCAGGTTCTCAGCGGTGTCGGGCGGGAGCGTGAGCTGCCAGCGCGGCGTGGGAGTGGCCAGCAGTACCGGCTCGGGGTCCGCGTCTACGACCGGCGCGGGGGTGCGGAGCGTGACCGACACGTCGAGGCTCATGCCCCATGTGCGGCCACGTGTGAGGCGCCAGCGGCGCGTGTCGACAGGTGGGCTGAGACGGGTCGTGTCTCCCTCCGCAGCTTGTGCGGCGGGAAGAGGTGGGGCGGTAAAGGGGCGACAGCGAGCAGGATCCACGATGGCGACCTCCAACCGGAGGCCGCGCGCACGCAGGGGAAGAGTCGCGCTCATAGGCGACCTCCGGCGCTATGTGGCACGGAGACGACACGCGCCACGCGAGCAGCCCTTCCTGCGCTTGCCGGGGTCGCCGCATGACGTATCATGCAAGCAGCCCTCGCCTGTCCACGGCAGGTTCGGGTTAGCGGCCGTCAGGTGTTCCTAGGCACCTGGCGGTCGCGTCGTCACAGCCTGTATAGTACTCACAAAAATGAGTACTGTCAACCATCACGGTATTTCTTGGGAATATTTTCCAGTTGCCGCGACTCCAGGTACGCATCGATGGCCGCACGTGTGGTGACCCACATCCAACCCATCTTCTTGGCGCGCAGCCTCCCACGGCGAACGTAGTCCTGAAGTGTGCCACGCGTGAGACCGGCATACTTAGCGGCCTCCTCCAGCGTGATCAGCTCACCCACGGTCAGCGGGTCGAGGTCCTGGGG
>JBDLTZ010000274.1:0-17546 GCA_039805565.1 Chloroflexota bacterium | reverse complement strand
TCGCTCTCCTCGAGCTCGCGCGTGACCTCGTCGGGCCGGATGCGCCGCTGCGCGAACCGGGTTCGGCTCTCCTTCTCGCGCTCGGCCGCGCGGTCCCACGCGAGCTCCACCGAGCGCACCGTCCTGTCGGTGTCCTGCAGCGTCAGCTGCTCCATGGACTCCAGGAAGTTGGTCTGCTGCGCGGCGGGTTGGAACAGCGCGCCGATCAGCGTCTCTACCACAGTGCCGCTGTCCACCGGCAGCGGGATGCTGATGCCGAGCGTCCGGTGGATGCTCACCGCCTTGCGCAGCAGCACCTTCATGACCGCCTCGTCCATCGGATTCCCGTCGCCGTACAGCAGCACCGTGTGCACGCTGGGCGAGGGCTGGCCGTAGCGGTCAACGCGCCCCTCGCGCTGCTCCAGTCGGTTCGGGTTCCAGGGCAGGTCGTAGTGCACGACGGCATCGAACGACTGTTGCAGGTTGATGCCCTCGCTGAGGCAGTCGGTGGCGACCAGCAGCCGGCGCGGGCTGCGCTCCAGCTCGGCGATCAGCGACTCGCGCTCCTCCTCGGTGCGCTCGCCGGTCACCGCCAGCACGCGCAGGTCGCTGCTGTAGCCCTTGATGCGGCTGCCGAGCTCCTTCGCCAGGTAGTTGGCGGTGGCGATGTAGCGGCAGTACACGATCGGATTGTAGCCGCTGCGCAGCAGGCCCTCGACGATCGCCAGCACCTTCTGCAGCTTCGGGTCTCCGGCGCCGTTCAGCGCGGCGGCACGGGCGGCGAAGCGCAGCAGCCGCTGCCGCTCGCCCGACGATGACGCGCCCTGCTCCACCACGTGCCCCGGCTCCAGGTCCAGCGCCCCCTCCTGGTCGGTGGGGTCATACACGTACCCGCTGAACTGCTCGTCCGCGCCGCCCGCGTCCATATCGGTGTCCGGCGCCTCCTCCTCGCCGCCGGCGCGCACCTTCAGCGCCTTCTCGGCAGCGGCCGGGCTGCTCATCACGCAGCGCAGGAGCGCCAGCGCGGCCCAGTAGCGCGCCCGCTGCTTCCACGTGCGCGGCGCGGCGCCCACGCCCGCCGTGCGCACGAGCTCGCGCGTGAACTCGTACACGTCGTCGAACAGCTTGCGGTACTCGGCGGAGCGCGGCAGTGTGTAGGTGGCCTCGGCCGTCTCGCGCACCGGGAAGGGCGTGTCCTCGCCCAGCCAGTGGCGCACGTCGGCGCGGCGGCGCTGCACGAGGTGGCGGGCCAGCTCGTCGCGCTCGGCCTCGGGCATATGCTCCAGGTTGAAGCGCTCGAAGCGCAGCGCGAGCAAGCCCAGCAACGAGCGGAAGGCGTCCTCGATGCCGCTGTGCGGGGTCGCCGTGAGCAGCAGCAGGTGGCGGCCATCCTGCGCGGCCAGATCGCGCACGAGCTCGTAGCGCTGCTGGGACGCGCCGCGCCCGCCGGCATTCGTCGCCGTGTGGGCCTCGTCCACGATCACGAGCTCCGGGCAGGCGCGCAGGAAGCTGTCGCGCCGCCGGTCGCCCTTGACGTAATCGATGCTGGCGACAGTGAAGGGGAAGTACTCGAAGATACTGATATCGCCGCGCGGCAGCGCCCGCTCCAGCCCCGCCGCCGTGCTCGCGCGGACCACCACCGCGTCGATGCCGAACTTCTCCGCCAGCTCACGCTGCCACTGGTCGCACAGGTGCGGCGGGCAGAGCACCGTCAGGCGGCGGATCTCGCTGCGGTCAAGCAGCTCGCGGGCGATCAGGCCGGCCTCGACCGTCTTGCCGATGCCGACGTCGTCGGCGATCAGCAGGCGCACCGGGTCCAGGCGGAGCGCCATGATCAGCGGCACGAGCTGGTAGGGGCGCGGGCGGATGCCGAGCCTGCCCAGCGAGCGGAACGGGCCGGCGCCGCTGCGGAGCGCGAGACGGGCCGCGTCGCGCAGCAGGCGCCCCGAGACGAAGTCGCCGCCGTAGCGCGGGTCGGGCGGCTGGAAGCTCGCGTGCGAGACGCCGTCGCCCTCGAATGGCAGGTAGATGCCGCACACCTCTGTCTCCGCCCCGCCGAGCGGCCGGAGCAGCAGGACGTCCTCCTGCTCGGACGGCAGCACCACCCACTCACGCTCGCGGCAGCGGACCAGGGATCCAACTTCAAAACGAGTCATCCTGCTCCCCCGGCAGCACTCAAAGCTTCTTGACGATGTCCTTGCAGGCCTGCTCCAGCCTCGCGCGGTCGCGCTCACGGCAGTCCATGTACTGGATGAGCTTCATGTACGTCGGCAGGTTCACGGTCTCAAGATAGACCGGCAGCATCACCGCGCCTTCCTCGCGGTGGCGGAAGAGCGCCATGTTGTATTCTTCGCGGCAGACCTTGGAGGCCAGGTAGGCCGGAGAGTACACCGTAACGACCTTCCGGCTCTGGTCCAGCGCCGTGAAGATCTCGTGCTGCCACGCGCAGCCAGGGCGCAGCTCCAGCCGGTCCAGGAACACCCGCAGCCCCGGGCGCAGCCGCTTCAGCTCCGCCACCATGAGGTCGACCTCCTCCTTATCGTGCCAGCAGTAGCTGACGAAGAGGTCATAGGCGTAGGCCGACTGCCGGGCCGCCTGCGTCCGCTCGTACTGGCGCTTCAGGACGCCGAACGCGCCGGCGATCTCGGCCGCGCTGCGCTCGGAGTACCCGACGATCTTCAGGCGCTCGATCGGGAGGCCGTGCTCCAGCCAGTTCGTCGCCGCCTCGAACAGTGGTATCAGCATATCCACCGCCGACACGCCCTGCACGCCGCCTGCGAGCATCGGCATGGCCACGCTCTGCACCGTGCTGTCGGCGCCTGTCAGCGAGGCGAGGCACTGGAAGATGTCACCGATCACCTCGGACGGATCGCCCTTGTCGCGCGGCTCAAAGCAGAGCACTCGCTTGAACTGGATCCCCGGATCGGAGGCTGCCACCGGCTCACTGAGCCAGCAGGCTAGGGTCGGCCGCATGTCCTCGGCCTTGCGCTGCGCCAGTGCCTCGACCGACACGCCCCGCCGGTGGAGTGCCCCGATCAGCGAGCTGCGCGTCGGCAGGTAGTTGTCCGGTAGCGCCGAGACGACGAGCACATCCACCGCGTCCTCGGGCGTCATCGCGGCCAGGTCGCCGTGGTAGATCTCGATGCGCCGCTGCTGCGACTGGTGGGAGATGGTGAGGGTGTCGAGCAGGGTGAGCCCAGCCGGCTGCGGCGCCTGGGCAGCGGTCAGCGGCACTGTGTGACCACCGGCAGCCGCAGGATCACCGAACATCGCCTGTCCGGCAACTGCCCAGTGCTGCAACGCGGCCTGCTCGGGGGCCACCCCGCGCCGGATGTGCTCCATCTCGGCCGGAGAAAATGTGCGCTCCACGACGAGCGGAGCCGATCGTTGCGGCATCGGCTGGTTCTGCCAGTCCCCCTTGCTGGCGTCAAGCACCACCTCCCTGCCGTCGGAGGCGGCGCGGACCGCGCGCAGCGCCTGGAACAGCGCCGGCCGGTCGTCGGTAAGCGCGCGGTAGCGCTCGATGATCTGGCGCGCGCTGTTTATAAGGCGCAATCCACTGGTGGAGAACGTGGGATCAGCGGTAAGTGGCACAATCGCCATGTCGTGGCAGCAAAGACCGATCGCCGGCGCCTCGTGCGCATCCACTAGGGCAGGCACGCCACGGGCGCGCACGAAGAAGACCTGGTGTTCGTTGTAGGTTCCGGCATGGGGGAACAGCGCCACGGCGGCAATGGCCTCGAGGCCAGTCTCTTCGCGCAGCTCACGCACTGCCGCGTCCAGGTCCGGCTCGTCGTACGTCTTCGACGCCTTGCTGGAGTGCGGCTCCCCGCCCGGAAGCAGCCAGTACCCGCGACGATCAGCGTGGACTAGCACCCCGCGCTCACCCTGGTGCTCGAGCTCGACGATCATTGTGCTGCGACGTCGTCTGGAAACCGTCATCGTCGGCGATCCTCTCTAGGCCTTCCAGAAGCGGTAGGTGCTGAGCTGCGCGCCGACGTCGGCGTCGGGCCGCACCACCACCACGGTGCAGCCGGCGTCCTCCAGCTCATCGCGCATCGCCGCCACCTGCTCGCTTGGCTCAGGGCAGAGCACGAAGGTCAGCGGCAGGTAGGCCAGATGCGGCCGGTGTCCGGCGACCTCGGGCAGCACCGCGTCGGGCAGGCGCCCGCCGTGCACGCGGATGAACTCCAACACCCGCGCTGTTGCCGGCGGCAGGTCGTCAGGGACGCTGGCGATCATCCCCGGTGCCGCCTCGCGCTCCACCCGGGCGCCCGCCAGGGTCAGCAGCAGGTCGCGCACCGCCCGCCGATCCAGCGCTGCGTGCTGCGACTGGTTGCCATAGGAGAGCAGGCAGCGGTAGCACGCCCGCACGCACTCCCCGGCCGCATCGGCATCCTCCGCGCCCGTCTCGGGGTCGAAGTGGCAGATCCGCAGCGCCGCGCGCGCCACCCGTGCCAGGGCGTCCGGCTCCTCCACCAGCCGCCGCAGCACCCCGGCGCCGCCCTCCGACGCCTCCCAGAGCAGAATGCGGCAGGAGTCGCCCTCGCCCAGCAGCTCGGAGCTCAGCTCCTGGTCCTCGAGCTGGAACACCTCGCGGATGCCCTGCTGGAGCGCGTGCTGGAGTGTATCGGCCAATCCGGGCGCGGCCGCGGCGTGGCCAGGCTCCACCACCAGCAGGTTGCGGGTGTCGCGCACCACGATCCGCACGCCCTGGCGTATCTCGCCCGCCGGACCGAGGTCCTCCGACGCCTCGTCGTCCGGCGCCTTGCTCCACACCCCCCGCACCACGTTCAGCGCGAAGCCCTCCTGGCGGGCGCGCTTCCAGCCGTGGTTGATGCGCCAGATCGTGGCCGCCGGGCCGTAGAAGAGCTCGAGCTGTGGCGCGCCGTCCCTTACTGCCAGCGCACCCACACGGCGCGGGCCGTACTGGTCACGCGAGAAGCGGTAGTGCGTCGTCACGCGGAAGCCCTCGCGGATGCGCTCCTCCTCCTCGCAGGTGATGCGCTCGATGCGCTGGGTCGTCACAGTCGTCATCTCAAACAGCTGCTGGAACGCACGCGCGCCGCCTGCGGCGAGCGAGACGCCGCACTGCTCACAGACGTCAGCGTCGAGCTGCTCGTGGAAGTAGCCGCACCGCTCGCAGACCTTGGCGCGCAGGAAGCGCCGCTGCCCGTCGCCCGGGGGCAGCATCGAGCGCACGACCTTGTACTTGCGCCCCTCGTGGTAGATCACGTTCTGGGGGCCGAACTCCGTCAGCGCCAGGAAGCGCGGCCGGGAGAGGAAGTCGCCGTCGTCACCACCGGTGCGGAGGAAGGCCCGCACTGGCAGGCGCGGGAAGTTGTACCCGGGGAGGAAGCCCTCGCTGGCGAAGTAGCGGTATGGGTAGAAGTCGGAGTCTCCCTGGCCCGCGCCACGGTTGTTGCAGAGCAGGTCCTTCTGGCGCAGCGCCTCGTCGTGCCGCCGCTTCGCCTCGGCTACCTCGTCGCGGGTAAGCTGCCGCTGGTGCGAGCGGTCGATCGTCTGGCGGGCGGCGGCCAGCTGCGCGTCGGCCAGCTCGTACAGCTCGCGCCAGCGTTCGCAGGCCTGCGCGAACGCCGCCGGGGCGTCATCGATCATCTCGCGCAGCCAGCCCTCGGAAAACCAGCTTGCCTCAGCGAGCTCGGGGCCGCAGCTGGCCAGGACACGGGCGCATGCGCCGAGGCATGCGTCGCGGCGCTCGGGCGGCAGCTCCAGCTGGGCGCGCACCTCGTCGCGCAGCGGCGCCCCAGGAGCGCCCGTGTCCAGCAGGTTCAGCATCGAGCGGCGCAGGTCGAGCACAGTGAAGCCGAGCCAGACCGCGTGCACGTGGGCGCGCGCCAGGTCCTCGTTCGCGAGATCGATCTGCGGCGGGGCAACGATGCCGCTGACCATATCGAGCGGGCGCTGGAAGAAGTACTGGTCGTGGCCGCTGCCCATCGAGCAGTAGGTCACGACCAGGGCCGGCTGGCCGCTGCGGCCCGCGCGCCCGCTGCGCTGCGCGTAGTTCGCCGGGGTGGGCGGCACGTTTCGCATGTGGACCATGTTGAGGTCCGCGATGTCGATGCCCAGCTCCATCGTCGGCGAGCAGAACAGCACCGGCAGGTCGCCCGCGCGGAACTGGCGCTCGCGCCGCTCGCGGTACTCCTGCGGCACCTGGCCGGTGTGCTCGCGCCCCTCCAGTCCGCGCAGGCTCTTCGCCGTCTGCTGGTAGAAGCGGCGGAAGAACGCGTTCACCTGGCGCCGGCTACCGTCGCGCCCCTGCATGCGTCGCGACCGCACCGGGTCGGGTGGCGGGGGAGTGCCGTCGCCTGGCAGCCACAGCAGCGCGTCGTGGCGGATCTGGAACGCGCGCACGCCGGGCGCACCGTCCAGCTCGGTCAGGATGTTGGCGCCGACCAGCGCCGCCAGCAGCGTGCCGAGGAGCTCATCAAGCCCCTGCTCGTCCAGCCGCTCCTCGAGCGCCGGCCAGGCCTGCGGCGAGCGCAGGAAGCGCCCGAGCGCGCTGTGTGCCGAGAGACTCCGGCCGCCGGGCGGCAGCGGCTCCTCGCTCGGCAGGACAAAGAATGTCGCGCGGCGCAGCAGCGCGGCCTCCTGCTCGTCAAAGGCCCAGGTCTCGTTCAGGGCGGCATTCACCCGGCGCACCAGATCGCCCTGCCGATCCGCGTCGAGGCAGGGAGCGTCCACCGCCAGCTCGCGGCGCATGTACTCCAGCAGCGCGCGCAGCGTCTGCTCACGCTGCTCGGGGGAGCTCTCGCGCAGCGCGCGGCACTCGGCCCAGGGCGCGGAGTCCTGGCAGAGCTCGCGCAGGTCCTGGTAGTCGATCCGCAGCAGCCCGCACTGCTCAAGGTTCGGCTGCGTAATGCGCCACGAGCGCCGCAGGTCCTCGTAGACGCGGTACTCGAGCAGGGCGGTCAGAGCCTCCTCGTTGCGCCGCTTGGCGCCGCCATAGGCTCCCACATCGCGCGCGTAGGCCTCCTGAGCCAGGCCCAGGGCGCGGAACACCTCGCGGGCAACCGTCATGTGGGTCAGGGGCTCGCCCTGGGGCTGATCGGCGATGCAGCGGGCGATCGCCGCGCGCAGCATCGCCACGCCCGCGAAGTCGTTGAAGTGTCCGGCCTGGAGCGAGGCGTCTTGGCGATTGTCGGTGAAGCTGAGCAGCTTGCGGGCCGAGTCATCCAGCGGCGAGCGGCGCATCTGGTCGATGGCGGCAGCGGCGATCAGAGTTGTGGCCGTGCTGCGGCCTTCGCTACTGAGTCGCGCAAGCTTGCGGAAGTCGTCCTTGTCGCGGCGAGTGTACACGACCCCGCAGCGCAGACAGGTGAGGAATGGCGCCGGGATGAACCAGGCTGGCGTGTCGCCCGGGCCACCGACAGATCCTGCCGCCCCACCAGGGGCCACGTAGAGGCGCCGCGGGACGTGCTGGCGGAAATCAGCGCTGATCGTCCGGCCGGAGCGCGTGATGCGGAACCAGCCGTCCGGCAGCAGGTCGACGTCCTCCTCGCTCCAGATGTCCTCCCCCACGGCTAGGTAGCCCGCCATTGCCGGCGGCGTCACGTCCTCGCCGCGCGACATGGGCTGGCGCGGCTCGACGGCGCCGACGCCGGGCAGGTGGGCGCAGAGGTAGTAGTGCTGGCCGCACTCCCGGCAGAAGACCAGCGGAAACAACAGGCGCTCGCCCCCGGCGCCGGCGATCGTACGCTGGCCCTCGAGCGTGAGCGACCGCCCATCGGGAGGCTCGACGGTGGCGTAGACCGCGCCGCCCTGGGAGATGAACTGGTGCAGTTTGAAGGCGAAGCCCGTGCGGCCATCATCATTACGCACATCGCTCCCAGCCTGGAAGAAGGCGCGGATGGCATCCTCGCACATCTCGGGTGGCAGCTCTGTGCGCTCCGCGAGTAGCGCCGCGCCAGCCCGCAGCGTGCGTGGCTCAGCTCGCCGCAGCATGCCGCCAGCCTCCTCGCGCAGGCTGAAGGTGCGCTCGATCCAGGCTGCCAGGGGGTGCTCCTGAAAGTCCTGCCAGCTCAGGCCAGGCGGGGCGCCCGCGAGCACCGCGGCCCGTAGCTCGTCATTGGCCGGCCGGTTGAACGACGGCACCGCGTAGGTGAGGGTCTCCTCTACCACCTGCTCGGGCGCAATGTCGACGCCGAAGATCTTTCCGGCTGCCTGTGCCACCGCGACTCGCCGGTCGCCGTGCGCGCTCCCGCTGGCCATCGTGGCGCTGGTCCCCACGCACAGCAGGTTCGGGTTACCGCAGCGCTCGCGCAGACGGCGCACCAGCAGTGCGACGTCGGCGCCCTGGCGACCACGGTAGGTGTGCAGCTCGTCCAGCACCACAAACTGCAGCGCGGCCGCGCTCGCGTCCACGAACGCGAACTCGTCAGGGCGCGTCAGCATCAGCTCCAGCATCAGGTAGTTCGTGAGCAGGATGTGCGGCGGGCGCTGCTGAATCTCCGCTTTGCGCGCGTCGCTCTCCTGGCCCGTGTAGCGCGCGAAGGTCACCGGCCGCTCGCCCTCGGGCAGGTTGCCCAGGAAGCGGCGGATGGCCTCCTCCTGCGAGTTGATCAGCGCGTTCATCGGGTAGACGATGATCGCGCGCACCTTGCCGGTCTCGGGACTGCTCTTCAGGATGTGGTCGACGATCGGGATGATGTACGCCAGGCTCTTGCCAGAGCCGGTGCCTGTGGTGACGATGTAGTGCTGGTGCTGGGAGGCCAGGTCGATCGCGCGCCGCTGGTGGTGATACAGGCGCAGCGGCTGGAGGCCGCCAGAGCGATCCGGCGCGCGGAAGATCTCGGCGCACCGTGGGTGCACCACCCCGCTCGCGGCCAAGTCGGCCACAGTAAGGTCCTGCGCGTACGCCGGGGAGAGCTGGATCAACGCGTCGGGCCAGAGGCGCCCGCGCTCGAGCGCCTCGCGGACATGCTCGCGAATTGCATCGTCGTGAATATTGAGGAAGCTGTCCGTGTAGCCAGCGTACTCATCAATAATGTGCTGGCGGAGCTGGAAGACGTCCACGTGCAAACACCTCGCAGCGCTCAGCCGCAATCAACGCGGTAGCAGCGGAACAGGGCCGGCAGTGTGTCGGGAGCAGGCGCGGCTGTACCGGTGCGTGGCGGACGGGGCCTCGCGCCGAGGGTCAAGGGACAGGAGGGCGGTGCAGCACAGAGGCGTAACGCAATGATCCTACTGGCCTTCCGCGTCGAGTATACCACGGGCCCTAACATCTACAGCAGAGAAAAGAGCTTCACCTTGATCGCGCTCCCATGCGAAAAACGTGCAATCCGATCATGAATCACAATAGTATGGCGGCGGGATACGTGATGAACCTGGATCCCGAAAGGACATACCACGTGTGAGTACTGCTGACGACACTATACCTTCGGGATGCGCCCACATTTGCGCGCTACTACGTGAACTAGACTAACGAGTGGGCAACATCTTCATTTCTAGAGGACATCCATGCGACAAAGCCTGCTCAGTATCCTCATCACCCTGCTGCTGCTTTCGGCGCTGCCGACAAGCGCCCAGGCTCAGACCGACCAGCGCTGCTTCCCCGAAACCGGCCACTGCATTAGCGGACGCATCCGCCAGTTCTGGGAGCAGAACGGGGGCCTCCCCGTCTTCGGCTTCCCGATCGGCCCACAGCAGGACGTGACTATTGAGGGGAAGACCTTCCAGGCCCAGAACTTCGAGCGCAACCGCCTGGAGCTCCACCCCGAGAACGCGGCGCCGTTCGACGTACTCCTCGGACGCCTCGGCGCCGACCGCCTTGCCCAGCAGAGCCGCGACTGGTTCGCCTTCCCGAAGGGTGGTGCGCAGGCGGGGTGCCGCTTCTTCGCCGAGACCGGCCACAGCGTCTGCGGCGACATCCTGGCCGCCTGGCGCACCAGTGGATTGGAGTTAGACGGGCGCGCGGGCAAGAGCGAGGCCGAGAGCCTTGCGCTCTTCGGCCTGCCGCTGAGCGGCGTGGTAACCGAGCAGCTGGGCGACGGGCGCGAGTACCAGGTGCAGTGGTTCGAGCGCGCCCGCTTCGAGGTGCACCCCGAGAACGCGGCGCCGTTCAATGTGCTGCTCGGCCTGCTCGGCAACGAGCTGCGAGACGCCGCCGCAGCGCCAGCCCCTACGCCCGCGCCGGAGCCACAGGCGCCCCCACCCCCGCGTGAGTGGGCCGGGGAGGGAACCCGGGTTGTCGACATAGCCCTTGATGCGCCCTCGCGCCTGGCATTGAGCCACAAGGGAGACGCGAACTTCATCGTGTGGGCGTACGGGCCCAACAATTACCGCGAGCTCCTGGTCAACACGATTGCTGACTACCAAGGGGTGCGCTGGCTTCCGAAGGGGCAGTACACGATGGAGATCAAGGCTGACGGCGAGTGGCGCTTGGCCGCTGCGCCGCTCGTGGACGACAACAACGACCGTGTTATCACTGGCCGGGGCGACTATGTGAGCAACCGCTTTACTCGGCCCGGACGCACGGTTTACACACTGCAGCACGAAGGCGACGCGAACTTTATCGTCTGGCTCTACTGCATACAGGGCAGCGACTTGATAGCCAACGAGATCGGACCGTTCGGCGGCGAGGTCGTCGTTGAGTTCCCCGCCGGGCCATGTCTCTGGGATGTTCGGTCTGACGGCAACTGGAGAGTCGTCGAGCGCTGATACTGGGAGCGCAGGGTCAGACACAAAAATGGCGCGATATTGTCTCGGCGCTATCGCCTGCAGTGCTTCACTCCCGTTCCTCGTGCGCCTGCCAACAGCATCCACGAAGCGTGAGCAGGGATGAGGGGGTGAGGCGCCGCAGGCGTCTCCATAGCGTGTGGGCTTTCGCGCCAAGGTTTCTGTAAACAAGTGTCTGTCGCGCTCACCTCGCACAGCATCTGGTCTGGCGTGATCTGTGCGAGGTGCTTACGCATCCCAAGAGCATCGGTGTCGGGCTCGGGCGCCTGCCGGCTGCTGACAACAAGCGGCCCCGGCGTGACAACGCCGGGGCCGCAACCGCAGCCGCCCTCAGATCCCCGCGTGATGTGCGGGAGGGGTGGTCCTACGTCTCCTGCTGGCGCTCAAGCAGCGCCCGAATTGCCGTGAGCTCACTTCTCAGATCGGCGACCTGGCCCTCAAGCGCCTCGATGTGCCGCGCCTCAAGCAGATCACGCGCCTCGCTCTGCGCGTCGATGTTGCTCGTCAGGACGCCGATGAAGAGGTTGAGGACGGCGAAGGACGAGACGATGATGAACGGCAGGAAGAACGCCCACGCCCACTGGTACTCGCGCATCACTGGCTGTACGATCCCGCCCGACCAGTCGTCGAGCGTCATGATCTGGAACAGCGTGAACAGTGACACCTCAAGCGATGCGAACTTCTCGCTCACATTCCCAAATAGTGAGGTCGCGAGCACGGCGAACACGTAGAAGATCAGGCCGAGGATTGCTGTGATCGAGAACATGCTGGGCAGCGCGCCGAGCAGCGCTTGGACGACGATGCGGAGGCTTGGCACCACCGAGATAAAGCGCAGCACGCGCAGCACGCGGAATGCCCGCAATACCGACAGGTTGCCAGCCGCCGGGATGAGCGACACCGCGATGGTGGCCAGGTCAAAGAGATTCCAGCCGCTGCGGAAGAAGGAGCCGCCATAGGCGAAGAGCTTGAGCGCGAGCTCGATCACAAAGATAGAGAGCGCGGCCATGTCGATCAGGTGGAGCACCACGCCCGGCCCTGAGTGGCGGTCATAGGCAGTCTCTAGGCCCAGCGTGACAGCGTTCACGACGATCACGACGGTGATGGCGCGCTGGGTGATGGGTGACTCGACAAGACGCATCGCAGTGGACCTGAGTGAGCGAGATGGGTATTCGGCGACGTAGTCGGACGATGTCATGTGTGCCATGCTTCCTGTACAGCAGCGAGTCCAGCGCACATTATACACAAACGAACAGCATCAATCCCACAAAAGGAGATACCTGATATCGCGCGCGCCGTCGGCCCGCCCATCACCGCGGCGGGACGTAGCACACGAGCTTGTGCAGCACACGCCCGCCCTGGCGCGTCTCGACGGTGATCTGGTGCAGCCCCGGTTGTTCGTCGCCCACCACGAGCGGCATCGTGCCCGTGCCGTCGGCTCCCGCGACACCGCTGCCTACCACTCGGCCGTCGAAGAGCAGCAGCACCTCAGCGCGCGGCGGGCCCTGGAACGTCACCGGGAACGGTGTGCCCGCGCGGCACATCGGTGGCGGGATCGGTGTCGCCGTCGGCGTGACTGTCGCCGTTGGCGGAATCGGCGACGGAGACGGCTCGGGGGTCTTCGTCGGGCGCACCGTGGCGGTCGGCTTGGGCGTCTTGGTCGGCTTGGGCGTCCTCGTCGGCTTTGGTGGGCGGGTCGGGCGCGGGGCGGCCGTCGGCACCACCTTCGTGGGCGGCAGCAGGAAGCCGACGCGCGGGGCGCTCTTCAGCGGCGGCGGCACAATCGCCAGCCCGTACAGCACCACCGCCACGATCGCCGCCATCAGCGCCTTCGGCAGCCACCCGGGGATCAGCGGCTGCACCGTCAACTGCGCGGTGAGCTCCTGGGGCTCCTTCACTCGCTCCTGCTTCACCCGCAGCTTGAACGCCCGGTTCGCAGGAGACCCGAGCCACATCGGCTCGCTGCCCACGCTCACGTTGACCTTGGCCGTCTGCCCGGGGTCCACCACCGCCCGCTCCGGCGCGAAGCCGTAGGTCAGGATCTGCTCCTCGTCCTCACCCACGAAGGTGTAGCGCCCTGGCGTATTGCCGCTATTGGTCACCTTCAGAGTGTAGCTCGCGCCTCGCCAGCCTGCCGCGCGCCCTGGCTTAAGGCTCACCTCGCTCTCGTAGAACGGCTCCACACGCCAGCAGCACGGCGCAGCACCGGCCTCGCTCGGGGTATCGCGCGAGACGGCGTACACGGTGACCTGATACTCGTCGGCCTTGCTCTCGGCGGAGCGCGGCGGCGTGATTGTCAGGCTGGCCGTAGCTTGGCCGCCTGGGTTAAGCTGCACGTACGGCGGCGAGGCCTGCACCCACTCGTGCGGCGCTCCATCGACCCGGATCGTGAGGTGCTCGACGATCCGGCTGACGTTGGCCAGGGTGACGCGCAGCGCCGCCGGCTGCCCCGGCGTCAGCGTCAGCTCCTTGTTGTCGAGCACGACCACGATCCGGTCGACGACCGTCAGCGCACCGCTGGCGCCGTGGGTACTGCGCTGCTCCTGCTCGGCGACCTCACCCGGCAGAGGTTGCGAGGGCGTCTCCTCGGCCTCGGATCCCTCCTGTGGCTCCGGGGAGAGAGCGGGATCGGTGTGCGCGACCTGCATCTTAAGCCACAGTCTGCCGACCCGTAGTGCTGAGCCGGGCTGCCAGACGTGGGGCGTATCGAGCTGCAGCGGCACACCACCCAGCAGCACCGGCACACTCGCATCCAGTGGCACGACCCGAACCTCGACGCCGTCCCAGTCGACGTACATCTGGCGTGGCGCGACGCTCTGCTCATCCAGGACGACATCGCACGAGGCAGCGCGCCCCACCACGATGCCCTCGCCGCTCAAGCGCGACTCCGCCAGCGCCTGGCCCTCATCGTTTGTGATCTGCATCAGCGGCACCGGAACGTCGGTGTCCACCTCGGTGTCCACGTCTGCCACGGCGGGCTCGGTAGGGGTGAGGAGCTGCGCGGGCGCGAGTGAGGCCGCGACCGCCGCCAGTGCCTGCGCGAGCTCGCCCGCTGTGGCGAAGCGCTGGTCGGGCTGCTTCGCCATGCAGCGCAGGATGATCGCCTCCAGCTCCGGCGGCAGGTCGGGCCGCACCTGGCGTGGCGGCGTGGGTGGCACGTAGACGTGCTTGAAGATCGCCTCGCTCAGCGTGCGTACATCGAACGGCAGGTAGCCCGTCGCCAGCTCGTAGAGCACCACGCCGAGCGAGTAGATGTCGCTGCGACCATCGAGCTCAAGCCCCTGGCACTGGTCGGGCGAGAGGTACGCCGGTGTCCCGACGATCGCGCCGCCGGTCGTCAGCTGGTTGTGCTCGGCGAACTGCACCAGGCCGAAGTCGCCCACCTTGACCTGGCAGCCGCCCGCGGCATCATATGCGAGGAGCAGATTATCCGGCTTGATATCACGGTGGATCAGGCCTTGGCTGTGGGCGAACGCCAGCGCCTCGGCTGCTTGGCGCACGAGCTCAATGCCCAGTGCCAGCGGCAGCGCACCTTCGTCCCGGCCGCGGCGCTCGAGCGGCCCGCGCAGTGAGCCGCCCTCGAGCAGCTCCATCACCAGGAAGCAGTCCTGGTCAGATGTCCCCGCCGCGAGCATGCGGACGATGTGCGGGTGGTTGAGGGCGGCCAGCGCCTCCACCTCCCGCGTGAACCGGGAGCGGAAGCCGGGCAGCGCGACGAGGTGCGGGTGCAGGCGCTTGAGCGCGACACGCACCCCGCTATCAGCAGCCGTAGCCCGAAACACTTGGCCCATGCCGCCGGACCCAATGACCGCGTCGATAATGTAGCCGCCGACGATAGTCCCTGTCATCGTGGTCATGTGGCTATCCTGGTGTTCGTCGACACTGTCCAGTGGAGCGTCCCTATCACTGTCATGGTGTCGGGGTATTCGTTGGCGGGCTCGCTGGCGTGTCGGTCGGCGTGCTGATGGCCGCTGGCGTGTTGGTTGGCGTGCTGATGGCCGCTGGCGTGTTGGTCGGCGTGCTGGTGGCCGTCGGCGTGTTGGTCGGCGTGCTGGTGGCCGTCGGTATGGCCGTCGGGGCGACGATGGTCAACGTCACCGTCTTCTCACCCTTGAAGTTAACGTCGACCACCTGGGCGGTAACGGTGTATGTGCCAGGGTCCGTCGGCGGTGTAGACAGCACATTTCCCAGGGTGTCTGTGTACGTGACAGTGACTGCCAGGCCTGACGGGAACGTCGTGATGCTTCCGGTCTTCGGCAGCCCATCGGAGGTCACGCTGGGCGTGGCGAGGAAGATGGTGGCGTCCCTCTTGGCGATCGTCATCGTCGTCGTTCCGCTGATCACCGCTACGGCGCTGGGGCTGGTCAGGCGCGCCGTGAGATAGTACGTGCCAGCAGACACTGGCGGCGTCAGAGAGCCGTTGTAGAGGACCTCGACATCAGTACGGCCGGACGGGTCGGTTGCGAATGAGATGGGCTGAGGGCTGCCGTTGTACACAGGGTTCGTCGGTGGGATCAGCACGACCGTCACCTCCTCCGGCAGCACAGAGAAGGCGCGGGTGACAGGCGGGGCCTCGTACCAGCTGTCGTTGCCGCTTTGGCTCGCCGTCAGCGAGCAGCTCCCGACCCTTGAGAGAGTCACTGTGTTGTTGGAGATCTCGCACGCACCGTTCGCGGTCAGCGTCACCGTCAGCCCTGAGGTCGCTGTCACTGTGGGGGCGAACGCACTGCTGCCGAGTCGTCTATCGGCTATCGGGTCAAACGTGATCGTCTGCGTGCCCTTGAGGACGTCGAAGCTTGCGCGCACCAGGCTTAGTGGCTCGTAGTAGGTATCGCCCTGCTCCGTGGCGACAAGGCTGCAGAGGCCGATGCCTACGAGGCTGACGGTGCCCATCGTGTTGACAGTGCAGACCTGCTGGGACTCGCTCTCGATCGTCACATTCCGTCCTGAGCTCGCTCTGGTAGGGAGCGTGAAGGTCGGTGCGCCGTAGGGGCGATTCGGCAGCGTCGGGAAGATGAAAGTCTGGGGAGCCTTCACAATCTTGACCGTGAGCACCGCATCGCGGGCGGCGCTGTAGATGTCATTGCCCGGGTGCTGCGCTCTGATGATGCAGTCGCCAGGTGCTTCGACAGTCACGATTGCTGACAGCCCTTCAGTATCTGGGGGGATCGTGCACACCCCGTCTGTGTCAGTGCTAAATATCAGAGGCAGCCCTGAGCTTGTGCGCCCGGTCACGGCGAATGTACCGCCAGAGCTGTACATAAGTGTGGCCAGCGGTGGTGGATCGATGGATATCGACTGAGGGATGCCTCCGATCGAGATCTGGTTCAGCTCTTCGTCGATCGCTTCGTAATTCTCACTCTCCTCAACGTTCGCCTGTATCTTGCACACATTGCCCTTCTTCTTGATTGTCACATACGGGCGTGTGCTTGATGTGAGTGAGCAGTAGTCCGTCGATACATCTGCGATCGTAAGATTCACTCTCAGGCCGGAGGTCGCACTGATATTGATCGCGACGGTGTCAGAGACGAGCGCAGTAGCTGGTACGTCCCAGATGAGCTGCTGTGTGCCCTTTGCGATCGCTACTACTTTCTCTTTGGAGCGTGAAGGGTAGCTACCACTTCCTAGCTGGGTTGCAGCGATTCTACATTCTGATGCGCGTAGTATCGTGATGACCGTCGTGTACTCACGCTCATAATCGCTGTCTGCATCGATATATTCGCTCGTCGGACCGGTGATCTGACATACCAGGGGCGTACGGCTGCTGAAACTGATAGGTGGCCCGGATTTCACGCTCGCGCTTACGCTGAACTGGCGGTCGTTATAGGAGATCGTATCTGTATCAGCAGCTATCTCGCTGGGAAACGCAATATCGCCCAGGGTGATGAGCTGTACACGCGTGATCGGGGCCGCTGGCAGCCAGTTCTCGTCACCAGGGTGCGATGCTGTCACAACACATTCACCAGGGCCACTGACCGTCACGTTGCCCCTCGCGCTCACCTCACAGACGGTGCTGGGACTCGAGGTCGTGTACTGGATCTCTATCGGGGAGATGGCATTGGTTGTGGCGGTAAGCTGGATGTTGTTGTTATCCGGATTGTACTCAACAGGCTCTGGCTGCTTGAAGGTGATCTGCTGCTCGCCACGCATGAGCGTGAGTGTGCCGGTCATCATGCCCTGATAGAAGGGATGTGCTGCCTCGGCGTGCACGAGGTATGTGCCCGCCTTATTCGGGAAACTGCTGGATGATGGGTACTCTGTCCCGCTCAGGCCTGTGTAGGTGAGCGATGTTGTCACGCTGGGCGGATTCGTGACAATCAGGATGTCCCTGGCGTTGGCGGCGACCTGATTCAGATTACTGAGCGCGATTGAGGCGCGCGCCTTGGCGATCACCATAGTTGTGGTCATCGCGCCGCTGTAGTTCAGGTCATCCACCGCCGCGACCACGCTGTAATTGCCAGGAGCGGTCGGGGGGAGCTCCGGGGTCTCATAGGTGGTCCCTGAGATGCCGGTGTACGTCAGCCGGACGACGAGCCCGAGAGGAGACGTGCTCGCTATCGCGGTCTTGGATGTTCCGTCATAGGTATGGAAGAGCTGATCAAGCGTTACGACTGCTGGCGCCTTCGTCACTGTCATCTCCGCCGTGCCTGTCCCGCCGTAGAACTCGTCGACCACGGTGGCCTCGACTTTGTAGGTCCCGGCGTTGATGGGCGGCGCGGTGGTCTTGGGGTAGACGGTGCCGTTGATGCCCTCGAACGAGACCTGGAGCGCGAGGTCGGGCGGGTCGGTGGTAACCACCAGCGACTTCAGGTTGCGGTCGTAGGGCAGAGTGTCACTCTCGATGACGACTTCAGCCTCCTTCTTCGGCGCCG
>JBDLTZ010000273.1:0-40453 GCA_039805565.1 Chloroflexota bacterium | reverse complement strand
CCCCCCCCCCCCCCCCCCCCCGGGGGGGAGCGTGAGGGGGGCCGGAGCCCCTCTCGCAGAGGCACACGCTGCCAGGTGTACGGCAGAAGCGGGGGGGAGCGTGAGGGGGGCCGGAGCCCCTCTCGCAGAGGCACACGCTGCCAGGTGTACGGCAGAAGCGGGGGGGAGCGCGAGAGGGGCCGGATCCCCTTCTCGCAGAGGCACACGCTGCCAGGTGTACGGCAGAAGCGGGGGGGGAGCGCGAGGGACTCTTCGCAGCGACGCAGGCTAGAGATGAGGGGCGGCGGGGAGCCCCCGCGAGGAGCACCATGGATCTCACCGATATCTACGCATATGTCGAAGCGCGGCGTGACGCGTACCTTGCTGACCTGATCGACTATGTCGCCCGCCCGAGCATCAGCGCCCACGGCGTCGGCATGGCCGAGGTCGCGGACTTCCTGGTGGGGCGGCTGCGCGGCATGGGCATGGAGGCCTGCCTCGCCCAGACCCCTGGCTGGCCGGTGGTGCTCGGGCGCCGCGCCGGCCGCGCGGGCGCGCCGACGGTCCTGCTCTACGGCCACTACGACGTCCAGCCGCCAGACCCGCTCGACGCCTGGGTATCGCCGCCGTTCGTGCCCGAGATCCGCGGCGGCCGCATCTACGGCCGCGGCGTGGGCGACAACAAGGGGCAGCACCTGGCGCAGCTGCTGGCGATCGAGGCAGTCCTGGCCTGCCGCGGCGATCTCCCGTGCGGCGTGATTTTCGCGCTCGAGGGCGAGGAGGAGGTCGGCAGCCCGCACCTGGCGCAGTTCGTGCGGGAGCGCCGCGATGAGCTGGCCTGCGACCTGGTGGTCACGGCCGATGGGCCGGTGCACGAGAGCGGGCGGGCCTCCGTGCTGTTCGGTGTGCGCGGCGTGCTCTCCTTCGAGCTGCGCGCCCGCGGCGCCTCGCGCGACCTGCACTCGGGCAACTTTGGCGGTGTGGCCCCCAACCCGATCTGGACGCTTGTCCACCTGCTGGCCACCATGAAGAGCGCGCGGGGCGAGATCACGATCGACGGCTTCTACGACGGCATCCGGCCCCCCAGCGACCTCGAGCGCCAGGCGCTCGACGCCCTGCCCGTCGATGTCCCGGCGGTGATGCGCGACCTAGGTCTCTTGCGGCTCGACGCGCCGGAGGAGCGCCCCTACAGCGAGCGTCTGGCGCTCTGGCCGACCCTGACAGTCAATGGGCTGCACGGCGGCTACGGCGGCCCCGGCTCGAAGACCGTCCTGCCGCACGAGGCGTTCGCCAAGTGCGACATGCGCCTGGTGGCCGACCAGACGGTGGAGGAGGCCTTCGCCAGCGTGCAGGCCCACGTCCGGCGCTACGCGCCTGAGGTCGAGGTGGTGTTCCAGGGGGGCATGGACCCCTCGAAGACGCCGCTGGACTCGCCCTACGCGGCGCCGGTGGTGTCGGCGGTGCGCGCGGGCTACGGTGAGGAGCCGCTGCTGGTGCCGGCGCTCGGCGGGAGCCTGCCGGACTACGTCTGGACGAAGATCCTCGGGGTGCCGGCCTTCGTGACGCCCTACGCCAACCACGACGAGGGCAACCACGCGCCAAACGAGAACCTGGAGGTGGAGCGGTTCATCGGCGGCATCCGCACCGGCGTGGCGCTGCTGTGCTCCCTGGGTGAGCTGGAGGTGTCGCGCGTCCGTCGGAGTCTCTAGCGAAGCGGTACCGCTGAACTCTAGAGCCCCAGGGCATGAGCAAGCCGCGTATGACCAACGAGAAGGCCCGAGATCGTCCCGACACTGTAAGGAGAAACCACGCCGTGGACGCGCCACAAAGCACTGCGGAGATCCTAGCGCGCATTGAGCGAGCTATGCAGCGCGTGACCGAGGCCATAGCACCTCTCTCGCCAGCCCAGCTGCTGCAGATGACCTCCACAATTCTGATGGTATGACCGCCGTGATTGGCGAGCCGGTCGCGCCGCTCATCTTGGGCATCTACGAGCACTATGAGGAGCACGCGCACGAGTTTGAGAGCCTTCGGTGGTAGCCCACCCCACCGCGGCGCCATCACAGCACCCAGCGCCAGACGACGAGCGCCGTCAGCACGTTGCCCGCCACCACCATCAGGTGGAAGATCTCGTGGAAGCCGAAGATATGCGGGATGGGGTCCGGGCGCCGCAGCGCGTAGATCACCCCGCCCACGGAGTAGACGACGCCGCCGGTGATGAGCAGCGCGAGGGCCTCGGGCGGGAGCGCCGCGCTGATCTGCGGCATCGCTGAGCCGGCCGTCCAGCCCAGCCCGATGTACTGTGCGACCATGGCCCAGCGTGGCAGGTGCAGGGCGAAGCCTGAGCAGCACATGCCCACCGCCGCCAGCGCCCAGATGAGCACCAGCATTGTGGCTCCGTAGCGGCCGCTCAGCACAGCGAGGCCGAAGGGCGTGAAGGTGCCTGCGATCATCACGAAGATGTTGGCGTGGTCCACCGCCGTCAGCAGCTGGTAGCTGCGCCCGTCCCAGTGGTAGCGGTGGTACACGGCGCTCACGCTGTACAGCAGGATCATGCTCACGCCGAACACGGCCGCGCCGGCCATACGCGGCGTGTCGCTGGCCCGCGCTAGCATCGCCGCGGTGAAGACCACCGACGCCAGCGCCGCCAGCGCGTGTGACCAGCCGCGCAGCAGCGGCTTCGGCTCCGAGCGGAGCTGTACTGGCCGGACTGTGGCCCGTGTGGGGATCTGATTATAAGTAGTCATAACCTTCTCTGTCGCACCATCGTCATCTGACGATTCTGTACGCCGGCATAATTCAAGAAATGTGCCGGAGCAGCCGTATCCCTCGCCAGTGATGCTGAAAAGGAGTGCACGGTGGATAGCATTTCCGCGTACCAGCCGTTCGTCGAAGCCGACCCCACCTCTCCAGGGAGTCTCCTGCGCGCCACGATGGAGGAGCAGGGCTACCTGTTCTTCCGCGCGCTCGTGCCCGAGGCCGACGTGCTCGCCGTGCGCCGTGCCGTGCTCGAGCACGTCCGCGAGGCCGGCTGGCTCGACCCGAGCCGCGATGTGATGGACGCAGTGGTGGCGCCCGGCCAGGAGCCTACCACCGAGGGCCGCCCCGAGTACATGGCGGTCTACCGCAAGGTGCTTAAGACGCCGCTGTTCCACGACTTCCCATGCCACCCGGCCCTCATGGCTGTGGCGCGCGCGCTGATCGACGGTGAGGTGCTGGTGCACCCGCGCCGCATCGGCCGCATGACCTTCCCGAACTTCACTGCGGCGACCACCCCCGCCCACCAGGACCACTTCTACATCCGCGGGTCGGTGGACACCTACTCCTGCTGGACCTCCCTCGGCGACTGCCCCGTCGAGCTCGGCGGCCTCGCGGTCTGGCCTGGCTCGCACCGCCAGGGGTACATCGACCACACCGAGCGCCACCCCGGCGCCGTGGGCGGCCACGGCGTCCCGGTGGACGAGGCGCAGGCCGTCTGGCACACCGGCGACTTCCACGCTGGCGACGCGCTCTTCTTCCACTCGTACACAATCCACAAGGCGCTGCCGAACCTTACGGCCGACCGCATGCGGCTCTCGACGGACAACCGCTACCAGCGCGCGGGCGACGCGATCGATCCGGGCGCGCTCAAGCCGCACTACAACCTGGAGTGATGCACATGACACCCGACCCTATCCGCGTTGCGATCGTCGGCACGGCCAAGAGGTCGAGCTACCTCTACGCGCCCCTGCTCCGCGCCATCCCGGGCGTCGAGCTGGTGGGCGTCTGGGGCCGGAGCGAGGAGTCCGCCCGCCGCCTCGGCGAGCAGCTCGGCACCCCCTGGTACACGGACCTGGACCGGCTGGTGCGTGAGACTGGCGCCCAGGTGGGCGTGGTCTCGGTGGCCTACGGCGCGAACGGCCAGGTGGGGCTGATGGCTGTCGAGGCCGGGCTCCACGCTCTGCTGGAGACGCCGATCGCGCACGACCTGCGCGAGGCTGACGCCATCATCGCCGCAGCCCAGGCGCGCGGCCTGAAGCTCGAGGTGGCCGAGCAGTTTCACCGCCGGCCGCTGGAGCAGCTCAAGCTGGCGCTGATCGCGTCCGGCCTGTTCGGCCGGGTGTACACCAGCTTCAACGACTTCGCCGGCCACGGCTACCACGGCGTGAGCGTGATGCGCAGCTACCTCGGCTTCGACGCGCGCCCCACCCAGGTGACCGGCCATGTGCGGCAGTTCCCGCTCGCGCCCTACCGCGGCCAGCGCGGCCAGGGCATCGAGCCGCGCGAGGAGACCCAGGAGCACGGCGCGGTGGAGTTCGAGGACGGCCGGCTCGGCTTCTACCACTGGACCAACGTCGGCTACGACTCGCCCGTGCGCTGGTGGCGCTCGGCCCGCTTCCTGGCCGAGAAGGGCATGGGCATCACGGTCGGCGTGGGGCTCGATGTGGAGGAGCGCCTGAGCCTGCTGGCGCCCGGCGGCGAGGCGCCGCGCTTCATCACGGTGGAGCGCCGTTGGGAGCGCGTGGACGGCGGCGCCCTGGTGGCGATGGTGGCGCACACCGGTGACCCGGACCTGCCGGTCGTGCGCTGGGACAACCCTTTCCGCCCCGCTGTCCAGGGGCACGGCCCGCAGTGGCACGACGACGAGATCGGCGTGGCCGGCTGCATCATCTCGCTGCTGGACGCCGTGCGGTCCGGCGGCGAGCCGACCTACGGGCCGCTGCAGGCCCGGCTGGACCAGGAGATCACGCTGGCGATCCGCGCCTCGTCTGCGGCGGGCGGCGCGCCGGTCACGCTCCCGCTCGAGAGCTAGCGCCAGATGGGGCTTGGTAGCGCGGCAGCGCCGGGGTTAGGGGCGCGTGAGTACCGAGCGGGGTTTGGGGGCGCAGCCCCCGAGAAACACAGACCCGTTCCGCACGAGGGCGCGTGAGCGTCGGGGTTAGGGCGCGTGAGCGCCGAGCGGGGTTTGGGGGCGCAGCCCCCGAGAACAACAACTCCTCCCCCGAGGGCCGGGGGGCGAAGTCACCCTCTCCATGCAGATCAGGAGGCAAGGTCAATGAAGATCACCGCGGTACGAACTGCCGCCACGAGCGGCCACGGCATGCACCTGTGGGTCAAGGTCGAGACGGACGAGGGCATCACCGGGATCGGCGAGTGCGTTCACGGCGGCACGCAGGCGATCGCCATCATCCACTACCTCGCGCCCAAGCTGATCGGCCGCGACCCGTTCCAGATCGACGCGCTGTTCGAGGAGCTGCGCCGCTCCCACGTCTTCGACGGCGGGACCGCCGGCGCGCTGATCACCGCCCTCACCGGCATCGAGATCGCGCTCTGGGACCTCAAGGGCAAGGCCCTCGGCGTCCCGGTCTACTCGCTCCTCGGCGGCAAGTTCCGCGACAAGATCCGCGTCTACGCCGACTGCCAGGTCGAGCCGGGCATGGAGTTCAGCGAGGTCGAGCAGGTGGTGGCCGAGGTGGCCGAGCGCGGCTTCACCGCCCTCAAGATTGACGTGGACATCGGCGCCTACACCGGCAAGCGCATCCAGAGCACCGACCCGCTCTTCGACCGCTTCAACTACACCGCCGGCGAGCGCGAGCAGGAGCGCATGGTCGAGCTGGTGGACATGGTCACCCGCGCGGCCGGCAAGGACATCGCTGTGGCCGCCGATGTCCACACTCGGCTGGACGTGCCGAGCGCCATCCGGCTCGCCAAGGCGCTCGAGCCCTACCACCTGCTGTGGCTCGAGGAGCCGGTGCCGCCGGAGAACATCGACGCCATGCGCGAGGTGAAGCGGGCCACCAGCCTGCCGATCTGCGCCGGCGAGAACCTCTATCTGCGCCACGGCTTCCGCGACCTGATCGAGAAGCAGGCCGTGGACATCATCATGCCCGACATCCCTAAGTGCGGCGGGCTCTCCGAGTGCCGCAAGATCGCCAACATGGCCGAGCTGTACTACATGCCCTTCGCGCCGCACAACGTCTCCTCGCCGATCGGCACCATGGCCTCGGCCCACGTCTGCGCCACCGTCCCGAACTTCCTGGTGCTGGAGTTCCACTGGCTGCACCGCGACTACTGGACGACGATCACCGCCGATAAGGAGGATATCATCAAGGGCGGCTACATCGACATCACCGACCGGCCGGGCATCGGCGTCGAGCTCGACGAGACCGTGGCGCGCCAGTACCAGTACCCCGGCACGGCGTGGTTTGAGTAAGCTGGGGTTCCAGGGGAGGCTGGCCCTCCCCTGGCCCCTTCCCGGGAGGAACCTGTGTCAGACGAGCACTACATCAGCGTGGACCAGCTGCCGCGCGCCGAGATCACGCTCCCGATCAGCGGTGGCAACGTCACACGTCCTGAGCCGGCCCTCATCGAGCAGCTCTGGCAGGTCAGCTCGGCTACCGCGAGCCAGGCGCTGCACAAGATGGGCGTGCGTCACACCTATATGCAGGGGCCGGTGGCGCGTACGCATGGCTCCAAGGTGGTCGGGCCGGCGGTGACGCTGCAGTTCATGCCGCAGCGCGAGGACATCGCCTCCGGCGCGGGCCAGGAGCGCACCGAGAAGACCAGCGCCCTCTGGGCGGTGTTCGACACCGTCGAGCCGGGCGACGTCCTGGTGGTGCAGGCCTGGGGTGACCCCTACACCGGCACCATGGGCGAGATGCTGGCGACCTACTTCAAGGGGCGCGGCGGGCTGGGGATCGTGGTGGATGGCTGCGTGCGCGACTCGGGCAACATCCGCGAGATCGGCGTTCCGCTCTGGACGGTGGGCGTGACGCCGAACTACGCCTCGCAGGCCGGGCTCTTCCCCTGGGCCTACAACGTCCCGGTGGCCTGCGGCAAGGTGCTGGTGCTGCCGGGCGACATCATCATCGCCGACGACGACGGCGCGGTGGTGGTGCCGCAGCAGATCGCGCCGGAGGTGGCGCGCGTCACGCTGGAGCACGAGGAGTGGGAGGTCTTCAGCCGCCTCAAGCTCGCCGAGGGCGGCCGGCTCGCCAAGTACTACCCGCTCAACGAGGAGGGCCAGCGCGAGTACGAGGAGTGGAAGAAAACCCAGGGGTAGGGGCGCACCTGTGTGCGCGCCCCTACCCCTGGGAGAGGTCAGGAGAGGGCGAAGCCCTCTCCTGAGCCTTTTTTACCCCTTCACGCTCCCCGCGGTGAGCCCCTCGACCATATACTTCTGGGCGAAGGTGTAGATGATCACCACCGGGATGGCCATCAGGAGCGAGGCGCTCATCAGCTGGCCCCACGGGTAGATATCGCCGAACACCAGCTGCTGGAGGCCCACTGGCAGGGTGAACAGCGACTCGCGCGTGATGAACACGAACGCGAACAGGAACTCGTTCCAGGCGTTAGTGAACGAGAACAGCATCACCGACAGCAGTGCCGGCTTGGCCAGCGGCAGCGTGATGCGCAGGAACGCCCCCAGCCGCCCCGCGCCGTCGATCAGCGCCGCCTCCTCGAGGTCCGGCGGGATCGAGCGGTAGTACCCCAGCATCACCCACGTCGCGAACGGCATCAGGAAGGTCGGGTAGGTCGCGATCAGCGCCGCCAGGCTGTCGATGATGCCGAGCGTGCTCAGGATGCGGTAGAGCGGGATGAACATCAGCGAGCCGGGCAGCAGGTAGGTGATCAGCAGCGCCGTGGTGAGCCAGCCGCGCCCGCGGAACTCGAGCCGCGCCAGGGCGTAGCCCGCCAGCGCCGACAGCGAGACCGACAGCAGCGTGGTGAGCGTGGCCACCACCACGGTGTTGCGGAACCAGACCGGGTAGCCGGTGTTGAACAGCAGGCTCTGGATCTGCTCCAGCGTCCAGGGGTCCGGCCAGAAGATCGAGGCGCGCGTGGTGATCTGCGTCTCGGTCTTGAAGGCCGTGATGATCACCCAGTAGAACGGGAACAGCACGAACAGCAGGAACGGCAGGATCAGCAGCAGCCGTACCCCCATCCCGGCGTTCTCGCGGTCTCGTATCCGCATCCCGCGCCCGCGGCCCATCGCCTTGCCGATCGTGTTGAACAGCGCCGCCAGGCCCTTGACCACCATCTTGAGCGGCCACAGCACGACGTCGAGCACCAGCCCCAGCCCCTTGCCCACCGTGTCCAGGCCGCGGTCCATGATGCTGTCGTCGGCGCTCCGCACGGCGTTCGGGTCGCGCAGCATGAAGCGCGCCAGCACGGCGATGAAGATCGCCAGGAACGGCGCCATGCTGAAGGCCACCGCCGCGCCCGGGCCGAAGCGCAGGCCAATGATCGCCTTCTCGTAGGCCAGGATCGAGTAGAGCCGCGTGGCGCCGCCCGGTCCACCGCCCGTCATCAGATACACGATGCCGAAGCTGTTGAAGGTCGAGATCGTCGAGAGCAGCAGCGTCACCGCCAGCACGTACTTCAGGCTCGGCAGCGTGACGTGGCGGAACTTCTCGTAGCCGTCCGCGCCGTCTACCTCGGCCGCCTCGTACAGCTCCTTGTCGATCGACTTCAGCCCGGCGAGGATCAGCAGCGTGAAGAAGGGGATGCCCTTCCAGATGTTCACCGCGATCACGCTTGGCAGCGCCAGCGACGGCTCCGAGAGCCAGCCCACGCGCCGGTCGATCAGGCCGAGTCCCTGCAGGATGGGGTTCAGCCCGCCGAAGATCGGGTCGTAGATGCTGCGCCAGGCCATGGCCGTGACCACCTCAGGCACGATCCAGGGCAGCAGCATCAGCCCTGTGAGGATGGTGCGGAAGGGGATGCGGCTGTGCAGCAGCAGCGCGATCGCCATGCCGACGATCAGCTTGAGCGTGACGGAGACGACGGTGAACAGAACGGTGTTGTTCACCGCGTTGATGAAGTCCACGTCGGAGAACAGCCGCTCGTAGTTCTGCAGCCCGACGAACACCTCCTGGCGGCGGATGTTCCGGACGGTGAAGCTGATCCAGACGGCGTTGATGAACGGCCACAGGATCAGCCCGCCCATAATGACGACGAGCGGTGTGATAAACGGGAGCGCGACCTTCCAGTCCCTCCCGAAGAGCGCGCGCATGGCGCCGGGGCGCCGGCGCGGCGGCGTGGAGACAGTGGTTCGTGGGCCGGCGGCTTGTCGTGCCATAGCATCCCCCAGATGAGCTGTGAGTCTTGAGCCGTGAGTCGTGAGAGCAGTCGCCCACTCCCAGGACCCACGACTCAAGGCTGAAAGCTCACGACTCAGATTAGCCCTGCGGCAGGCCGAGCTCCTCGAAGATCTGCACGATCTTGGTGTTCGCGTCGTCCACCGCCTGCTCGGGGGTCATGCTGCCGTTGAGGACGTTGGCCATCATCTGGCTCAGGATAGACTGGGCGTTGATGGCGTCTACGGCGGCGTTCGGCTGGGCTGGGTAGGCCTGCCCGGTGTACTTCGTCTCGTTGAAGATGATCTCCTTCAACGTGCTGAAGTTCGGATCGATCCCCACCACCTCGTCCGTCCACATGTTGGCGTAGGCCGGCATCAGCAGGCCGCCCGCCTCTTTGACGATCGGGATGAACTGCTCGGGGGCGATCATGTGCTTGATGAACGCCTTGGCTGCATCGACGTTCTGCGAGCCCTTGAAGACCGTGAACCACATGCTCGCGCCCGACTCGAGCACCTCGCCGGCGTTGGAGACCGGCTTACGCAGGAAGACGATGTCCTTGAAGAACGGGACGGAGTCCCGCTTGGACTGCGCGTAGACGCTGAAGGCGTTCTGCGTGAAGGCGATCTTGCCGGCCAGGAAGTTCTCGTTGTTGCTGGTGTCGGTCCAGCTCTCGACGCCGGGCGGCAGCATCGGCTTGTACTTGTCGCTGGTGTAGGTCTCCTGCAGCCAGGTGACGGCCTCGACGGTCTCCGCGCTCTTGAACGTGACCTTCTCGCCGGTCTCATCCACGAAGCGGCCGCCGAAGGCCTGGATCACGTCGGTGATGAAGCCGTGGCCGTCGCCCGAGCGGTTCGTGGTGAAGCCCCAGCCCCACATCTCTTTGCTCGGGTCCGAGACCGCCAGCGCGGCGTCGCGGCGCTTGTCCCAGGTGTCCAGCGTCTTCGGGTCGATCCCCGCGGCGCTGAGGATATCGCCGCGCACGAACGTCCCGCCCGCGTTGCTCTGGAACGGCACCGCCCACCACTTGCCGTCGATCTTGGCGTTCATCTCGGCCGAAAGCGGCACGAACTGCCCGTACTGCGATACCAGCTCCTCGACCACGTCCGACACGTCCTCGAGCAGGTCGAGGAAGTACATCTGCTGGATGCTGATCGCGTGGTAGGCCACGTCCGGCGGGTTGCCGGCCTGCACCGCGGCCTGCATCTTGGCGTTGAAGTCGCCGAACGCCTCGGGGTTGGCGGTGGAGATGTCGAGCGTGATGCCGTTGTCGGCGGCGTACTTCTCCGCTGTGGTGCGGAAGATGGTCTGCGCGTTCTCGAAGTACTCGGTGCGGTGGATCACCGTCAGCTTGCCGGCGGCGCCCTCGGGTAGCGGCAGCGGAGTGTTGGTCGGCGCGGGGGCAGCGGTGGCCGCGGGGGCAGCGGTGGCCGCGGGGGCGGCGGTGGCCGCGGGGGCGGCGGTGGCCGCGGGGGCAGCGGTGGCCGCGGGGGCGGCGGTCGGTTCAGCAGCAGGGGCGGCTGTCGGCGCGGGGGCGGCTGCCTGCTGGCCACAGGCGGCGAGAACCGCGGCGCTTAGTCCACCCAGAGCGGCGCGCAACATGGCGCGTCGGGAGAGGGGCCGTCGAGGGGTCTCTTCCATTGCGAAAACTCCTTTGTTCGCTGATGCCGGAACGCTGGCCGTCGTTGGCGTCGATGAGTTGTTAGGAGAATCTGAAGTGCGGCTCTCGCAGTCTCTGCGATGGGCCGTGAAGTACGAACCTCCTTTCACGACGCCCGACGCAGGACGCCGAAATAGTTTGAGGTATAATCATCACACCGCTTTGCATGTTGAAGATTACCTGTTTCGTTGGCGTTTGTCAACATATCCTCTATCAGCCTCTGTGTAGAGAGTGTGCACTCTGCGTGCCGCGAGCAAGAGGAGATCACCGTGCGAATCGCTGAAATGCACGTCACGCCCGTCGCAATGGGCGACCCGCCGCTGCTGAACGCCGCCGGACTCCATGCACCTTACGCGCTCCGCACAGTCGTCGAGCTCGTCACCGACGACGGGGTCTCGGGACTCGGCGAGGTGCCCGGCGGCGCGAAGATCACGGCGGACCTCGAGGCCGCCCGCGAGGTGGTGGTCGGCCGCGACCCGCTCCAGCTCACGCCGCTCTGGCTGGCCCTCGTGGAGCGCCTGGGGGCCACGGGGGACCGCCGCCGCCTGCCGCGCGTGTTCAGCCCGATCGAGGTCGCCTGCCTCGATATCGTCGGCAAGGCCACCGGCCGCCCAGTCTGCGACCTCCTCGGCGGCAAGGTGCGCGAGCGGGTGGACTTCTCGGCCTACCTGTTCTTCAAGCACGCCGGCGCCGGCGGCCCGCTCGGCTTCGATATGGACACCCGCGCCACTGGCTGGGAGGCCGCGCGTCAGGTCGAGGCGCTCGACCCGGACGGGGTGGTGCGGCAGGCGAAGGCCATGATCGCCGCCCACGGCTTCCGCTCGATCAAGCTGAAGGCCGGCTGCATGGAGCCCGAGGTTGAGGTGGCGTCGATGTTTGCGCTGCGCGAGGCCTTCGGGCCCGGCACGCCGCTGCGGATCGATCCCAACGCGGTCTGGTCGGTGGAGACGGCCATCCGCTACGGGCGCCAGATGGAGGGGGTGCTCGAGTACTACGAGGACCCGGCGCGCGGCCAGGAGGGCATGGCGGCCGTGGCGCGCGCGGTGAATATCCCGCTGGCCACCAACATGTGTACGGTGTCGTTCGAGGACCTGCCGGGGAGCGTCCGCCTTGGCTCCGAGGCCATCATCCTGGGCGACCACCACTTCTGGGGCGGGCTGCGCGCCTCGGTCGAGCTGGCGCGCTTCTGCCGCACCTTCGGCCGCGGCATGTCGATGCACTCGAACAGCCACCTCGGCATCTCGCTCGCCGCCATGACCCACCTGGCGGCCGCGGTGCCGAACCTGACCTACGCCTGCGATACGCACTACCCCTGGCAGTGGGAGGACGTGATCCAGGGCGGGCGGCTGCGCTTCGAGGGCGGGTCACTGGCGGTGCCCGAGGGGCCGGGCCTGGGGGTCGAGCTGGACCGCGAGGCGCTGGCACGGCTGCACCGGCAGTACCTGGAGTGCGGCTTCACCGAGCGTGACGACGAGGTGGAGATGCGGAAGATGCAGCCGGAGTGGCGCTTCCAGCACACGCGCTGGTGAGGGCAGCGGAAGAGTGTGAACCAATCGTGAAGATGTGCAGGAGTGACCTGGGAGTATTCGCTCCGCGCCGGCGCGCGTCTAGCAGAGCGGCAGACGCACCGTGAAGGTCGAGCCCTGTCCCTCGACGCTCTCGGCGGACACGTCGCCGCCGTGCTGCTCGACGATGGCGCAGACGCTCGCCAGCCCCATGCCGGAGCCCGCGATTCGCCCCGAGGTGTTCCCGGCGCGGCGGAAGCGCTCGAAGATATGCGGCAGATCGGCGGCGGGGATGCCGATGCCCTGATCCCGCACCGAGAGCACCGCCCACGAGCGCCCATCGTCCTCCTCGCGCCGCACGCGCAGGGTGATGTCGCCGCCCGCCGGGCTGTACTTGATGGCGTTCGAAAGCAGGTTCGCCACCACCCGCTCGAGCCGGGCCACGTCCCAGCGACTCACCAGCTCGGGCAGACTGGCCTCGACACTGATGCGGTGCCGGCTGCTGGTGGCGCGGTACTCCTTGGCCGCGCGCTGCGCCACCGCCACCAGGTCCGTCGGCTCCAGGCTGAGCGTCAGCTGGTGTTCGGCGCGCACGTGCGCCAGGTCCAGCAGGTCGTTGATCATCGTCCGCATCTGAATTGCCGAGGTCGCCAGCTGCTCCAGGCGCCGCCCCACTGCCGGGTCAGTCGCCAGGGCCTCCGTCTGGCTCACCCGTCGCTGGAGGAGCTGCACCGTACCGATGATCACCGTCAGCGGGTTCTTGAGGTCGTGCGCCACCAGGTCGAACAGCTCGTCGCGGGCGCGCAGCGTCTCCTGAGCCTGGCGGTAGAGGCGGGCATTGTCCACGGCCAGCGCGCAGCGCCCCGCCAGGTCCATGGCCACGCGTAGGTCGCGCTGGCGGTAGCGGCGCCCGGACTCGGCGGTGACAAGAGTGATCGCGCCGAAGGTGTGCTCGCGGGCGGTGAGCGGCACGACGATGCTAGACCGCACCCCGAGCGCGCGCACAACCTCCAGATGCGCCGCGTCCACGGCGTGCCGCGCGAAGCGCTCCTCGGAGAACTCGGCGAACAGGATTGGCTGGCCGGTGCGGAGGACCTCGGCGATCGGGCTGCCGCCGCCCAGGGCTGGCACAGCGTGGCGCAGAGCATCAACCAGCGGCTGGCGGGCCGGGTCGGCGTGGGCCGCGGCCACGCGCTGGAGCTCGCCCTGCTCGTCCATCACATCGACGATGCAGAAGTCGGCCAGTGCGGGAACGGCGAGCTGGGCGACGCTGGCGAGCGTGTGCTCGTAGTCGAGCGAGCTGGCGAGGGCGGCGCTGGCGCGGGCGAGGAATGCGAGGCGCGCCCGGCTTGCGGGTCGCGCTCGCGCTGTGAGACGTTGCTCTTTCTCCACGGCAGTCCCGGCTCCTGGGAGTAGTGGCGGATGTGCTGCCTTCAGATGCAACTCTCGTGCCAGGGCCGCCTCGTGCCCGCCGCGGCGCGACTTCCGGCCTGTTTTATGACCTGCACGGCGCGGCCTCTCCCTGCGGGTCTGCGCGGTTGCCGAACCACAGCACGATGTAGTTCTCCGAGACCCCCACGCCCATCGCGGGCCAGTTGTAGCGCGCGAATGTGCCCTGCTGGAGGATCACCTGGTTGTGGCCGGAGCTCGCCTTCCAGGAGTCGAGCGCGGCGCCGGCGGTGGCGCGCGTGCCGTAGGCGGCGAAGGCGTTCTCGAAGCCCGTCCCGGCGTACGCCCCGGCGGTGATCTCGCGCGGCTTGTCCCACATGCCCTTCGCGCTGGCGTGGTCCGGTGTGTAGCACACGGCCGTCCACGGGCCGTTGGCGGACCAGCTGTGGAGGTTGCAGGGCTGGCCGCGCGCGTCGGTGCCCGAGTTCGGGCGGAACTCCTGCAGGTCGCGCACGTGAAGCTGCGCCACGGTGGTCAGCGAGCGCGAGATCGGCACGGCGTCCAGGCCGTTCTCGACGCGGTATGCGTTGACGCGCCGGGCCAGCTCGGCCTCCTCGGTCGAGAGGCAGGCGTTCGGCTGGGCGGCCGGCGCCGGGATCACGGTCGGCGCGGGGCGCGGGGCTGGCGGTGGGGGCGTGCCGATGCGATCGGTGCGAAGCTCGGCGGAGAGCAGCCCCAGCAGGACATCGTAGGGGCGGGCGTTCTCGGGGTGCAGCTCGAAGCGCGCCCGCTCGAACCACTGCACCTGGTAGGTGCGGCCGTCGCTCAGCTGCTCGCTCACCACGCCGCTCAGCGGCAGGCCGAACAGCGCCAGGCTCTCGGCCTCGGACGCACCGCCGCGGCCGTCGACCTCGATCCCGCTCGCGCGCCAGACCTCCAGGAAGCGGCCGCAGACGCTCTGCTCGGTCTCGGGGAAGAAGCGGCACCCGGCCTGGCTACCCGAGGGAGGGAAAGCTGTCTGCCAGCTTCGCCCCTGCTGGGCCAGCCGGTCGGCGCCGAGGCGGCCGAGCAGCACGTCGTAGGGCGCGGCGTTCTCGGGGTGCAGTTCGAGCCGGTTGCGCTCGAACCACTGGGCCTGGATGCGCCGGCCCTCGATTGTGTCCTCCTGCAGCGGGCCGAGCGGGTAGCCGAACACCGGCAGCCCGCCGTTGCGCTCCCAGAAGGTGCGGATGGGGCCGGAGATACAGAAGCCGGTCTCTGGGAAGCAGCGCTCGCTGCTCTGGGCCATCACCGCCGGCGCACAGCTCAGCAGCAGTAGCGCCAGTGTGACCAGCGCGGTTCGTCGTAGCATAGTGTGATCCCTACTTCTCGTGGTCGCTGCGCTCACGGCCAGCCGGTGGCCCCACCGCCATGCCGAGGTCGTACAGCGAGCGCTGGCGCTCGCGCAGCGCGTCGATCGTCATGCGCGGGTCGTCGTACGGGACGGCGCCCCGCCTGCGCCAGGCAGCCAGCAGGATCGATACCGCTAGTAGCCCCGCGCCCAGCAGGAAGAACGTAGCCATCACGTCCCCCTCGAAACTCGTTGGCACCCACACACCTCATTTTACGCGACGTGGCAAGGCGCGCGAAGGGGCGAAAGGGTGATTCGCGGTAGGCCGCTGCGGGAGATGTGGAGGGGCGCAGACCCTCCGCGAAAAGCTCTCTCATCCGGATCCGCGAGGGGCTTGCTGCCAAGGCAGCAAGCCCCTCGCGCCATTTGACAACCCCTGGCCCTAGTGCTATGCTGACACAAATGATCTTCGGGGCAGGGTGAAATTCCCGATCGGCGGTGATGCCTGGGCCGGCGTTGAGTATGCGACGGTGATAGGACAAGCCCGCGAGCCGCAAGGCAGGACACCGGTACACTCCGGGGCCGACGGTTACAGTCCGGATGGTAGAAGATCGACGCTCTGAGCATACGCTGGCGCCCACAGATTGTCTGTGGCGTGCTGCGTTGTGGTGTTGGTGGGGAGCCCGAGATTGCCTCGGCCGAGCCGATGCGCCGCCGTCCCGAGCACGGGGCGCTGGTCACGTCCTCGCCAAGGGGCACGCAGCCTCCACGCAGATGCTCACGTCGAGTAAACCGCCCCGAAGTCTTCGGACTTCGGGGTTTGTGATTCGAGGAGGATCACGCGTATGGTTCGCAACCAGCTGATCCGGTACGGCGGCGCGCGGCCGGCGTTAACAGGCCAGCCCGAGGCGCGACCCCGGCGGGAGCCTTCGTCCGGCGCGGCGATGGCCGTCTCGCTGCTCCTGCTCCTCGCCGCCTGGCAGGGGCTTGTGGTGCTGCGCGACTACCCGGCGTTCGTGCTGCCCTCGCCCGTGCTTGTGGCCGAGCGCCTGTATGCCGAGCTCGCGGGCGGCACGCTGCTGCACCACGCGCGGGTGACCCTCGCCGCGGCTCTGGGCGGCTTCGGCATCGCCCTGGCGCTGAGCCTCGCGCTTGGCTACGCCCTGGCGCATATCCCGCTGCTCGAGCGTGTGGTGGCGCCGCAGCTCGCGGCCACGCAGGCGGTTCCCGTGGTGGCCCTCGCCCCGCTGATCATCCTGTGGTTCGGCGTAGGCCTGGAGTCCAAGATCCTGGTGGCCGCCCTGGTGACCTTCTTCCCGATACTGAGCGCGACGGTGGTGGCGCTGCGTGCGGTACCGCGTGAGCTGCTCGAGATGGCCAACATCAGCGGTGCGACCCGCTGGCAGACGCTGCGCCACGCGGAGCTGCCGCTGGCGCTGCCGGGGATCTTCGGCGGGGCCAAGGCCGGGCTGGCGCTGGCTACAACCGGCGCTGTGGTGGGCGAGTTCGTCGGTGGGCGCGACGGGCTGGGCGCGCTGATCAATATCGCGCGCGGCCTGTTCGACACCCCGCTGATGTTCGCGGCCCTGGTGACGCTGGCCACGATGACGCTGCTCTTCTACCTGGCCGCGACGCTGCTCGAGCGCGCGCTGGTGCGGTGGGAGTGGTAGGACGAGTCTTGAGTTCGAAGGGCAGCGCGCTGCCTGCACGGTGCGCTCCTGCGCGTCGTCTGGTGGGGCGGTGTTGAGCACTCAGCACTCACGACTCAAGACTCACGACTCACGACTCAAGACTCGCATATAAGGGAGACACCGTGCTTCGACGAACGACGTTCCTGATCTTGGTTGCGGCCCTGCTCGCGGCGTGCGGCGGGCAGCAGGCGGCCGCCCCGGCTGCGACGGATGCCCCGGCTGTGACGGAGGCCCCGGCCGCGGCGACGGCAGCGCCAGCGGCGGCGGAAGACCCGGCCGCGCGCGAGGTCGTGATGGCCATGCCCTACATCCCCAACGTTCAGTTCGCCCACTTCTACGTGGCCGACAGCAAGGGCTACTATGCCGAGGAGGGGCTGAAGGTCAGCCTGGACTACAACTTCGAGACCGATGTTGTGCAGCGCGCAGCCCAGGGCACCGTGAGCTTCGGCGCGGCCAGCGGCGACTCGGTGCTGCTGGCACGGGCGCAGGGCCTGCCGGTCGTGACGGTGGCGACCATCAGCCAGAAGTTCCCGGTGGTGTTCTACAGCAAGCAGGCGGCCGGCATCGCCAAGCCGGAGGACCTGCGCGGCAAGACGGTCGGCATCCCCGGGCGCTTCGGCGCAAGCTACATTGGGCTGCTCGCGCTGCTCTACGCCAGCAAGATCCCCGAGGCTGACCTGAGCATCCAGGAGATTGGCTTTGCGCAGGTGGCCGCGCTCTCTGAGGACAAGGTCCAGGTGGCGAGCGGCTACGGCAACAACGAGCCGGTGCAGCTCGCGCAGCAGGACATCCCGGTGAACGTCATCCGCGTGGCCGACTACTTCCCGCTGGCGTCCGATGGGATCATCGCGAGCGAGAAGCTGATTGCGGAGGAGCCTGAGGTGGTGCGCGGCTTCGTGCGGGCCACCCTGCGCGGCATGCGCGATGTGATCGACAACCCCAACGAGGCCTTTGACATCGCGCTTGAGTACATCCCCGAGCTCAAGAGCGCCGACGAGGCTACCCAGAAGCTCCAGCGCACTGTGCTGCAGGAGACACTGCCGTACTGGCAGAGCGACGCCACGGAGGCCAGCGGCCTTGGCTTTACCGACGAGGCGAGCTGGAAGGCAACCCACACCTTCCTGCGCGACGGTGGCCTGCTCAAGCAGGATGTGGACGTGAGCAAGGCCTTCACGAACGAATTCGCGAAGTAGCCAATCCCGGCGTGTGTGCCGTGCCCCCGTGCCGTGCTACAATGCGGCGTGGATACTTCTGAGGCACGGCACACGCAATGAAATACCTCGACGCGATCCTCTTCGACCTGGATAATACGCTCTACCCGGCGGCCGCCGGCGTGGGTGCGGCGCTCGAGAAGCGCATGACCGCCTACGTCCAGCGGATCGTCGGCTGCGACGCCGAGACGGCCGCCGCCATGCGGCACGCCTACTTCCTCAAGCACGGCACGACGCTGCGCGGTCTGCAGAACGACTACTCGCTCGACGTCGAGGACTACCTGGCCTTCGTGCACGAGCTGGAGCTCGAGGCGATGGTGGCGGCCGACGCCGAGCTCGACGCGATGCTCGACGGCATCCGGGTGCCGAAGGTGATCTTCACCAACGCCTCGGCCGAGCACGCCGAGCGCGTGCTGGCGCAGCTCGGGATCGCGCGCCACTTCGACCGCATCTTCGACATCCGCTACCAGCAGTTCCAGCCCAAGCCGCACCCTGCCGCCTACCACCGTATCCTCGATGAGCTCGGGGTGGCGGGTGAGTGCGCGGCCCTGCTCGAGGACACGGCGCGTAACCTGCCCCCGGCGCGCGAGCTCGGCATGATGACGGTGCTGATCGGTGAGCCGCCCCCCGGCACGCCTCACCTCGCTGATATCGTCGCGCCGGATGTGCGGACGGCGCTCCGGCTGTTGTTACAGGAGAACGCCGGTTGAGTGGAGCCACAGAGGTCACAGCGCGCGCCGAGGCTGAGCATCTGCTGCTCTTTTCCGCTGTGTGCTCTGTGGCCCAGCTCTCCTGCTTTTCGCTCTAGCTGTACTAGATCTCGATGGTAACCAGGACAGACGCGCAACCCATCTCGCCCGCGGCCGTGCGTGCCGCCCCCGCCTGGCTCGCCGCCCTGGCGATCGGCCTCGTCGCGCTTGCGCCGCGCGCCACCGGCCTGTCCGACTTCTTCACGATCGACGAGTCGTACCACTGGATCGGGCGGGTCGAGCGCTTCTCCGCGGCGCTGCTCACAGGCGACTGGGCCGCGACCAACCAGACCGGCCACCCCGGCGTGACGACTATGTGGCTCGGGGCGCTCGGCCACGCCCTGGCTACCGCGCTAGGGGTTGAGAACCCCGGCTGGGCGGGCGGCGGCGCGGCTTACCTCGCGCTGCTGCGGCTCCCGCTCGCGGTGGCGAACAGCCTGGCCGTGGCGCTCGGCTACCTGCTGCTGCGGCGGCTGGTGCGGCCGGCTACGGCGCTGCTCGGCGCGCTGATGTGGGCGCTCTCGCCCTTCCTGATCGCCCACGGGCGGCTGCTGCACCTCGACGCGCTGCTCACGAGCTTCATGGCGCTGAGCCTGCTGGCGCTGCTGGTGGCCCTGACCGGCGACCGACGACCGGCGGTGCTCCGCTGGTTCGTGCTCTCCGGCTTCTTCGGCGGCCTGGCATTCCTGACGAAAGCTCCCTCGCTGCTGCTGCTGCCCACAGTCGGCCTGCTCCTGCTCGCGCCCACCCTTCCGGATGCCGCGAAGGCGCTTTCCAGCCAGCGGGCGCACGAGGGGAGGGGGGCGCTTCGCACGCTCGTCGCTCTGTGGTCGGCAGTCGGTGCGCGCTACGCCGTCTGGCTGGCCGTCGCCACGGTGACAGTGTTCGTGCTCTGGCCGGCGATGTGGGTCGGGCCGGGCGAGGCGGTGGGATCGGTGCTGGGCGAGATCCGCGACAACGGCGGGCAGCCGCACCACTCGGGCAACTACTTCCTCGGGGAGCCGGTGGGCGTGCCGGACTGGCGCTTCTACCCGGCGGTGGTGCTGTGGCGCACGATGCCGCTGACGCTGCTCGGGCTCCTGGCGCTGGCCCTTTTCGGCGCTGCGCGGGCCGTACGCCGCGGCCGGGATGCGGCGCGGGAGGCGTGGTGGCGCGGAGACGGCTTCGCGCTACTGGCGCTGGCCGGCTTCGCGCTGCTGTTCCTGGTGGCGCTGTCGCTCCAGGCCAAGAAGCTCGACCGCTACCTGCTGCCGATCTTCCCGGCGCTCGAGATCCTGGCGGCGGCGGGGCTGGTGCGGGCGCTGGATTGGGTGGGCGCCGCGTTAGGCGGCCGGGGGCGCCGAACAAGGGTCACGCACGTGCTACCGGGCGCGGGGGAGGTCTCCGCGAACGCGGCGCGTCGCCTGCCCACCATCGGGCTCGCGCTGGCGGGCGCTCTTCTGGCCCTCAATCTGGCGTACCACCCCTACTACCTGAGCGCCTTCAACCCGCTGCTGGGCGGCGGGGCGGCGGCCGAGCGCGTGATGCTGGTGGGGCTGGGCGAGGGCATGGAGCAGGTCGGGGCCTGGCTGAGCACGCGGCCGGACCTGGGGCGGGGCGACGTGCTCTCGTGGATCCCGCCGACGCTCGCGCCGTTCGTGCCGCAGTCCACCCTGGTGCGCGACCTGCGCCCGGCCTACCTGGGGCGGCCGAGCAGCTACGCGGTGCTCTACGTGCGCAGCGTGCAGCACAAGGAGTCGGCCGAGGCTGAGGCGTACGTGCGGCAGTCCCCGCCGCTGTTCGCGCTGCGGATGCACGGCGTCACCTACGCCACCGTACACCAGCTGCCGCGGCCCTTCGAGCGGCCGGTGGGTGCGGTGTTCGGCGAGGCGCTGCACCTGCGCGGCTTCACGAGTGCGCTCGTCGGGAGCACGCTGGTGATCACGCCGTCGTGGAGCGTGCAGGCTGGCCGGCCGGGCGGGGTGGTGAGCTTCGTGCACGTGCTGGCGCCGGACGGGCGGCGGGTAGCGCAGGTGGACGCGCCGCTCGACCAGGGGATGTTCGTGGAGTGGCAGGCGGGGCAGCAGTTCGACGCACCGCTTCCAGTGCCGCTGCCGCCCGACCTGCCGGCTGGCGCGTACCGCGTGGTGATGGGGCTCTACACGCCATCTGACGGTGCGCGCCTGCCGGTCTCGGGCGTGCCGCGTCTACCGGACGAGCTGGCCGGGCCGCAGGCGATCGAGCTCACGGCGCTGGATCTGCCGTAGGGGGGGCGAGGTCATGCTGAGCGAAGCGGGCTGTGCGAGGGATGCGGTTCATCAGCATGACCGGCTAGCCCTTCAGGCCGCCGTGCCCACGGCGCACCTGAGAGGCTACCCCAGCCCGAGCTGCGCGCGCAGCGCGGCCACGTCGGTGACCGGGAGCTGGCAGGCGTAGTTCTGGCAGACGTAGGCTGTAGCGCGCCCGCCGACCATCTCGCGCCCCTCGAGCAGCGGCGAGGGCAGGGCCGGCCACCCCTCCCCCGGCGCGCGGTGCAGCACCACCTTGCTCGGGAGGAACGGCCGCAGCACTGCCTCGGCGAGCGTGCGCGTGTCCTCCGCCGCCTGGTTGCCCACCAGCGCCACCTCCTTCACTGGCGAGAGCGCGAATTCTGCCGCCGCCAGGTAGCGCCCGAAGCCGCTCGGGTAGCGCTCCATGAACGGCGTCATGCTCCCCAGCACCGCCAGCGCCCGCTCGCGGTAGGTCGCGTTGTCGAAGATCACCGCCAGCCGCAGCAGCACGTCGGCGGCCACCGAGTTGCCACTCGGCGTGGCGTTGTCGCCCGTGTCGCGCGGGCGCACCACCAGCTGCTCGTGGGACGCGGCGGTGTCGTAGAACCCCTGGATGCCCTCGTCCCAGAACTCCGCCAGGATGTCGTCGGCCAGGGCGCGTGCGGCCAGCAGCCATGTGGGCTCGAAGGTGGCCTCATAGAGCGCCAGCAGCCCGTCCGCCATGAGCGCGTAGTCCTCCAGGAAGGCGCGCGTCGTGCCAAGCTTGCCGTCCTTCCAGGAGCGCATGATCGGCGCGCCCTCGTCGGCCCGCATCGTGCCCAGTACGAACGACGCCGCCCCGCGTGCGGCCTCGCGGTAGTCGTCGCGCCCGAGGGCGACGGCGGCGCGGGCGAAGGCGCGGATCGCCATGCCGTTCCAGGCCGCCAGGATCTTGTCATCGCGGGCGGGCTTCGGGCGGCGCTCGCGGGCCTCGAACAGGGCGCGGCGGCCGCGCGCGGCGATCTGCTCGACCTGCTCGGCGGGGATGCCCATCACGCGGGCCACCTCGGCGGGCGTGCGCTTCACGTTGAGGATGTTCTTGCCCTCGAAGTTACCGCGGTCGGTCACGTCGTAGAGCGCCGCGAAGGCGGTGGCGTCGGCGCCGAGGAGATCCTTCACCTCCTGCGGCGTCCAGACGAAGAAGGCGCCCTCGTGCTTGTGGGCGGAGTCGGGCGCCGGCAGCGAGTCGGCGTCCTGGGTGGAGAAGAAGCCGCCCTGGGGGTGGCGCATCTCGCGCAGCAGGTAGTCGAGCGTCTCCTCGGCCACGCGGCGGTAGAACGGGTCGCCGGTGGCCTGGAAGGCCTCGACGTAGGCGTGGGAGAGCAGGGCGTTGTCGTAGAGCATCTTCTCGAAGTGCGGCACGAGCCACTTCTCGTCCACGCTGTAGCGGTGGAAGCCGCCGCCGAGCTGATCATACATGCCGCCCTCGGCCATGGCGCGCAGGGTCTTCTCGAGCATCTGCATGCCGAGCTGCTGGCCGGTGCGGGCGCTGTAGCGCAGCAGGAACTCGAGCGTCATGGCCTGGGGGAACTTGGGCGCGGGCCCGAAGCCGCCGTAGGTCGGGTCGAAGTCGCCGTGCAGCGCCGCGTAGGCCTCGTCGAGGGTGCGCGGGGTGGCGCTGCCCTCGACGAGGCGGGCGACGGCGGCCTCGCGCATGCGCTCGACGAGCTCGGCGCCGGCCTTGAGGAGCTCGTCGCGGCGCTCGGCGTAGGCGTCGGCGACGGCGGCGAGGACCTTGCGGAAGCTCGGCATGCCGTAGCGGTCCTCGGGGGGGAAGTAGGTGCCGGCGTAGAAGGGCGTCCCCGTACTCGATAGAAATACCGTCATTGGCCAGCCGCCGCCGCCGGTCATGGCCTGGACGGCGGTCATGTAGATGTTGTCGATGTCCGGGCGCTCCTCGCGGTCGACTTTGATGTTGACGAAGTGTTCGTTCATCAAAGCCGCGGTTTCTGCGTTTTCGAAGCTTTCCCGGGCAAGAACGGAACACCAGTGGCAACTGCTGTATCCGACGCTTAGATGGATTGGTTTATCCTGCGTTTTTGCTGCTGCAAATGCCTCATCTCCCCAAGGATACCAGTCGACTGGATTGTGGGCATGATGCTGAAGGTAGGGGCTTGTCGAGTTGATAAGTCTATTTGTGTATTTTGGCTGGCCGGTGTTACTCGCCATTATCTGTATCCTCTCTTATGTTCCTCACGCCCGCTCGCGCCGTGCGTCCACCGCCAGCAGCGCCAGCAGCGCCAGCTCGATCGCCTTATCCGCGTAGGCCACCGCGCTGCGGGCGCCGAAGACCGCCCAGGCCAGCAGCGTGACGGCGGTGAGCGCCATGAGCGCGTAGCGCGTCAGGCGGCGGTAGGCGCGCAGCTGTGGCAGATAGAGCGCCGTGGCGAGCGCCAGGTAGGCCAGCCCGTTCAGGTAGAACATGACCAGGCTACTCGGGATGGCGAGCACGATATGGACCAGCGCGGTGGCGGCGGCGAGCGCGACGATCGCGATCTGGAGCGGGCCGAAGCGGGCGGCGGGGGACGCGGCGGGCGTGTGCACGGCTCACCAGCCTTTCAGCTCAAAGCGCGGGTCCGGTATGCGGCGCGACTCCCAGAAGCGGGCGCGGTGCGGCGTGCGGCGCTCCACCATCGCCTGGGCGCGCACGTAGTTCCGCGCGATCACGAACGACTCGGCCACCCACACCAGGTCGAACAGCAGGAACAGCCCCCAGAGACAGAAGCTGTCGGCCACCGGGTGGCCCAGCCGCCCGACGGGCTGGTTGGTCCAGGGGTCCTCGGGCAGGTAGACGACGCGCAGCTCCCCGCGCTGGGTCGCGTCGGCCAGGGCGGCCTGGCTGATGGGGACCCACACGCCGCCGCCGCCGATCGCCCCGCGCGCGAAGTACTGCTCCTCGCGGCCGGGGACGCGGAACCGGTAGCGCACCTCTGGTCCTTGCGCGCCGTCGCGCCGCTCGACGATCTCGGCGAGGGCGGTGCGGGCGTGGCCGGGGCTCTGGAGCACGACCACGCGCTGGAGCGCGTCGAGCGTGTACATCTCGACGAGCAGGAGCGGCGCGAGCAGAAGCCAGATCGCAAAGTGGTGCGGGACCGGGCGCAGGACGAACACGGCACGTCTTCCCTTCCAGGGCTGGCGCTACGTGTCTGACGGGCGGCGAGGCTGCCGGCCTCGCCGCTGTGGTGGGGCGCTGGTGCATCCATTATACCAGGGCGGGGGGGTGCGTGGGGATCAGCCGCGCAGGGTGAAGCGCGTGAGCTGGAAGGTCTCCACAGCGTGGAAGCCGAGCGCGCGGTAGGCGGCGAGCGCCGGCCGGTTGTGCTCCAGCACCATCAGGAACACCCGCGGCGCGAGCCCGAAGGCGGCGCGCACGAGGGCGGTGGTGCAGGCGCTCGCCAGACCGCGCCCGCGGTAGGCAGGGTGGGTGGCGACGTGCCCGATCTCGACGATGTCCGGCGTGGCGAAGTGGGTCGCGGCCATCGCTACGAGGCGGCCGTCCATCTCGCAGCCGAAGGCCGGCCCAAGCGCCAGGGCGCCCGCGTGCCACACAGAGAGCCCGGCGTCGGCGGCGAGCCCATCGAGCGCCGGGGCATCCTGGGGGCCGAGGCGCCGCACCGGGTGGTCCGTGCGCGGGCGCAGCGTCTCGGGCTCCACCGCCATCTGGTACTCCGGCTCGGCCCCGAGGATCGTGGCGCAGTGGGCCAGCTGAGTGTATCGGTCCTCGGGCAGCAGCGCGTAGGCCTCGGCGCCGCGCAGCTCCGGGCGCATGTCTGCGAGCGCGTGCACCAGCGCCACCGCCGTCGCCCTGTCGTCGGCCGCGAACGTCAGGTTGGCGATCGGTAGGTCGTGGTAGCTGGAGGCCACGCCGACGACGCGCCCGCCGGACTCGGCCACCGCCACGGTGCAGTGGGCGCGCAGCTGGGTGATGTTCGAGAGTGGCAGCGCATTGCGGTAGGGCCAGAGCCGCAGGTAGGCGAGCGCGGCGGCCTGGCTGTGCTGGCTGAGCGGAGTGATCTGCATGCGGTTACTGCGCCGCCAGTTCCTGATCGGGCGTGGGGCCGTGCTCGTCGTAGCGCTCCCAGAGCGGGTGCTTGACGCACCCCAGGCGCTTCGGGCTCTGCGTGAGCAGGAACTGGCGCGCCTGGGCGGCGGTGGCGATCTCGAGGTCCACCTCGCCGGCGCGGAAGAGCGCCATGACCTCCTGGTAGGCCTCGCCGGCGCCGAGGTTGGCCAGGCCGGCGATCAGGTGGCCCGTGAAGGTCTTGTCCTCGCTGGCCGCGAGGCGCTCGCGCAGCCCGGCGATCACCGGCGCGCGCAGCTCAGGCTCCACCGCGGTGGCGTAGGCCAGCGCCATGATCGCGATGGCGCGCTGGTCTGGCGTGTAGCCGGCGTCGTCGACGATCGCCCAGAGCGGCTCGGCGGCGGGGGCGCCGAGGCGGCCGAGGATCTGTGGCACCTCGGTCTCCCACATGCGGCGGGCGAGCTGCTCATCATCGCCATACATCGCGAAGGAGCGGAGCAGCGGCTCGATCATCTGGAGCGGCCGCAGCTCGCCGAGCAGCCGCAGCGCGTGGACGGGGGCGAAGCGCTCCGGCGATTCGAGGAACAGCTGGTCGGTGCTGGTCGCCAGCTCGATCAGCGGGCCGACGGCGGCGTCGCCCGAGCGCAGGATGTTCTGCGCCAGACGCTCGCTCGGCCGGTACCCGGCGCGCTGGAGCTGGTGGATATAGTCAAGTCTCGCGAGGTCAATCGTCATAAAGGTCTCCCATCAATTGCGTATGTGCTGCGCGCTCCCCAGCTTCGTCTCCCAGGCGGAGCGCTGCCAAGGATACCACGACTTCACTCCGGCCACGCGCCGGTCTCGAGGAAGGTAGCGATCGGGCGGAAGGTGCGTCTGTGCTGCGCGCATAGGCCGTGCTCGCGCAGGGCTCGCTGGTGGGCGGCGGTGCCGTAGCCCTTGTGGAGCTCGAAGCCGTAGGCGGGGTGGTGGCGCCCGAGCGCCGCCATGTGGCGGTCGCGCGTGACTTTGGCCACGATCGACGCGGCGGCGATCGAGAGGCAGTGAGCGTCGCCCTTGATCAACGCGAGCTGCGGGCATGGCCAGCCCTCGAGCCGCACCGCGTCGATCAGCAGCGCATCGGCGGGGTGGGCGAGGCGCAGAAGGGCGACCTGCATGGCGAGGCGCGTGGCGGCGAGGATCCCGTGGCTATCCACGATGTGTGCGGGCACCGAGCCCACGCCCCATGTGTGGGCGATCGCAGTGATGCGGACGGCGAGGGCCTCGCGCTGGTGTGCGGAGAGCTGCTTGGAGTCGTCCACGCCCGCGAGCAGCCGCGGGTCGCGCAGGGCCTCATCGGGCAGGATGACGGCGGCGGCCACCACCGGCCCGGCCCAGCAGCCGCGGCCCACCTCGTCTACCCCGGCGACGCGGCGGTGGCCGGCGGCCTGGAGGCGCAGCTCCTCGTCGGTTGTTGGGGGCATAGATTTCTGAAGGCTCACGGCGAAACGTCGAGGGACACGAGCGACGTTGTTATCGGCGAAAACGTGTCGTTTATTGGCTATCGTTTGTTTGGGCCAGCGTCCCGACGACGAAGTGCACGCGGGCGCCGAGGGCCACCGCGGACGTGTGCGTGACGTGCAGACCGGCGTGGGCCAGGGCGTCGGCGAGACGCCGCTGGGCGGCGGGGATATCGGCCGGCTCGGACGTGGGGCGTGGGGTGCGGGGCGAGCGCTGGAGCGTGAGGCGGTAGGCCAGGTCGAGCGCGCGGATGTAGAGCGAGTCCCCCTCCATCTGCGTCCAGAGGGCCACGGCCACGGTGCCGCCGGGGCGGAGGACGCGGCGGATCTCGGCCACGGTCTGGGGCTGGGCGATGTAGTCGGTGGGGAAGGTGGCGATCACCGTGTCCACGCTGGCGGGGGCGAGCGGCAGGGCGAGCGCGTCGGCGCGGGCGAGGCGGGCGAGGCGGGCTTTGCGACGGGCCTGGGCAAGCATCTGCGGCGAGCGGTCCAGCCCAAAGGCGGTCACGTCGGGCCGGGCGGCGAGGGCCTGCTGGAGGTTGCCGGTGCCGCAGCCGAGCTCGAGGGTGACGCCGCGCGCGAAGGGGGCGGCCGAGAGGGTCCAGGCGCGCCAGCCGCGTCCCGAGACCGCGGCGGCCACCAGGTCGTAGGACCAGGCGAGCTCGCGGTAGAGGCGCTCGAAGGCCCAGCGGACGAGAAAACGCTGAACGCTGAACGCTGAACGCTGAAGGACTGCCAGCGGCGAGTACTCAGCGTTCATCGTTCAGCGTTCGTCCTTCAGCCTTACAGGTTAGTCCCGGCGCTCCTTGATGCGGGCCGCCTTGCCGGTGAGGCCGCGGAGGTAGAACAGGCGGGCGCGGCGGACCTTGCCGCGGCGCACGACCGTGATCGAGTCCACGCGGGGCGCGTTGGTTAGGAACGTTCGCTCGACGCCGACGCCGTGTGAGGCAATGCGGCGCACAGTGAAGTTCTCGTTGATGCCGGCGCTGCGCTTGCGGATGACGACGCCCTCGTAGTCCTGGACGCGCTCGCGGTTGCCCTCGACGACGCGGACGCCGACGCGTACGGTATCACCGACGCGGAACTCAGGCGTGGCCGCTTTGATCTGGCGGCTGTCGATCTCGTCAATGATCTGCTGGGACATAACCTTACAGCTCCATTACATAAAAGAGCAGGGGGAACGCGGAGGCGTGCTCGCAACGTACCCCTGCTTAACGCACTGCCACGGATTATAGCATAGCCCTGTAGGATGGGCAAGCCGCTACGCACCGCGCTGGAGTGCGATCGGCTGCGGCAGCTTCACCGTCTGGAGCGTCGGCTGGGTGCCGAGGCGCCGCCCGAGCGCGTGGATGACATCGGCGACGATCGCGACAACCTCGTCGATGTCGTCCTGGGGGATGTTGAGCGGCGGGGCCAGCTGGATCACCGGGTCGAGCCGGTCGTCGGCGCGGCAGATCAGCCCGCGGCGCTTGAACTGGTCGGAGAGCCAGCCCATGAGGTTGGGCTCCTCGAGCGGGAGCATGCTCTGGCGGTCGTGGACGAGCTCGATCGCCAGGAACAGCCCCATGCCGCGGATGTCGCCGACGTTGGGGTGGTCGCCGACGGCGGCGCGCAGCTCGCGCATCAGCGCGTCGCCGGCGGTGGCGGAGCGCGCGCAGAGCTGCTCGCGCTCGATGATCGCGATATTGGCGAGGGCGGCGGCGCAGCTGGCGGGGTGACCGCCGAAGGTGATGCCGTGCATGAACTTATCGCCCTCGTCGCCGAGGAAGGCGTCGGCGATCTCCTTGCGCGCCATGACCGCGCCGAGCGGGGCGTAGCCGGACGTAATGGCCTTGGCGCAGGTCATGATGTCCGGGACGACGCCGAAGGCCGCGGAGCCGAACCAGGCGCCGACGCGGCCAAACCCGCAGATGACTTCGTCGGCGATCATGAGGATGCCGTGGCGGTCACAGATCTCGCGGACGCGCTGCAGGTAGCCGGGGGGCGGCACGATCGCGCCCCCGCTGTTCTGGACCGGCTCGAGGATCACGGCGGCCACCGTCTCGGGGCCCTCGAACTCGACGATCTGCTCGATCTCGTCGGCGCACCACAGGGAGCAGCCGCACTGTCCGGCGCAGGCGCGGCAGCGGAAGGGATGGGCCATAGGCGCGTGGCGGGCGCCGGGCACGAGGGGGCCGAAGCCGTTGCGGACGCCGGTGAGGCCATTCACCGAAAGCGCGCCCATGGTGGTGCCGTGGTAGGCCACGCGGCGCGAGATGGTCTTGTATCGGTCGGGGAAGCCGCGCCGGCGCTGGTAGGCTTTAGCGAGCTTGAGCGCCGCCTCGACGGCCTCTGAGCCGCCGGTGACGAAGAAGGTGCGGGTCTGGGGGCCCATCGGGCTGAGCGCGGCGAGCTTCTGGGCCAGCTGGATCTGCGGCAGGGTGGGGAAGGAGAAGGGGGTGGCGTACGGCAGCTCGCCGAGCTGGGCGGCGATCGCATCGACGATCTCGCGCCGGCCGTAGCCAGCGTTGACACAGAAGAGGCCGGCGAGCGCGTCGATGTACGGCTTGCCGTCCTGGTCCCACACGCGCGAGCCCTCTCCTCTGGCGAGGATGGTGGGCCGCGCGCCGGTACTGCTCATGTGCCCCATCTGGAAGAAATGGAGCCAGACGTTGTCAGCGAGCGCGCGCTGCAACGCCGGATCGTGCGGAGACATGTTGTCCTCCTGAAAGCTGTGCTATTCGAGCGTATGTGGCTTAGTGTGACCGTCTATTGGGCCTGTACGCTTGCTTACTGCCCCCCACCAAGCACGTAGGGGCAGAGCGCGCTCAGTTGCTTACTTTCTGGCCTTTGTCGCGCACACCTCCTCAGAAAAGCCTTTCGGAGCGTCTCCGCTAGGAAGCGCAAAGTGCAACGTGCAAAGTGCAAAACGGCCTTGGGCACGCAGCGCCCGGCTTCATTTTGCCTTTTCAGTGTGCATTTTGCCCTCGCCAGGGGCACTTTGTTCAAGGGCGGTCCGCCGGAAGGCGTCACCGGCGGGTCGTCCTGGGATCTTACCCCGTGTGGGGGTAGGTTGACATAGCTGGCGTTGCCTCCGTCCCAGGCCTGGGCAACTACCCATCGGCTGACCTAGCGCCAGTTTGAAGTCGTGAGCCGTCAGCTTCGGAAGGCCGTCAGCTCAGCGCTCGAAACGTCGTCTCGTCCGGCCCAGCGGCGGGGAAACGTGTGTACCTTGACGATATCTGCCCTCCTCTCCCGACCCATCGCTGGGCGGGCGCGCTCCCCGGCGACGGGGGACAAACCCACGCCGGGGACGGCCTCGCGGAGCCCTGGTGTCACCCTTGCACATCCGTACAGCGGATGGTAGCACGCGGCGTACCGCGGATACTGTCTACGCTTCCTGCTCGGCGGCCTCGGCCGACGGCGGGGTAGCCGGCTCGCGCACGAGGCGCATGACGCGGAAGGATTCGGCGAACGGCACCCCGGCCGCCTTGCCCGCCTCGGCGGCCCAGTCGCGGATCCACTGGCCGTCGCCCACCTCGATCTGGCTGACGTGGCAGCGGAGGGACTCGATCTTGCGCTCGAGCCCGGCGGAGATATCGACGTGGACCACGTGCGGCCCCTCGTGGTGGGTGATGTAGAGCTCTTTGACCTGGTGCGGCTCGAGGCCCTCGGCCAGCAGCTCGGGGAAGATCGGGCGGGTGGGCGCGCTCGGGAACACCGCCGTCACGGCGGCCTCGGCGGCGGCGCGGTGGTCGGCGTGGTTGATGTACTCGTCGCCGTAGAAGAAGGCCGTTGGGTCGCCACAGACCACACGGTCCGGGCGGAGCTGGCGGATGAGGCGGGTGAGCGCCCGGCGCAGCTCGATCGTCGGCTCGAGGGTGCCGTCCCTGTAGCCGAGGAAGATCACGTCCTTCACGCCGCAGGCGGCGGCGGCGGCGCGCTGTTCGGCCTCGCGCGTCGTGACGAGCTCGGCCAGGTCGCGGTTCGGGTCGTTACTGCCGGCGCTACCGTCGGTGATGATGCAATAGTAGACTTCGGCGCCCGCGTCAGCCCATACGGCGGCGCTGCCGCCCATGCTAAACTCTGGGTCGTCGGGGTGGGCGAAGATGCCGAGGACGCGCAGCGGCGCGCTGGTTGACACTGTCATACCCTGTTTCGTTTCACAGAATGCTGAACATACGGTAGTCTACACTATAGCTGGGGGGTCTGTCTAGGCTGGCGAAGGACCATCGACGAAGAACGAAGGATCAGGGCGTGGGGACCGGGGACGGAATGTTCCTCGGCGGTCGGTGGTCGGTGATCGGTCGGTCAGCAGCGAGGAGGGGGAAATGAGCATCGAGAGCGTGGTTGCCGAGGCGGTGGCTCAGATCGAGGCGAGCCACGGCGCGCGTGAGCAGGCGCTGGCGCGCTCGCGGGCCCTGGTACGACAGTGCGCGAACGCTATCCGCGCCTGCCACCGCGGCGAGTTCGAGAGCGCGGCCGGGCAGCTACGGGACGCTACCGAGACGGCGCGGGCGCTGCGGGCGGGGCTGGCGGCCCACCCAGACCTGATGTTTGCGGGGTATACGCAGGACGCGCTGAAGGAGTACGCCGAGGCAGCGCTGGTGTACGCCTTCCTGCGCGACGAGGAGCCGCCCAGCCCGGCGGCCCTGCAGGTGGACCCGGCGGCGTATCTCAACGGGCTGGCCGAGGCGGCCTCGGAGCTGCGGCGGGCGATCCTGGATGGGCTGCGTCGCGGCGAGACGGCGCGCGGTGAGGCGCTGCTGGCGGTGATGGACGACGTGTACGGGCTGCTGGTGACGGTCGACTACCCGGACGCAGTCACGGGGGGGCTGCGACGCACCACCGACGCGCTGCGCGCGGTGCTCGAGCGCACCCGCGGCGATGTGACCGCTACCATCAGGCAGGACCAGCTCGCCGCGGCGCTGGTGGCGCTGGAGGGGAAGCTGGGGGCGAGGAGCGAGTCGTGAGTCTTGAGTTTTGAGTCGTGAGTCGTGAGACTTGCTCTCCTTGCTCTCTATGAGGGGTCATAGGGCACTTCTCCCGTAGGCGGGGACTTGGGGGCCGCAAAGACACGTTCACCAGGTAGGGCGGGGCTTTGGGGCCGCAGGCCCCTGAGGATTCTTTTTCGTTTTGGAGGGGCTTTGCCCCTCCACACCTTCTGAAGGAGCAACCATGAATCAGTCGACGGTGCGCAGGATCGGCGCGGTGATCGGGATCGTCGTGGGGGCGATCTACCTCCTGAACCCGACGGCGGGCCTGCTGGAGATTATCCCAGACATCACGCCGTTCATCGGCAACCTGGATGAGGCTGGGGCGACGGCGCTGCTGCTGTGGGGCGTGCAGCAGCTGCGGCAGAAGGACCCGGTGCCGCTGCCTCCTGGGAGCGACCGGCGCGTCGAGCGGTAGTGCTGGGCGACCGGCGCCGGCGAGGAACCGCCGATCCGTGCTCTCGCCGGGCTTGCACGCGGCATGCGGCTGGTGTAGGATAGGCGCATGAGCATGCATGTTTCAACTGAGCCGGCCGCGCTGAGTCCCTCGGCGCTGCCGGCGGCAGTGTTGGCAGGCATCACCGCTTGCGCCGACGCCTGCCGCGACACGCTGACGCGCCTCGAGGGGGACCGCGAGCGGCTGCGGGGCTCGCTGGCGCGCCGTATCGGCCAGGCCCCCGACGGCCCGACGCGGCGCCTGTGCGCGGTGGACGGGACGAACGCCACGGTGCCGGCGGCCGGGGCCACCTTCGCGGCGGTGGCGGCGGTGGCGGTAGAGGAGGCCACGCTCACCGAGCAGTCGGTGCTGGTGCGCCTGATGCCGCCGGTGGAGGAGCTGGAGAGCATCCTCGGCGGCGTGCGGACGATGATGGAGCTGCGGCTGCTGGCGCGGCGGGTGCGGGCCACCACCACCGGCCTCTTTCTGCTCGACGGCTCGTTCTACTCGGCGCTGCTGGACGTGAACCGGCTGCTGGTGCGCTACGGCCAGGAGGCGCGCGGCGGGGCGCTGCCCGGATGGTGGGCGCCGTACCGCGAGCTGATCGAGACGTTCTTCGACGAGGGGGACTGGCCGCTGGTGCTGGGCTGCCGGCGGGTGGTGGCGCACCCCAAGCAGGCCACCGCCGCCGACGACGTGGCGCTGCTGGCGCCGCACCTCTCGGGCACGGTGACCGACCGGACGCTGTGGAGCACAGTGCTCGAGCCGGGGGAGTACTCGCTGCCGGCGCCGCTGATCAAGCAGGACCGTCCGCACCTGCTGACCGGCACGCGCGCGACGATCGCGGGCTTTGCGGCGCAGCGGGCGGCGGTCGAGGAGGGGTACGGCCAGCTATATGTGATCTATTACCGGCCCGACGACGCCGGACCCGCGTACCGGCTGGAGCTACCGGGGGCGCTGATCGCCCGCGAGCCGCTCGGGGCAGTGCTGGCCACCTTCCGCGGCGCGCTGCAGGTGAGCGCGGTGCAGGAGCCGCTGCCGCAGTTCCTGGCTGACGCGATCTGCCGCCAGGTGGGGCGGGCCCTGGAGGCTACCGCCGAGGGCGCACGCACGACGCTCCAGAACGAGTTCGGCCTCCAGCTCACCCAGCGCTACCTCGGGCCGTACCGCACGCCGCGCGGATAGCGCTTGTAGGCCCAGGTGAGTGAACAAATCGCAACCGAACCAGGTACGATGCTTGATGACACAACGCGTTCACTCTCAAGTATCTCTCGCCCAAGCCAGGCAATTACATCGGGGTACGACCACGTCCCACACCGACATTGCCACGGCTCCAGCGGGCCTGCCCTACCCCGCCCCACGCTCGATGATGCGGCAGGCCCGCTGGAGCCGCTCGATGGCGACGGCCAGCTCCTGCTGCGACATGCGCGCGGGGTCCAGGCCCTCGATCTGTCGCGCTAGCTCCTCGAGCAGCAGCTCCTGACTCGGGAGCCGCCTCCCCTCGCCCTCCAGCAGCGCGAGCCGCCGCCTGGCGCGCGCCACGAGCGGCGCCGGCAGGCCCGCCATGCGCGCGACGGCGATGCCGAACGAGCCCTCGGCCACCCCCGGCTCGAGCGTGTGGAGGAAGATCAGGCGCTCGCCGTCGCGCCGGACGCCCATCTGCAGGCGCGTGACCGCCGGGAGGTGCTCGATCATCTCGACCAGGTGGTGGTAGTGTGTAGCGAAGATGCCGCGGCACTGTGCCGCCGTGTGCAGGTGCTCTACCACCGCCTCCGCCAGCGCCATGCCGTCGAAGGTCGCCGTCCCGCGCCCCACCTCGTCCAGCACCACCAGGCTGTCGGCCGTCGCCTGATGCACGATCGTCGAGACCTCGGTCATCTCGACCAGGAAGGTGCTGCGCCCGCTGGCGATGTCGTCTGCGGCGCCGATGCGCGTGAAGATCCGGTCGCACAGCCCGAAGGCCATCGCCTCGGCCGGGACGAACGACCCCATCTGGCCCAGGACGACGCACAGCGCAACCATACGCATCAGGGTTGACTTGCCCGACATGTTGGGGCCAGTGAGCACGATCAGGCGGGTGGCCTCGTCCAGCGCCACGGTGGCGGGCACGTACCCCTCGACTGTGCGGCAGACCACCGGGTGGCGCCCGCCGACGATCGAGAGCGCGCGCTCGGGGACGATCGTGGGGCGGACCCACCGCTCGCGGAGCGCCACGTGCGCCAGCGTCGTCACAACGTCGATCTGCGCCAGGTCGTGGGCCAGCCGCGTGAGCTGAGCCCCGTACTCTACGATGCGCCCCCAGAGCCGCCGCCACGCCGCGCGCTCGATGTCGGCGCGCTGCGCCTCGGCATCGATCAGCGCCTCGGAGAGCTGCCTGAGCTGGTCGGTGGTGTACTGCTCTTTGCCCTTCGCGACCCGGCTCCAGTCGGCCGGGGCCCGGCGCGCATCGGTGGCTGAGAGCGTGAGGACGATCTGGCCCGTGCGCGCGTCGCGGCGGTGCTGGAGTGACCGGAGCCCGGTCGTGAGGTACAGGTTCATAACCAGCTGCTCGACCTCGGTCTGGACCTGCTGCTCCCGCGCCAGAAGCGCGTCGAGCTCGGTGTCCCAGCCGGATGCCAGCAGGTCGCCGGTCTCCGCGTCCGAGCGGGGCGTCAGGCTGGCGCGAGGTGTGGCGACCAGCGCCTGGGACAGCAGGTGCGACAGATCCGCGGGCGGGTCGTAGGCCACGACGCCGAGGCCGCCGAGCGCCTCGAGCGGATCGGCGATCGCCTCGGATGCGCCGAGCGCGTCGCGCAGGCGAGCCATGTCGCGCGGTGAGGCGCGCTCCGGCCCGACGAGCAGGCGGTTGATGACGCGCTCCAGGTCGCCGACCCGGCCCAGCCGCGCGCGGATGTCCTCGCGGGCGATCACCTGCTCGAGGCAGGCCTGCACCGCGTCGTAGCGCTCGTTCAGGCGCGCCGCATCGCGCAGGCCCTGGGTGAGCCACGACCTGAGGAGGCGACCGCCCATCGGCGTGCGTGTCTGGTCGAGGACAGCGAGCAGCGAGCCGTAGGGGGTTCCGTCCGGCCCGGCGAGGATGTCGAGCGTCCGTCTGGTGGTGGCGTCCATGTGGAGCAGGTGGCCCCCGCCCCCGATCCGCACCGTCTGGAGGCGGGAGATCGCCGGGAAGCGGTTCCAGCGGAGGTAGCGGATCAGCACGCCGGCGGCGCGCGCGGCGTGTGGTCGGTCGGCCAGGTCGAGCGGGCGCAGGTCGATCGTCTGGAAGTGGCTGTGCAGCGCCTCCTGGCAGGCCTCGGCGGTGTACCACCAGGCGGGGAGCGGAGAAAGCCGGCCGACGTGGTAGCTGTTGACCAGGCCGAGCTCGGCGCAGAGCGCGCGGTGACGCTGCGCCCGTTCCCCCTCGAGCCGCGTGATGCCGCTGGCGGACCCGATGCGGTCGCGCTCCTGGCGCGGGAGGTCCATGCTGCAGAGCAGCTCGGCCGGGCCCACCCGCGCCAGCTCGTCCACCATGCGGTCGTGGGCGCCCTGCCCGGTCCACTCCTGGCACCAGAGCGCGCCCGTCGAGACGTCGGCGAGCGCCAGGGCTGCGCTCCCGTCGCCCAGCTCGACCGCCGCCAGAAGGCGCCGCTCGTCGTCGAGCAGGTCCTCGTCGAAGACCGTGCCGGGCGTGACAACCTCGGCCAGCTGCCGCGCCTTGACGGCGCCCTCGCGCTCGCCTTCGACCTCGCGGCCGATCGCGACGCGGTAGCCCATGCGGAGCAGGCGCAGGAGGTGCTCGCGCTCGCTGCCGATGGTGATGCCGGTCATGGCGAGCATGATCGGCTGGCGGTCGCGCCCGGTCATCAGCGGCTTCTCGGCCACCCGCAGGTCGAGCAGGCGGCCGAGCAGGCGGGCTGGGTCACCGTACACTTCGAAGAACTTGCCGTTCTGCATCCAGACCATAGCGTCCGGGCGCTCGAGCTCGATGCGGGCGAACTGCATCAGCACGTCGCTGGCCTCGACGCCGCCGTACCGTGCGCGCAGCACGCGCTGAATATCGTGTGTCTCCACGAGGGCTCGCTTTCGTTCTCGAGCCGGCGCGCTTGAGCCCACCACGCCTACGTGTGGCCGGCGAGCGCTCCCGTGGCGGGAATGGGCTCGAACATGGGTTCGTCGAGCCGCATTATACCCGGTCAGCCGTCTTGATCGGAGAGGTCTTCGACGAGCTCGCTGAGCTCAGCGCCGAACGCGGGGTCGATGCTCCCCTGCCGCAGGCCGACCTCCACCGTCTTGCCGAGGTCGCGCAGCGCCTTCCTGGCCTCCCTGCCGTCGCCCGCTGCGACCGCGGCGGTGAGGTGCTGGTTGAGCGCGGCGAGCTGCGGGGCGACTGAGCCCGCTCGCCCATCGGCGATACCGGCGTCGATCAGGCTGCTGAGCTCGGCGAGGCCTGTGTCGGTCGGCTGGGGCGGAGGCGGGACGTCAGTGGGCGGAGGCGGGGCGTCAGTGGGCGGAGGCGGGACGTCAGTGGGCGGAGGCGGGGCGTCGGTAGCTGTGGGTGGGACAGGGGTGACCGTGGGCGGAATCAGCGGCTGCTGGACAGTTGGGACGACGGGCTGCTGGACAGTCGGGACGACGCGCGCGGTCGTCGGCTGCGCGGACGGTACGACGCGTGGTGTGAGCGTCGCGCGCGGCGAGGCCGCTGTGGGGGCCGGCTGGTCCTGTGACGGAAGCCGAACGGCTGCCGTGGGGATGCGTGCGGGCGGGCGCGGCGCGGTGGGCCTGGAGCTTCCGCCTGACGCGCGGGTCGGCTGTGCGGCGGTGGACTGAGGCTGCACGCCCACGCCCGGTGCGGCCGGGGGTACGACGGCATCACGGGTAGGTGGCGGGAGTGTCGGAGACCGCTGCGCCGCACCACCGGCCGGCGGAGCGGTGCTCTGTCGGGTGCTGGCGGGGGAAGGCTGTGGGCGGGCCTGGGTGCCTCCAACAGGGATAGCACCGGCCGTCTCGCCGCTCTCTGAGCCCGTGGCCTCCGTCGTGGCCCTTGCTGTTGTCCCGGTCGCGACGCTGGTGCGTGGCGGAGGACTTTCGGCTGTCACGGCGATGGTGCGTGTAGCCACCTCAGCGGCGACTATCGCGTCCCCTGGACCTTCCGCTTGAGACGTGCCCCACGCGCCCCAGCGCCACAGACCGAGCGTGGCGAGCAGCACGACGGCGAGGAGGGCGAGGGGCAGCCACCGGCTCCCACGTGAAGTGCTCCTCGTCAGCGGAGGAAGAGCGGCGAGCTCGCCCCTCTCGTGAGCAGGCGTGGCGGGCGCGGCGACGGGAGAGCGCTCGAGGGTCGGCGTGATCGGCGGGACGATCACTGTCTGGGCGAAGGCGCTGGACAGCGCCTGGGCAAACGCCCCTGCGGTCGGGAAGCGGTCGGCGGGCGACTTCGCGAGCGCGCGCAGGACCGCGGCGTCGACGGCGGCGGGGAGGTCGCGGCTGAGCTGCGACGGCGGCCGGGGCGTGGTGTTGGCGTGCATTCGCAGCACAGCCATAGGCGTCGGGGCCTCGAACGGCACCTGGCCGGTGAGGAGCTGGTAGGTCAGCACCCCCAGCGCGTAGATGTCGGCGGCGGGCGTGAGCGGCTCACCGAGCGCCTGCTCGGGCGAGAGGTAGGCCGGCGTCCCGAGCAGCATGCCCGGCTGCGTGAGTGTGCTGTCGTCGTCGGTCGGGCTGTGCGCGATGCCGAAGTCGGTGAGCACGAGCTGGCCGGAGGCATTGAAGATCGCGTTCGACGGCTTCACGTCGCGGTGTATAACCCCCACCCCGTGGGCGGCGTCGAGGGCGGCGGCGAGCTGCCCTACATCTGCCAGGAGCTCGCCGGGCGCCATCGACTGGCCGGCGGCGCGGAGCTCGGCGGCCCGTGCGTCGAGAGTCGGGCCAGGCAGCAGCTCCTGCACCATATAGATCGCCCCGTCCTGCTCGCCGAGGGCGTAGACGTGCGCGATGTTCGGGTGGCGCAGGCCGGCGACGAGCTGGGCCTCGCGGCGGAACCGCTGGACGTACTCCGGGTTATCGGCCAGGTGGGGAGTCAGCACCTTCACGGCGACCGGGCGCCGCAGCTGGACGTCGGTTGCCTGGTAGACGGTGGACATCCCGCCGCTGCCGATGACTGACTGGATATGGTAGGAGCCGAGCTGCGCTCCGATAAGCGAGGAAGAAAGGGTCACGAGTGCTCCCGGAGACCGGCGGGGATCAAGGCGCGCCGCGCGCTTCGCCCCGTATGCGGCTGCATCGCCCGACGTGGGTGGCGTAGCGCGTGGCCTGGAGGGTCCCACGCGGCGCTCTGCCCGCACGCCGCAGCGCAAGCTCCAAGAGCACGATGCGTGCCCGCGCGCTGACCTGCCTCGTGGACGTTACGGGCGGACATCGTACATAGGGGGCTTGTGCCGGGGAGGTGTGGCGGCTACGAGTCCGGTCGCCTCCCAAGCAGCAGCCAGTCGAACGTCACGCCGAGGATGGCGTGCAGCGCGATCAGCTCGGCTGCGTTGGGCAGGGTCTCGCCGTTCTCGATCCGGCTGTACTGCGTCCTGCTGACGTAGACCTGCTCGAGTTCCATGCGGGCGCGGAGATGCTCCTGCGTGAGATCGAGCTCGATGCGTCGCAGGCGTACGCGGTCGCCGATCGCTCGCGCGAGCAATCGCTGGTCGCTCAGGTATTCTTCTGGCAGGTCTTGCATCCGCTTGGGCATAGCCGCTCCAAGCGGAGGATTGCACAGATGACGATATCGTAGTCCCGTAGATGGGAATTGCGAGTGCCATCGAGGCGGGTGCCCGGCGTTGCATTCCCATAGATGGGAATTTTGGTGTAAGATGTGGGGCAATCGTACACCTGTACTGCTGGGGGCCTATGGTAGCCAACCTCCTCGCTGCATCCTCGCTCACCTTCAGCGGGCACGAGACTTTCGTCCTGCGGAGCAACTGGCTCAAGAAAGCCTACGACCTCCTGCAGGAGCACCCTGGCCTCTTTTTCCTCGAGGACTCGTTCGTCCGGCTCGGCGTGGGCAAGAACATGGCCCACTCGATCCGCTTCTGGGGCCGTGTGTGCGGCGTCTTCGAGCGCGCGGAGAGTGGCGCGGGCCACAGGCCGACCTGGCTGGGGACTGCGCTCTTCGACGACGCGCGCGGCTGGGACCCGTTCCTTGTAACCCCCACCAGCCGCTGGCTGCTCCACTGGCAGATCGCCGCGCGGCCGGAGGCGGCCTTCACCTGGTACTATACCTTCAACCTGCTGCGCCGCGGCGAGCTCAGCGCCGCCCAGCTCGCCCAGCAGATCACCCAGGTCGTCGCGCAGCTCGGCGGCAAGCCGCCTTCGGCCGCTACGCTCGGGCGCGACATCGACTGCATGCTGCGCTGCTACCTGCGGCCGGACACCGCCCAGCTAGGAGCGGCCGCCGAGGACGCGCTGCACTGCCCGCTGCACGAGCTCGACCTGATGCAGCTGCTGCCGGGGCAGCAGGCCTACCGGCTGGTCAGCGGGGCTCACCCGGACCTACCCGATCAGCTGGTGGCCTTCGCCGCGCTCCAGCAGGCGCGCGCCCTGGGCCGCGCCACCGTGGCCTTCAACGAGCTGGCCTACGGTGAGCGCTCGCCTGGCCGGGTCTTCCGGCTTGACGAGGACGCGCTGCTCTCGCGCCTGCTACGGATTGAGGCGGTGACCCGCGGCCGCGCCACCTTCTCTGAGAGCGGCGGTATCCGCCAGGTCGCGTGGCGCGCGCCGGAGGACGAGGCGCTCGACCGGGCGCTGCTCGAGGACGCCTTCGCCGAGGAGCGCCGCTATGCATGACACCGCCGCCCTCGCCGTGGCGCCGCGCTTCACCCGCGCCGTCAACATCAAGCGTGACTTCCGCGACCTGCGCTACCGGCTCGACGGCTACCAGGTGACGCCGCTGGTGCGCCAGCTCGCCGGGCGGATCGTCGCCGGCCTGGCCCCGGGCAGCCCTGAGCGCGCCTTCTCGGTCGTCGGCCCGTTTGGCTCGGGCAAGTCGGCCTTCGGGCTGTTCGTGGCACACTTCCTCCAGCGCGGCGAGGCGTCGCGTCGCCAGCTGCTCGGCTCGCTGAGGGTGGCTGACTCCGGCTCGCTCCTGCCGCTCGACGCCCCCTCGCTGCTGGCGGTGCGGGTGGCGGGCAACAACAGCTCGCTGCGGCGCGCGGTGCTCGGCGGCCTGGCCGAGGCGCTGGACGACCAGCGGCTGCGGACGCCGGAGCTCGACGCGCTGCGCGACCTGCTTGACGTGGCCGGAGACGACCCTGCGCTCGACCCGGCGCGCGTGGCCGACCTGGTGGCCGAGGCGGCGCGACATCTGCGCGACCACGGGCACTTCCAGGGCGTGCTGGTGCTGGTCGACGAGCTGGGGCAGTTTCTGGACTACGCGGCCCGGCAGGACGAGGAGCGCGACCTGTTCGTGCTCCAGAGCCTGGCCGAGGCGGCGGCCCGCAGCGGCGGCGCCCCGGTGCTCGTCGTGACGATCCTGCACCAGGCCTTCGAGCGCTACACGCTCAATGCCGGGGCGGCGCGCCGGATCGAGTGGGCCAAGGTGCAGGGGCGCTTCGTCGACCTGCCGTTCCAGGAGCCGGCTAGCCAGATGGTGCGCATGGTGGCGCTGGCGCTGCGCCCGGAGGGGCGTGACCCGCACCACGAGG
>JBDLTZ010000272.1:0-25191 GCA_039805565.1 Chloroflexota bacterium | reverse complement strand
TCTGACGGCGCGCCGGGCTTCACACGTGTGCCGCAGGCTACCCTGCGCGTTCAGGACACCGGTGACTGTAGCGGCCTGAAGACCGTTACTGCCGGGGGGGGGACGGAAGCCATCACTGATGGCACCTACGCCAAGAATGTAACGCTCACGGTTGGTATCGCAGACGAGGGCCGGGTTTCCGTCCCGGTGACGGTGATAGACAACGCCGGCAATCCGGATAACCTGGCCGACCCGACCATCATCTACGACCCGTCTGATACCGACGCGACGGTGTCAGGCGACAACCAGCAGGGCCTGCCGGTGATCGAGGCCGCGGGTACGCTCACTGTCAACGACACAGCCGACGCACGGCGCACAATCCTCCGCACACTGTCGTTCAGCGGCGTGGACGTGAACGACAACCTGTACAACGCGCTGAACGGCGTGAGCGTGCCCGAGGGCGGCGAGTTCTGGGGCGTCTGGATCGCTACCGAGTACCTCGGCGCGAACGGCAGCGCGACGCCCGTCGGCCCCAGCAGCACGACCCTCAGCTGGACACCGGTTGAGGTCACGAGCCGCACGTGCAGCGGTGGTACGTGTAGCTTCAGGGCGCCGGTCAACCTGTTCACCGGGCTTGGCTTCGGCCCGCGGACCGACAAGGCCGGCACGTACCGCGTCTACGTCCGCTTCCTGGACGGCGCGGGCAACCCGTCCACGGTGGCCAGCGTGATGAGTGAGGACGTGGTGCTCGCTTCTGGCTACCGCCTGCCCGGCTCCGTCCTGGGGGTGATCTCCAGGTAGGCGCCCGCCGCGTCGTCGGCCCCCTCCCTCGCCTCGGCGGGGGAGGGGTGTTTCGTTTCTGGTATAATCGCGTCCCGATGACGATACTTGCACTCCACCTGCGCCGCGGTCTCGCGCGCCTGCCCGGCGAGCCGGGCGCGCTGCTCCTGGCGGCCCTGTTCGCGCTGCTCCTGCCGCTCGCCACGCCGCGCGTCTACGCCACCGACGAGGTCCAGTACTACGTCTACCTCCGCTCGCTGCGCTTCGACGGCGACCTGGACTTCGCGAATGACTACCGGCGCTTTGCCGAGATCAACCCGCGCTCCGGTGTGGCCGAGAGCCTGCTGCAGCCCAACCGAATCCGCGAGCGCACCGGCCTCTACGGCAACATCGCGCCCGTCGGCTCGGCGATCATGTGGGCGCCCTTCTTCCTCGCCGCCGACGCCGCCGTCCACCTCGCCAACGCGCTCGGCGCCGGCATCCCCGCCGACGGCTTCTCCGCGCCGTACACGCAGTCGGTGGCCTACGCCTCGGCCTTCTACGGCTTCCTGGGGGTGCTGCTCTCCTACCGCCTCGCGCGCGGCTACGCCTCCCAGCGCGCGGCCGCACTCGCCGCGGGCACTATCTGGCTGGCCACGCCGCTGGTGTGGTACATGTATGTGCAGATGCCCTTCGCCCACGCCACCGGGCTGTTCCTCACCGCGCTGTTCCTGACGATCTGGCACGAGACGCGAGGGAAGGCTGAAGGCAGAACATCGTTCATCGTTCAGCGCTCGGCCCGCGCCTGGCTCGCCCTCGGCCTCGTCGGCGGCCTGATGACGGTCACCCGTGAGCAGCTCGGTCTCTTCCTGTTGATCCCCGCCCTGGAGGCCGTGCTGGCGTACCTGGCGCTGGCCCGCGCCGGGGTCTGGCGCCCGGCCGCGGCGCTCTTCGGGCGGCACGTGCTGTTTCTGGCCGCCTTCCTGCTGGCGCTCGGGCCACAGCTCGCCTCCTACCAGCTCCTCAACGGCGTGCCCCGCCCGGCCGGCGAGGTCTCCGGCAAGCTCAACTGGTGCAGCCCGCACTTCATCGACACGCTGGTGGACTACGACCCGGCGCCGAGCGCGTGGTGCGGCGTCGAAGACGATTTCACCGCGAACCGGCCGCCGCTCAGCCGCGGCGCGCTGCTGTGGAGCCCGGTGCTCGTGCCCGCGCTCCTGGGGCTGTTGCTCCTGTGGCGGCACGACCGCGGGCTCGCCGCGGCGCTGCTGCTCGCGTTCCTGGCGCAGACCTACGTCAACGGAGCGTTCGGCACCACCTGGCACCTCTCGGGGGCGTTCGGCTTCCGCCGCCTGATCGAGTGTACGCCCGCCTTTGTCGTGGGCCTGGCGCTCCTCGTCGACCGACTTGTGGGACGCTGGGGCTGGCGCGCCGCCGTGCTCCCGGCACTGCTGCTGGTGCTCTGGAACGCCGGCCTGGTGGTCAACGCCACGGTCTTCAACGGGGAGACGAAGCTGCGCGCGGGGCTGACATGGCCCGACCTCTGGCGCTGGCAGCTCGAGGCGCCGCTCAAGCTTGCCGGCACGATCGGCGACCTGCTCTTCAACCGCTGCAAGTTCCTCGAGAACGGCCGGTGCCCGTAGGCTTGGGGTCGTCCTGGCGCGCTGGGCACCGTTTGCACGCGTGGCGACTGCATGGTACGATACGTACCCGGGGCCGCTAGCTCAACGGCAGAGCAAGGCGCTCATAACGCCAGGGTTGCAGGTTCGAATCCTGCGCGGCCCACCACACCAGTGCTGAGTGCTGAGGTGAAAGGTTCTCAGCACTCAGCACTCAGCACTCGCATGAAGCTCGCTGTCCTCGCCGACATCCACGGCAACCTCGCGGCCCTCGAGGCCGTCTCCGATGACATCGCCCGCTGGCAGCCCGACGCCGTTGCCGTCGCCGGCGACATCGTCAACCGCGGGCCGCGCTCGCTGGCCTGCCTGCGCTTCGTGCAGGACCGCGCGCGCGATGCGGGCTGGCAGGTGATCCGCGGCAATCACGAGGACTACGTCATCAACGTGGCGCGCTTCCCCCACCTGCGCCCGCAGGGGCTCGAGGGAGCAGTGCGCGAGAACGTGCGCTGGACGCGGCGTGACCTCGGCGGCGCGGTGGGCGAGCTCCAGGCCCTGCCTGAGCGACTGAGCCTCGCAGCCCCCGACGGCTCCGAAGCGCGCGTGGTCCACGCCTCGATGCGCCACAACCGCGATAACATTCTCACCACCACTGCCGACGCGGAGCTGCGGCTCCAGATCGCGCCAGCCCCGCCCCTTTTCGTTGTCGGCCACACCCACCGCCCTCTGGTGCGACGCGTCGACGAGACGCTGGTGGTGAATGTCGGCTCGGTGGGCCTGCCGTTCGACAGCGATGTGCGCGCCTCCTACGGCCAGATGACGTGGCGCGGCGGCGTGTGGTCGGCAGCGATCGTGCGCGTCCCCTACGACCGCGAGCGCACTGACCGTGACTTTGCCGCGAGCGGCTACCTCACCGACAGCGGGCCGGTGGCCGCAGTGGTGTATGACGAGTTCCGCACCGCCCGCCCGCGCCTGTTCAGCTTCATCAGTCGCTACAGGGACGCGGTGCTGGCCGGCGACCTCTCTCCCGAGCAGGCCGCGCGCGCGTTCCTGGCCGAGATCGCACGCTAGCGCCGAAGGATGAAGGCGCGCGCTCCTGCGCGTCAAACGCCCTCCAGCACCCACAGCCTCCTCCGCTCTTTCGCTCCACGCCTCACGCTACGGCGTGGAGCGTTACGTTGCCCTGCCCCGCGCAGCACTGGCGATCGGCGCGATCGCCCGCATCCTCGCGTCTCCCCGTGAGCCCTGGCACGGCAATTGTAGTGTGTAGCGGTCTGAGCGGGAGCGCCTGAGAGGGCGGCTCTGCGGCCGACGCTACGTCGCTGGCGGCGGGCCCCTGCGCCTGCCGGCCGGGCGACTGAAGGAGACAGCTATGACCCAGCGGAGGAAGGCGGACCGGGGAGAGACGATGATGAGCACGCGCAACAGCGTCCCCGAGGAGGCGCGGGCGCGGATGGTCGAGCTGCTCAACCAGCGGCTGGCCGACACGATGGACCTGTACAGCCAGACCAAGCAGGCGCACTGGAATGTGAAGGGGCCGAACTTCTACCAGCTGCACGAGCTGTTCGACGAGCTGGCGGCGTACCTGCAGGGGGCGGTGGATCTGATCGCCGAGCGCGCCACCGCGCTGGGGGGCTTCGCGTGTGGCACGGTGCGGCAGGCGGCCGCGGCGAGCCAGATCCAGGAGTACCCGAGCGGGAAGATGGCCGACATGGAGCACGTGGCGGCGCTGGCGGACCGCTTCGGCGCCTACGCGGCCGTGGTGCGCGAGGGGATCGACGCCGCTGAGAAGGCCGAGGACATCGGCACCGCCGATCTGCTCACCGAGATTGTGCGCGAGGTGGACAAGCACCTCTACTTCCTGGAGAGCCACCTCCAGGCGTAGCCGTGAGGGTGCGCGGAGGGTTGCAGGGAGGGCTGTGCCCTCCCTGCGCTGATTCTACGCGTCTTCGAACACCCAGTTCTGCTCGCGGGCCAGGGTGCGCAGCGCCTTGCTCAGCGTGTCGAGCTGGCGCAGCAGCAGCCCCACCTTCATTGGCGCGCCCGCGTCGCTCTTGACCCACTTCACCAGGTCACCCTCGGCGTGGGCGCGGAACAGCCGGTCGGACTCATCAAGCATCTGGTCGAGCGAGCGGATACGGAACACGCGCGCCTTGTTCTTCGGCTGGTTCTCGACCGTCTCGTCCTCGACGCCCAGGAACTGCCCATCGTCCTGCGGCTCGTCCTCGTCGTCCCATAGGTCGTCGTCGCTCTCCTCGGAGCCGCCGGCGCCGCCCGCGGCACCCTTGACGAGCCCGGCGGAGGCGGCGGGGGGCGGGGCGCCGGGCTTCGGCGCGCCCGCGGCCAGGTCCACGCCCTGCTGGAGCGCGGTCAGCGCGTCGTCGAGCGAGAGGCCGGGGTTGGCGGCGAAGAAGCTTGAGAGGCGGCTCAGCTCGGCGGCCGACATGCCCTCGTCCACGGCGGCTTTGGCGAGCTCGATCTGCGTGCGGCGGTTCGGGATGCGGCGCAGGTGCTGGGCCTGGGTGACATTCAGCTCACCGCGGCGGATGAACGCCTGGACCTCCTCGGGCAGGTCGAGCAGACCGAGGTAGCGGCGCACGGTGCGGGCCGTGAGCCCCACCATCTTGCCAACGCCCTCGTCCAGCGCGCCCTCGGTGTCGTCGCCGGGGCTGCGCCCGTTGGCCAGTTGCTCGCGGAGGCGCGCGAAGGCCCGCGCCTGCTCGAGGTCGTTCAGGTCGCGCCGCTGGAGGTTCTCGGTGAGCTGCTGCACCAGCGTGCGCGGGTCGTCGGCGTCGAGCAGGATGCAGGGCACGCGCTCGAGGCCGAGCTGGAGCGCGGCGACGCGGCGGCGGTTGCCGTAGACCACGCGGTAGCGCCCGCGGCCCGCGTCTACCACACCGAGCGGCTGGAGCAGGCCGTGGTCCTGAATGGTGGTTGCGAGGCCCTCGACGTCGCCGGGGTCCTCACGGACGCCCTGCGGGTCGGCCTCGAGCATGCGCGGGTCCAGGTAGAGCAGCTGCATGTTCCCTCCGGAACGAGTCGCGGCGCCGGGCTTTGCCGGCGCGCGGTATTTCGGCACACTTGTTCGGGGGTGAGTATACCAGAAGAGGCGGGGTGGGGCAACCGCGCACGTTCCACCCGCGCCCATTCACGCTCGAATGACCACGTCAGAAGACGGCTGCGGGCGATATCGATGACGCCCTGCTCTCGCATCTATGTGAGTATGCCGGAAGCGGCCGGCGGGTCGGCTGGACCATCTACGCCAGCGCGAGGGCTGGGACGAGCGCGGGGATCGTGGCGCCGCGCAGCGCTGCTCGGCAGAGCTTGACCCGGCGGCGGCGCCCCTGGAGCACGGGCTCCTTGGTCGGCGGCAGGGGTGGTAGCTGTAGGGTTGCGGGCTGTGGCCGGCGGTGTGGCGCGAGCCGATTGACCACCGCGTTGAGCTCGGCAGGCCCGAACGCGCTGCTGAGGAAGTCGTCCGCGCCGAGGGCCTCGGCGTAGAGCGCGAGCTTCTGGCCGGCCGCGAGCACCACCACCGGCACGTCGCGGGTGGCCGCGTCCGCGCGCAGGAAGATGAACAGGTGCGGGTTGTCCAGCGCGTGGGTGAGCTCGAGCAGGAAGAGGTCAGGGCTGAGCTGGCGTACCGTCCGGCGCAGGTCGTCGGTGAGGCGGGAGCTGGGGAGCGGGAAAAGGGCGTGCTCGCGGCCGCTCAGACCGTGACGCACCGCGCCCACGAGTGCGGCGCTGTCGATGAAGCAGACGATGCGAGCCATCGGCGGTGTCCTCTCAGTTCGTCGTTCCTTTCTAACAAGACAGAATGTGCGCCGCCGGGCGTACGATACGGCACTCGGCTGAATACTTTGTTATCTACTACCTTATAGAGCAATCCTGCCGGATAGAGCGTGTTGGGTGTTTCCTCGGGGGTTGCACCCCCAAACCCCGGCTCTGCGCTGACGCGCGTTTACGAGGTGGGTTGTGCGCATAACACCTCAGAAGTGGTTCGGGAAGGGAGGGCCAAGCCCTCTCTGAAACCCACCCACTAGACCGATAGGTGTGTGGCACTATTGAGTCTTCGTGTTGAAGGGGCGGGGTCTGATCAAGCGGGCGATGCCAGAGCCACGAGCGCCAGCGGGACCAGCTCGACCTCGGCCTCGACCGCGTCGCAGCGCGCGAGATCAGCCGGCGCGAGGTGCGGTGCCACGAGCGGCCGCAGGGCCCGCCACGCTGCCAGCGTGAGCTCCCGCCGCGCCAGGTCAGGCTCGCCCTCCAGCGGGAAGGCGCGCACGTGGACGCTGTCGAACCCAGCGACCGCCAGCAGCCCGGCGAGCTCCCCGCCGACATCCTCGGACGCCGCGTGGCCCTCCCAGATGCCGCGGTCTGTCAGATGGCGCAGCGCGTCTATCAGGGCTGTAGCGAGGTCTTCGGGCCAGTGTGTCACCTCTGCCCAGAGCTGTGCGGCCGTGACGACGAATGCCGGGGCGCCAGGGCGGAGCGCGCGCCGCAGCTCGCGCAGGGCGACCAGGGGCTCGGCGAGCAGGCCGAGCGCGGCGATGCAGACCGCTGCGTCGAGGCATGAATCCCGCAGCGGGAGGGCGTGGGCATCGCCGCAGAGCCACCAGCTGCCCACCACAGCGGGCGTAGCGGCCTGAGGAGGGTGAGGACGCGTGAACGGGCCTGGCCGCACATCGTGTCGGTGCTCTCTGTGGTCTCTGTGGCTGGACTCACGCGCCGCGCGCACGGACTCCGCGCTCCAGTCCAGCCCCACGAGCCGCACGCCGGGCCCGAGCGTCTCCGCCAGCAGCGGCAGCTTGGCCCCATCGCCGCACGCGAGGTCGAGCGCGAGCCCCGTGCGGGGCAGCGCGGCCTGCGCCAGCGTGAGGCGCAGGATCGGGATGAGCTGCGCGTGCAGGTCAGCGTACATAGCGCGATTATAGCAGCGGCGGTGTATAATCCCCAGAACCGTTCTGCCGAAAACACAGCGAATGATGGACAAAGACGACATCCTGCGGCTCACCGCGCTGGCCTCCTGCGCCGGCTGAGCCGCGAAGATGGGCCCGGCGGCCCTGGCGCAGGTGCTGCGCTCCCTGACTCTCCCGACCAGCCCAAACCTGCTGGTCGGCCTCGGCGTGCCCGACGACGCCGCCGTCTACCGCATCAGCGACGATCTGGCGCTGGTGCAGACGGTGGACTTCTTCCCGCCGATCGTGGATGACCCCTACACCTTCGGCGCGATCGCCGCGGCCAACGCCCTGAGCGACGTGTACGCTATGGGTGGTCGCCCGGTGCTGGCGCTGGCGATCGCCGGCTTCCCCGAGGATCTGCCGCCCGCGGTGATCGCGGCGATTCTGCAGGGCGGCGCCGACAAGGTGGCCGAGGCGGGCGCGGTGGTCGCGGGCGGGCACACGGTGGTGGACAAGGAGCCGAAGTACGGCCTGTGCGTCACCGGGCTCGTTCACCCATCGCGCGTGACTGCCAAGGCCGGCGCGCGCCCGGGCGATGTGCTGCTGTTGACGAAGCCGCTCGGCACAGGCGTTATCACCACCGCCCACAAGCGCGGCGTGGCGAGCGAGGGGGAGCTTACCGCGGCCGTGGCGAGCATGCTGCGGCTCAACCGGGTCGCGGCCGACGCTGCGGCGGCGATGGATGTGCACGCGGCCACCGACATCACCGGCTTCGGGCTGCTGGGGCATGCGGCGGAGCTGGCGCGCAGCGGGGGCACGGGGCTGCGGGTGTGGGCCGGGGGCGTGCCGCTGCTGCCGGGGGCGCTGGTGCACGCGCGGGCCGGTGTGGCGCCGGGCGGGCTGGGGCGTAACCGCGAGTTTCTGGCGGCGGAGGGCTACGTGCGGCTCGCGGAGGGGGTGGAGGAGGCGCTGGCGCAGATCCTGTTCGACCCGCAGACCTCGGGCGGGCTGCTGCTGGCGCTCGCCCCCGCACAGGCCGGCGAGCTGCGCGCGCGGCTGGTAGAGGCGGGGGAGGGGTGTTGGGAGATTGGAGTGGTGGTGGAGGGGGAGGGGATCGTCGTGGAGTGAGCTGTGAGTCTTGAGCTCTGTCTGCTCAAGACTCACGACGCGGGGCTCACGGCTCGGCTATGCTGCGGCCGCCTGGAAGCCCTTGACGGCCTCGTCCTCGTCCTGGTAGATATCGATGTACTGCGCGAGGCCGACCATGCGGAAGATCTTCTGGAAGTGCTGCGAGAGGCCGCTGACTGCCAGCTTCTGGTTATTGCGGTTGACCTCTGTCACGACCCCGATCAGGATCGCGATGCCCGCGCTGTTGATGTAATCATTCTGGCGAAAGTTCAGCAGGATCTGCTTCGCGCCCTGGCCAGTGACCTGCGAGTACGCGCTGTTCATTTTCTCTTCTGCGAACGTCGTCACATCACCGATCAGGTCAATAATCGCCACGCCGTTTCGCTCGCGAATACCGACGCTCAGCTCATCTTCTAGCATGCCGCTGCTCCTCACACCCTCGCGGGGGGCAAGGTGACCCCGCCGCGTAGAAAACCAGACTATCTCCGAGCCGCACTCCGTCCATCACCGGCGGGCCGCTACTGCACGGCAACCGCGCGGTGGCGGTAGAGTGACAGCCGGAACGTATTACCGCCTGAGGGGCTATCCTCGAAGCCGGCCTCATCGACCAGCGCGGCGATCATCATCAGGCCCATGCCGCGCAGGGGCGCGAGCCCGCGGAGCTTATGCTCGATGGTGGCTGGCGAGTGGTGCCCGCCGTAGTGCTTCAGCCCATCATCGTGGATCTCGACGGTGAGGCGCTCGCCCTCGCAGACACAGCTCACGGCGATCCTCAGCCCAGGAGTCTGCGCGTTGCCGTGCTCGATCGCGTTGATGCAGGCCTCGCCCAGCGCCGTCTTCAGGTCCTCGATGCGCTCGTGTTCGAACCCAAAGCGCCGGGCGAACGCGGCGACCGCGTCGCGAGCGACTTTCTCATAGCCGAGCTCACTGGGGAACGAAAGTTCAATCGATGGCCGCTGCGGTGACGTGCTCATGGGTCGCGGTCTCTACTTCTCAAGGTGGATGACCATACGCACCTGGTTGCCGCCGCTTGGCCCGGTGGAGAACTCCACCTCGTCCATGAGCTCACGGATGAGCCAGATACCCCAGCCGCCCTTATCCTGCTTGTCGAAGGTCTCTTCGATCCGGGGCGTGAGTGTGGTTTGGTCCTGGTCGAGAAGCTTCCTGCCCTGGTCCGCCACGGTGACCGAGAGCTCATCGGGCCGAACCGTGAGCATGACCAGCACCTTCATGGCGGAGTCATGGGCGTTGCCGTGCTCGATAGCGTTCGTCACGGCTTCGGCGAGGGCTGTCCGGAGGGCCTCGATCCGATCGCCGTTGAAGCCCATGCGCTTCGCGAGCGAGGACGCGGCGTCCATGGCAACCTTCTCATATCCGAGCCTGCTCGGCAGCCGCAGCTCAACTACGCGCTCAGGGATTTCAGCGTCGGTGTTCGGGCTCGTCATGCTGCCGTACCAGTTCTAAGCCTCTGCACCGCGCTGCCGCGGCACACAGAGGTATCTTAACACAGGTCGAAAGTGAGGTGCAATAGGTATAAGGATTGAGATTGCGCCTCTAGAGAGGCATGTTCCCGTGCTTGCGCGGCGGGAGGCTTTGGCGCTTGCTGCGGGCGAGCCGGAGCGCTTTGATCAGCGCCGGGCGGGTCTCGCGCGGCTCGATCACGTCGTCAAGGTAGCCGCGCTCGGCAGCGATGTAGGGGTTGGCGAAGCGGCCCTGGTAGTCATCGGCCAGCTCGGCCTGTCTCGCGGCCGGGTTCTCCGCCTGCGCCAGCTCCTTGCGGAAGATAATCCGCACTGCCGCGTCCACGCCCATCACGGCGATCTCTGCGGTGGGCCAGGCGAAGTTGAAGTCCGAGCGGATGTGCTTGGACGACATCACGTCGTAGGCGCCGCCGTAGGCCTTGCGCGTGATCACGGTGAGCTTCGGCACGGTGGCCTCGCAGTAGGCGTAGAGCAGCTTGGCGCCGTGCCGGATGATGCCGCCGTACTCCTGCTGTGTGCCCGGCAGGAAGCCCGGGACGTCCACGAACGTCACCAGCGGGATGTTGAAGGCGTCGCAGAAGCGGACGAAGCGCGCCGCCTTGACGGAGGAGTCGATGTCGAGCGTGCCGGCGAGGTGCGCGGGCTGGTTGGCCACTACACCCACCGCCTGGCCGTCCAGGCGCGCGAACCCCACGATGATATTGCGGGCGTAGTGCGGCTGGACCTCGAGGAAGCTGCCCTCGTCCATGACCATCTCGAGCACCTGGTGCATGTCGTAGGGCTTGCGCGGGTTATCGGGGATGATGGTCTGGAGCGCATCTTCCATGCGCTCGGGGTCGTCGGTGGGGGGGATGGCGGGCGGGTCCTCGAGGTTGTTCGACGGCAGGTAGGAGAGCAGGGCCCGCAGCTGCGCGAAGGCCTCCTCCTCGTCGTCGGCGGCGAAGTGGGCCACGCCGCTCTTGCTGTTGTGTGTCATGGCCCCGCCGAGCTCCTCGAAGCCGACCTCCTCGCCGGTGACGGTCTTGATCACGTCGGGCCCGGTGATGAACATCTGCGAGGAGCCCTTGACCATGAGGATGAAGTCTGTCATGGCGGGCGAGTAGACGGCGCCGCCGGCGCAGGGGCCGGCGATCAGCGAGAGCTGCGGCACGACGCCCGAGGCCACGACGTTGCGGTAGAAGATCTCGGCGTAGCCGCCGAGGCTCACCACGCCCTCCTGGATGCGGGCGCCGCCGGAGTCGTTCAGGCCGATGCAGGGCACGCCCATGCGCAGCGCGAGGTCCATCACCTTGCAGATCTTTTCTGCGAAGACCTCGCCGAGGCTGCCGCCGAAGACCGTGAAGTCCTGCGAGAAGACGCAGACCGGGCGGCCGTCGATCGTGCCGTGGCCGGTGATCACGCCGTCGCCCAGCGGCCGCTGGCGGTCCATGCCGAAGTTGCTGGTGCGGTGGACGGCGAAGGCGTCGAGCTCGACGAATGAGCCGGGGTCGAGCAGACGCTCGATGCGCTCGCGTGCGGTGAGCTTGCCCCGGGCGTGCTGCTTCTCCGCCGCCTGCGGTTCGATGGTGCGGGCGCGCTCGCGGCGCCGGCGCAGGTCCTCGATGCGCTCTCTGGTTGTTTTCATTAGCTGCCTTCGCAGGCGGCGCAGGGTGCCACGCCGCGCTTCTCTGTGCTTGGAATGCCGCCATTATAGCGGAAGGAGGTACAGGCGTGAGCGCGGAGCCGTGAGTCGTGCGTGTGGAGTGCGGAGTGCTGAGCCGTGAGGCTTGGGTGGGCGACGCAGCAATCTGCGCTTCCACCACCCGCGTATAGAGGGCATGAACACGCTACAAACCTTGCGCGCTGCGGCGCAGATGCTTGCAGCACAGCTCAGCACCCCGGCGCCGCACCTCGACGTGACGGGCGAGGGCACGTTCGATCACAGCGACTTCGAGGCGCTCCTGGACGCGCACAGCCGCGACGGCCGCGTGGACTACGCCGGGTTCGATCGCGCCGCGCTGGACGCGTACGTGACCCGGTTGGCCGAGGCGGACCCGGAGGAGCTCGCGTCAGAGGCGCAGCTCACGTTCTGGATCAACGCCTACAATGCGCTGGCGATCCGCTCGGTGCTGGAGCGCTACCCGATCAGCTCAGTCCACGAGGTGCCTGAGTTCTTCACGCGCCGGCACTCGGTGGGCCGGCGGGCGTTGAGCCTGAACCAGATCGAGCATGGGATTGTGCGGCGCTACGGCGACCCGCGCGTGCACGCGGCGCTGGTGTGTGCTGCGGGCTCGTGTCCTGTCCCCACGGCCTACAGGACGGGCGACCTGGCGGCGCAGCTGGACGCACGCATGCGCGCCTTCCTGGGGGATCCGGCGCGCGGCGCCCGCTACGATGTGGCGACCGACACGCTCTACCTGTCGCGCATCTTCCAGTGGTTCGCGGGGGACTTCAGCGGGCTAGGGGCGCACCTGGACCCGCGCCGCCTCGCGCCGGCCCTGCGCTCGTACCTGGATGGCCCGGCGCTGGCGGCGACGGAGGCGGGCCGGATCGCGTGGATGGAGTATGACTGGGGGCTGAACGACGAACGATGAACGATGAACGATGAACGATGAACGATGTATCTGGCACACTCTTTGTCACCCTGAGCGCAGCGAGGGAGCCAAGGGGAAAATGCTTCGCTGCGCTGAGCATAACAGAAGGCGTGGCGGCTGAACTCAGGGGCATAGCATCCGGCGGCACAGGCAGAGCGGGGGCGGCACGGCGGGCGAGCGGGTAAGGCATGAGATCGCGCCAGCGAGAAAGCAGCAGCGCTGAGGTAAAGGTGACATAATACACTGTCGAGGCGGCACCACAACCGCCCCGACAGTTCAGCGTTCAGCGTTCAGCCTTTGGCCTTCGGCCTTCAGCGTTCAGCCTTCAGCGTTCTACAGCCGCACCTCGGGCTGGTACTCGCCCCAGACCTGGCGCAGCACGCCGCAGACCTCGCCGACGGTAGCCATGCGCTTCAGGGCCTCGCGCATGGGGGGCAGTATGTTCTCGCTGCCCTCGGCGGCGGCGCGGAGGGCGGCGAGCGCCTCGGAGACCGCCGCCCCGTTGCGCGTGGCGCGGAGGCGGGCGAGGGACTCGGCCTGCTCGCGGCCCACGGTCTCGTCGATTCGCATGACTGGCACCGGCGCCTGGTGCTCGTCCACGAACTTGTTGACGCCGACCACGACCTGCTCCTTGCTCTCGACGCGCTTCTGGTACTCGTAGGCCGAGTCCGCGATGGCGCCCTGAACCCAGCCGTGCTCGATGGCCGACACGGCGCCGCCCATGCCGTCGATCTTCTCGATCAGCTCCCAGGCCTTGGCCTCGAGCGCGTCGGTGAGCGACTCGATCACGTACGAGCCCGCGAGCGGGTCGGCGGTGGCGACCACGCCACTCTCGTAGCCGATGATCTGCTGCGTGCGGAGCGCGAGCGTGGCCGACTCGGTGGTGGGCAGGCCGAGGGCCTCGTCGTAGGAGTTGGTGTGCAGGCTCTGGGTGCCGCCGAGGACCGCCGCGAGCGCCTCGATGGTGGTGCGGACCACGTTGTTGAGCGGCTGCTGCGCCGTAAGGCTGGCGCCGGATGTCTGCGTGTGGAAGCGCAGCATCATGCTCTGGTCCTTCTTGGCCCCGAAGCGCTCCTTCATGATGCGGGCCCACATACGGCGGGCGGCGCGGAACTTGGCGACCTCCTCGAGGAAGTTGGGGTTGGAGACGAAGAAGAACGACAGGCGCGGCGCGAACTCGTCCACCGGCAGGCCGGCGCGGGTGGCGGCGTCCACATAGGCGATGCCGTCGGCCAGGGTGAAGGCGATCTCCTGCGCCGCGGTGGCGCCGGCCTCACGGATGTGGTAGCCGGAGATCGAGATCGTGTTCCACTTCGGCACGCGCTCGCGGCAGTAGGCGAAGGTGTCGGTGACGAGGCGCATGCTCGGGCGCGGCGGGAAGATGTAGGTGCCGCGCGCGGCGTACTCCTTGAGGATGTCGTTCTGGATGGTGCCGCTGAGCTTATCGGGCGTGACGCCCTGCCGCTCGGCAACGAGCTCGTAGAGCAGCAGGAGCACCGAGGCCGGGGCGTTGATCGTCATCGAGGTGCTGACCTTGTCGAGCGGGATGCCGTCGAACAGGATCATCATATCCTCGAGGCTGTCGATCGCCACGCCGACCTTGCCGACCTCGCCCTCGGCGCGCGGGTCATCTGAGTCGAGCCCGAGCTGGGTGGGGAGGTCGAAGGCCACCGAGAGGCCGGTCTGCCCCTGCTCGAGCAGGTAGCGGTAGCGGCGGTTGCTCTCGCGGGCGGAGGAGAAGCCGGCGTACTGGCGCATGGTCCAGAGTCGGCCGCGGTACATGGTGGGGTAGACGCCGCGGGTGTAGGGGTACTGGCCGGGGTCGGGCTGCGCCTCGCCGGCGTCCTCGGCGCGGTAGATCGGCTTGATTGGTATGCCGGAGTCTGTCTGTATCTCACTCATCGATCACCTCGTCGTGGGGCGGGGCAACCCCGCGCGATTAGCAGGGCCCCCGCGCTCAGGGCGGGCGCCCCACCGCTAGAGGCCTCATGATACGGCCGGAAGGGGCGGTGGGCGCGGAAGAAACCTTTATCGGCGGGGAAGAGGTGTCAACGAAGGGGCGGGCGGAAGGCCCTCACCCTCGGCCCGCGCCAAGGGGGCGCCTGTCCTGCCGTGGGAGACGGGGCGCTCACGGAGCCCACGCAGGGATACCCCTACGAGTCCTCGGGCTCCCCCTCGGCCGGCTGCGCGCCGCCGCCGCGGATGGTGTCGGGCGTGTCGATCCAGCCGCGCCGCAGAGCGTAGAGCACGGCCTGCGTGCGGTCGTTGAGCGAGAGCTTGCGGAGGATCGACGAGATGTGGTTCTTGACGGTCTGCGTGCTGATCCCGAGCGCCTCGGCGATCTCCCTGTTGCTGCCGCCCGACGCGATGCGCTCGAGCACCTCGATCTCGCGGTCGCTGAGGGGCGTAAACAGCGGGAAGTCCGCCTCGGGCATGGCAGAGACGTCCTGCGGCAGGCTGCGGAACTGCGAGAGCACCCGGCTGGCGACCTTGGGCTCGTCGAGGACAACGTCGTTGATCACGTACTCGCCGCGCGAGACGCGCCGCAGCACGTCGGCAAGGTCCTTGGGGTTGATATCCTTCGAGCGGTAGGCGGCGGCGCCAGCGCGGAGCGCGTTGAAGGCCTGGTCATCGCTCTCATAGATGCTGAGCATCACCACGCCGACGCTGGGGTAAGCGTGGCGCAGCTGGCGCGTGAGCTCGAGGCCGCTCATGCCGGGGAGGTTCAGGTCCACCAGCACGGCGTTCGGCTCCTGGTTCGGCGGGGCGGACTCGATCCAGTGCAGCGCCTCCTCGCCGGTGGAGGCCTCGGCCACGACGTGGATCTCGTCGTGGACCGAGAGGGCGGCGCGCACCCCCTGGCGGAACAGCGGGTGGTCGTCGACGATCATCAGCTTTACGGAAAGGTTGGGGGGCACGGGAGGGGCTCCTTTCCCTGTGCGGTGAGCCAGCGCCGATAGGACTCTGGCGGGTCCGCGAGAGCAGTCACGCCCGCGGCCGTGAGCAGGCGGTGGATCTGGACAAGCGGCAGCCCCACGACGTTGGTGTAGCTGCCGGCGACGGAGTGCACGAGGCGCCCGCCGAGGCCCTGGATGCCGTAGGCGCCGGCCTTGTCGAGCGGCTCGCCCGTGGCGACGTAGTCGGCTATCACGTCGTCCGAGAGCTCGTAGAAGATCACCTCGGTGGCGACGAGGTCGAGCGAGATGGACCACGGGCCAAGGACCAAGGACGAATAGCCGGTGTGGTCGGTGATGTGCCGCTCGTCGCTACCTGCTCGCCCTTCATTCCCCAGCGGGGCCAGCACGCACAGGCCGGTGTAGACCGTGTGCGCCCGGCCGGAGAGCCGGCGCAGCATCGCGCGCGCGTCGGCGGCGTCGGCGGGCTTGTTGAGCACCTCGCGGCCAAGCGCGACGATCGTGTCCGCGCCGATGATAACACTCTCGGGAGCGTCGGCGCAAGCGGCGTCGGCCTTGCGCCACGCGCGCAGGGTTGGGTGGTCGCCCAGGGGTAGGTCGAGCGGTGGGAGGGCGCCGGCCAGCTGCGGGGGCGGCGGGTGGTTTTCTTCCTCGGCCTCGCTGGCGGAGGTGCGGAAGGTGACCCCGAGCTCGCTCAGCAGCTCGCGGCGGCGCGGCGAGCCGGAGGCCAGGACCAGGGGCGCGTTTAGGTTGTGTCGGCTCATCGTCTGTCGGGCTGTCGCGGATACCGATGATGGCCACCGGCGTTGGCGGCCCTGCTGGGCATGGTAGCACGAAGCGTGCGCATGGGGCAAGTGCTAGCTGGGCCGGTGGAGCAGCACGGGCACCAGCGTGCCCCGCAGCACCCAGTCGGCGATGCTGCCGAGCAGCAGGCGCGTGATCCCACCGCGCCCGTGGGTCTCCATCGCGATCAGGTCCACGGCCTGGGTGTGGGCGGCGTCGAGGATCGACGCCCCGGCCGGCCCGAGCAGGACGTCGGTCCGCACGCGCAGCCCGCCCAACCGCATGCGCCGGGCGATGCCCTCGAGGTACTGCCGGGCCTGGGCGAAGGTCTGCTGATCATGCTCGGGCGAGGGGTGGCTGCCGTTGCCGCCGACGTGGCGTGCCATGGCGGGCTCGACGGCCTGGACCAGCAGGTACTCGGCGTCGCTGAGCGCACCGAGCTCGGTAGCGCAGGGGATGATCTGCTCGGCGAGGGCCGAGCCGTCGAGCGGGATCAGGATGCGCTGGATGGCGCGCTGTTGGTCGGGGCGGCGCGCGAGCTCGCGCGGGCGCTCCAGCAGCACTGGGAGGGTCGTGCGGCGCACCAGCGTGTCTGCCACGCTGCCAAGCCAGAAGCGTGAGATCGCCCCGCGGCCGTGGGTGGTCATCACGATCAGGTCTACGCTGTTGTCCAGGGCATAGCCGTGGAGCGCAGTGACGACCGGGTCGTCCAGCACGGTGGTGGTCACCGCCACGCCGGGGGCCGCCACGCGCGCGGCGATCTCAGTGAGGTACGCCTGCTCGGACATGCGCTGCTCGTTGTCGAGCAGATCGTCAAAGCCGGGGAGCGCGTCTGTCACGAGCGGGGCTGCCGCGACGTGGACGTGTGCCAGCACCAGCCGGGAGCCGGCCCGTGCCGCGATAGAGCAGGCGAGCGGCAAGGCGCGCTCGCCGAACGGCGAGCCGTCGAGCGGCACGAGGATCGATCGGAGCATCGGCGTTCCTCTCCTTTCGGAACCGCTGCTACACCCTGAGTATAGCCGCGGCGTGACATGAGACAGGTGATCATCGGCTCACCCGGCGTGACGATTCTGGCACAGGCGCCCTGGGGTACAATAGCGTGGCATACTCCCGTGAGGAAAGGATCCGCGATGCAGTACATCAACCTGGGCCGCACCGGCCTCAAGGTCTCGCGCATCTGCCTTGGCACGATGACCTACGGTGACCCCGCCTGGCGCGACTGGGTGCTGGGGGAGGAGGCGAGCCGGCCGTTCATCCGGCGGGCGCTCGAGCTGGGCGTAAACTTCTTCGACACCGCCGACATGTACTCGGTAGGGGTGAGCGAGGAGGTGGTGGGGCGGGCGCTGCGCGACTTCGCCAGGCGCGACGACGTGGTGATCGCCACGAAGGTCTTCAACCCGATGGGCCCGGGGCCGAACGACCGCGGCCTGGGGCGCAAGCACATCTTCCAGGCGATCGACGCCTCGCTGCGGCGGCTGGGAACGGACTACGTCGATCTGTACCAGACCCACCGCTGGGACTACGAGACGCCGATCGAGGAGACGATGGAGGCGCTGAACGACGTGGTGCGGGCGGGTAAGGCGCGCTACATCGGCGCGTCGAGCATGTTCGCCTGGCAGTTCGCCAAGGCGCAGCACGTGGCCGAGCGGCACGGCTGGGCGCGCTTCGTCTCGATGCAGAACCACTACAATCTGGTGTACCGCGAGGAGGAGCGCGAGATGAACCCGCTCTGCCGCGACCAGGGCGTGGGGCTGATCCCGTGGAGCCCGCTGGCGCGCGGCTTCCTGGCCGGCAACCGCACGCGCGAGAAGGGCGGCGAGACGACGCGCGCCAGGAGCGATGCCTTCGCGCACCAGATGTACTTCCAGGACGCGGACTTCGCGGTGCTGGACGCGGTGCGGGCGGTGGCTGGGCGCCACGGCGTCTCGATGGCGCAGGTGGCCACAGCGTGGATTCTGCGCCAGCCGGGCGTGACGGCGCCGATCATCGGGGCCAGTAAGATGCAGCAGCTCGAGGAGGCGGTGGCCTCGCTCGACATCACGCTGTCCGACGAGGACAGCGCCGCGCTCGAGGGGCCGTACGTGCCGCACCCGGTGCTGGGGCACAGCTGACGAGTGCTGAGTCTTGAGTCTTGAGGCTTGAGGCTTGAGTCGTGAGTGCGCTGTTTCTGCCTGGTGCAAACTCCCACGTCAGCCTGTCTGGCGCATCAGATTGTGGTGCGTCACCCCCTCTCCCGCGGCGGGGAGAGGGGCAGGAGGTGAGAGGGCCGCGGCGCATCCCAGCACCCGTGGCCCTCTCATCGGGCTACTCGGGCAGCACGGCGAAGATGTTCGGCTGGAATCCGGTGAGGCTGACGATGCCGGTGCCGGCGGGCTCGCCCTCCCAGTAGAGCAGGTACACCCCGGCCGGGCTCCCCGGCGGCACCGGGAACGTGAGGCGCGCGCCGCCGCCCGCGTCCGTCGTCACCTCGGCGCGCGTCAGGTAGCAGGCGGTGAACGTGACGCCCTCCACATCCGGGCACGCCGAGCCGCCCGCTGGCGGCGGGCCGTAGAGCAGCATGCCGACGGCGGCGTTGGGCGGGAAGCCCGCCAGCAGGATCTCAGCGGTGTCGCCGGGGCGGTAGTTGGTGAGGCCGCGCCGGTTGAGCTCGTTGTCGCCGGGGCGGAAGACGCGCTGGACCGCGGCGTAGCGCGGCTGGGTTGCCGGCAGCACCTGTACCGTGCCGGTGGCGATCAGGTCGCCCTGCCGCGCCGTGACGTCGTAGACGCCGACGGCGGGAGGGGTCCAGCGCCAGCGGATGAAGCTCGTCTCGACGCCCGGGTCGAGCGCGTTGAAGTCGCTGTCGGGCAGGGGCGCGACCTGCTGCCGGACGATGGTCCCTCCCCCCTGGGCCGCGACCGTGATGTCAACCAGGGTGTCGCGCGCGAACTGCCCCGGCGTCACGCCGTCGGACAGGAAGCACAGGCTGATGCGCTGGCCGAGCTCGCCGGTGGCGCTGGTGGGGGCCTGCGGGTCGAGGGTCAGCGGCGGCGAGGTGAACTGGTCGCTCGCCTCGCAGCTGATGGCGTCGAAGGTGAGGGCGCCTGCGCCAGCCACCCCACCCGGCGGGGCATCACGCCGGTCGAGCGGGCCGGTGGGGGGCAGGATTGGCGTGATGGTGGGCTGTGTTGGGCGGCTGGTGGCGCTGGGCTGTGGCGGACGGCTGGTGTTGCCAGGCAGCACCTCGCTGCCGAGCAGGCCGAGCAGCACGTTGTAGGGCGGCTGGTTCTCGGGGTGCAGCTCGAAGCGGGCGCGCTCGAACCACTGCACGGTGTAGTCGCTGCCCTGGATGCGCTCCACCTGCGGGTCGCTCAGCGGCAGGCCCCAGAGCGCGAGGCTCTCGGCCTCGCTCGCGCCGGGTCGCCCGTCGAACTCGAGGCCCTGGGCGCGCCAGGCGCTCAGGATGAGCCCGCAGACCGTCCGGCCGGTCTCGGGGAAGAAGCGGCACCCTGTGGGCGAGGCGGGCGCGTTCGCGGGGAATGTGCGCCAGTCGCGCCCCTGCTGCACGAGGCGGTCGTCGCCGAGGCGGCCGAGCAGGACGTCGTAGGGCGGCCGTTTCTCAGGGTGCAGCTCGAGGCGGTTGCGCTCGAACCACTGCGCCTGGATCGGGCGCCCCTCGATGGTCATTGTCTGGAGCGGGCCAATCGGGTAGCCGAAGGCCGGGAGGCCGCCGTTCTGCTCCCAGAACTGGTGGATGCGCCCGCTGATGCAGAAGCCGGTCTGCTCGAAGCAGCGCTCGTCGCTCTGGGCTCGGAGAGCCGCGGGCACTACCGCGGCGGCGGCCAGCAGAGCCAGCGCGGCAGCGGCGATTGTGAACAGCCGCGATACAGATCGCATACGCCCCCCTTGTCTGTCGCTCGGCTCAGGTGCCGCAGATCGGATCGACCGTGCGCGCACCCCCGGCCTCACGCTCGTCGGCGAGCTCCGCGCGGAGCCCCTCGTAGAAAGAACGTTGCTGCGGGTCGTTCTCGGCCGCCTTGAGGTACGCCGCGTCGGCCTTCTCGTAGTCGCCGAGCCGCCGGTAGATGTAGCCGAGCGCGCTGTGGTAGTAGCCGTGGCGCTGGGCGTAGCGGCTCAGGCTGAGGGCGGCGCAGTACTCGCCCCCGGCCACGCGCAGCTTGCGCTCGGCCACGTCGGGCGGGTCGGCGGCGCTCGGGAGGTAGACCACGCCGAGCAGGCTGTGGGCCTCGGCGGCGACGTCGCGCAGGCGCTCCTTCATCTGGTCGTCGGCCGCGTCGTAGCCGCCGATGGCGCGCTGGAGTTCGAGCGAGGCCTCGTTCCAGCGGCTCTCGATGCCGGCCTGGCTCATGCAGACGTACGTCCGGCCGATGCCGTAGGGCACCAGCACCGGCATGCCGTCGTGCTCGCGGGCCTCAGGCATGGCCCAGGCTTCCTGGTAGCCGCGCAGCGCCTCGCGCAGCCCCTCGGGCTTCTCGGCCGGGCCGCCCGGCGCCACCTCCGACGCCTCGCAGTCCCCCATCGAGTCGAAGTAGTGCCACTCGGCGAGCGAGAAGTGGGCGCGCACGTTGCCCGGATCACTCGCGATGGCCGCCTCGTAGCTCGCCCGCGCCGCCCCGAGCTCCCCACGCCGGCCGGCCGCCGTCCCCGCGAACAGCTGCATCATCGAGCCGAGCCGGGGGTCGTCGAGCCCCTCGGCCTGCGCCGCGGCGGTGAAAGCGGCCTGCGCCTCCTCGTACTGGCCGGCGAAGTAGGAGTCCAGCCCGAGGAGGAACTGCGAGAGCGCGGCCATGCGGCTGAGGAGCTGCGCGCGCAGGGCCCCGCGCGCCGCGCCGCCGTCCGGGTGCCCGTCGCCGGACACGGCGCTGCCGAGCAGGTGGGCGCCGGTGAACTCCAGGTGCTCGAACGACTTATCCTTGCGGTCGGTCACGTAGATCGCCGGCGCGACCCGCGTGCGCGAGGGGTTGCTCTCGCACCACAGCTCGCCAAACAGCACCACGTCGGCGTTGATCGCCTGCGCGCGCTGCCGCACCGTCTCGGGGGTCACCTGGCCGGTCTTGCCGGGCGACCAGATCTGAATATCGTTGTCGCTCAGCAGCCTCCGGCGGCCGGGGGCCATCGCCGCGAGCGTGCCCGATAGCTCGCGCTCGAGGGTCTCGTGGACCACGTCCGAGATGCCGCGGGCGCTGTCGGGCGTCACCGCGCACCCCGCGCCCGCCGTGGGCTGGAGCTGGGCCACGGCAATGTTGAGCGCGCCCTTCATCGTCTCCTCGGGGGCCAGGCGCGGCGCCACAAACTGGTAGATGACGATCGCGGCGGCCACCAGGAATGTGGCGGCCAGACCCAGCCCCGCGGCTAGGGTGCGGCGCGAGAGGCGCGGGTGCTGGACCACCACGGACTGGTCAAGGTGGACGGTGAGGGAGTCGATGTTGGTGATGCCGCCGACGTTCACCAGAGCGGCGCGGATCTGCTCGCTGACAGTGATGCTGCTGGCGCCCGCCTGGGGGGTGTAGCCGCGTGCCAGCCGCTCGGCGAAGAGGCGCGCGGCCTCGAAGCGCTCGATCAGCGCCAGTAGGGCGGTCCGCAGCTCCTCACTGCGCGCGGCCTCGTCGGCCAGGGCGCGCGCGGCTGCGAGGCGGTCATCGGGCCACCCGTTCACAATCCGCAGCAGCGCCCCGGCCTGCGTCCCTACGAGCTCCCGCAGCACGTCGCCCGCCGCGCCGTCGTAGGCGTGCACCGGGCCACGCGCCGGCCATAGCACCGCGGCCGCCAGCAGCCCGTAGGTGAAGTCTACGTCTTTGGCGCGTGGGGCGATCTGGGCGAATGTGTCGAGCGAGGCCGGCAGCTCGCTCTGCCAGCGTTCCAGAAACGTCATGTCGCCCCCGTTCAGCTGCGCGGCGTGCGATCCTCGAACCAGGCCGCGAGGCGCGCCGCGGCCGCGGCGAGGGAAGGTGTGTCGGCGGCGAGCCGCCCGGCGAGCTGCGCCAGGCTACGCGCGTTATAGAGCAGCAGGTCGCGGTCGGGCGCGTCCTGCCGCGCGTCCCGCAGCAGCAGGGCGGCCCGCTCCTGGATGCGCTCCGCCGCGGCGCTGTGGGCTGGGGGCACGCGCTCCAGCTCGCGGTGGACGTCTGCCTCCAGAGCGTCGAGCGCCGGCCCGGTCGGTGGAGCCCCCCCGCCCGACTGGGCCGCCCATCCTCCTGCTCGCACCGTGCCATCGTCCATATGAACAGTCGCGCCGCCGCTGATCTGCATCACCCCGCCCACGTTGATGACCCCGCCGCTGATGTCGCCGACAGTAATCGAGCCCGCGAGGGGTTGAGCGGCGGGCGCGGCGCTTCTCGGCAGCAGGTGTCCGTCGCGCAGGCGGGTGTACACCGCCGGGGTGGCCCAGTGGTACGAGCCCGGCCCGCCCGCGCCAAGCACCGCCGCGCGTCCCTCGGCCACACACCCGTCGAGCGAGATGCCCTGCGCCAGCGCCGCGTAGAAGGCGGCGGCGAAGGCGCGGGTGGCCTCCTCTGGGATCTCGGCCTGCATCGCGACCACCGCCGGGACGCCGGCCGCCACGAGTGCCGGGGCCACGCCGGCCAGGATATGCTCGGCGACACCTGCGCTGTGGCAGGCGCTGAGAACGGCCAGACGCACGCCCCCGCCCGCGAGCAAGGCCGCGAGCTCGTGCGGTGAGACAGGCGCCGGGTCACCCTGCTGGTCTTCGAAGAGCAGGTGGGCCTCGCCGCCGGGGGTGCGCCCCCCGTGCCCCACGAAGTGCCAGACGTGGCGCCCGGCGCGCAGGTGCTCGCGCAGGGCCGCGGTGGTCAGGTGGGGGGCCTCGGCCGTGTCGATGGGCGCGGTGGGGGCGGCCAGTGCCTGTGCCACGACGCGCAGCTCGCGGTCGATGCTGGCCGGCGGCGGGGTCTGCGCCGCGCTCAGCAGCACGCGCAGGGCAGGCGGCGCGTCGAGCTGCGGCAGCGGGGTGGGGAGCGCCAGGAAGCGGACGATCGAGACCCCGCGCAGTGCCAGCGGTCCGCGCGCGGGATCGTGCAGCAGCTCCCAGGGCAGCGCGGCGATGTGCGGCAGCTCGGCGGGGATGGAGAGGCGCAGCCGCAGCCGCTGGCCGGGGGAGAGGCGCGCGCCGGAGGCCTGGTAGACGTCGCGCGCTGCGCCCTGGAAGAGCTCCTCGAACAGCGCGCGGCCGAGCATCTCGGGTTGGTGGCTCGCCGAGTAGGGGGAGTGCGCGGCCGGCGGCGTGAAGCGCAGGCTCGCGTCGCCGCCGGGCCCGCTGATCGTGACGGCCGTCAGCTCCTCGGTGAGCGGGCTGAAGCGAGCCTCGATGTCCGCGTACGTATCCGCCACGCGCCACCCTTCAGGTGAGCCACCCCCGCCACACGCCGTCGGCGCCGGTGCGGGCGAGGGTGCTGTTGCGGCCACATCTGGTGCGGATGAGTATAGCTCACGGTCAAGGAGCGTGCAACTGCTGTTCTACTCCCTCATGGCCGCTGCGAGACGCCGCGCCCCCTCGCGGATCGCGTCGGCGCCAGTGGCGTAGGAGAGGCGCAGGAACCCGGGCGCGCCGAAGGCCGAGCCGGGCACCACACCGATGTGCGCCGCTGCCAGCAGCTCGTCTGCCAGCTCGTCGTCGCTGGCGCAAATGCGCCCCGATGCCAGCGGGCGGCCGAGCAGCCCGGTGATGCGCGGGAAGACATAGAACGCCCCGTCCGGCACGTCCACCTCGACGCCGGGCACCTCGCGCAGCAGCGCCACGATCAGGTCGCGCCGCTCGCGGAAGGCGGCCACCATGCGCGCTACCTCGCCGTCGATGTCCGCGGAGCCGTCGTAGGCCGGGAGTGCGGCCGCCTGCGTCACCGAGGACGTGTGGGTGGTCGAGTGACTCTGGATGCTCTTGATAGCCTCCATCACGTCGGTCGGTCCGGCCACGTACCCCATGCGCCAGCCGGTCATCGCGAAGGCCTTCGAGGCGCCGTTGATCACGATCGTGCGGTCAGCCAGGTCTGGCGCCACGCGCAGCCAGCGGGCGTAGGAGCCGTAGACGATCGCGTCGTAGATCTCGTCGGTGATGATGTAGGCCCGGCTGCCGCGCAGCACCTCGGCCAGGGCGCGCAGCTCCTCCTCGGAGTAGACGGCGCCGGTGGGGTTCGAGGGTGAGTTGAGGACGATGGCGCGGGTGCGCGGGGTGAGCGCGGCAGCGAGCTGCACGGCGGTGATCTTGAAGCCCTGCTCAGGGCCGGCGGGGACGATCACCGGCTCGGCGCCAGCGATGCGCGCCTGGTCCACGTAGCTCACCCAGTAGGGCGCTGGGATAATGACCTCGTCGCCCTCGTCGCACAGCGCCAGGAAGGCCAGGAACAGCCCCTCCTTTGCGCCCGTGGTGGCCGAGACCTGCCCCGCGCCGTAGGGCACGCCGGTGTCGGCCGTGACGCGGCGGGCGATGGCGGCGCGCAGCTCGGCCGGGCCGCCCACCGCGGTGTACTTCGTCCGGTCCTGCTCGATCGCGGCCACGCCGGCGGCCTTCAGCGCGGCGGGGGTGGGGAAGTCCGGCTCGCCCTGTCCGAAGGAGATCACGTCGATCCCCTCGGCGCGCATGCGGGCGATCCTGGCGCCCAGCCCCACGGTGGCCGAGGGGCTGAGGTGGTCGAGTCGGCGGCTCACGCGCCGGGCACTCGTGGTCTCTGCGCTCATAAGAGGTTGCTCCAGCCTTGCAGTCTGCGCGGTTCCGAGTGGCGATTATAGCGGCTCGTGCACCGTTCTGTCGCGCCGAGCCGTGCTCGTACTGCGCAGAGCGCGTAATCAGGAGCAGATGGCTGAAGGTGTCCCCATCAGCGCCTTCGCCCTACAGCGGCGGTCAGAACAATTGAGCCTTCTCGGCGGTCATGCACCTCAAGCTTGGGCGTTCATCGTTCATCGTTCATCGTTCATCGTTCAGCGTTCCGCGCTAGTCGGCGTAGATCCCCTTGCCGGCGCAGAGGAGCGCGGTGAGTTCGGCCAGGGTGTGGCAGGGGCCGCTGCTCTCGGTGGCGTCGCTCCAGCAGCCCCAGAACCCCTCG